>CALGMY010000144.1 GCA_937958785.1 uncultured Gammaproteobacteria bacterium | reverse complement strand
TTATAACAATAGGCGGTGCGGACCAAACGGCGCCCCGGGTGCTGCATCAGCGCAGCTCGGCCTGCTCCCGGGACACACGGATGAGCTTTACGGGCTCGGGGCTGGCATTCCCCCACATGACCCGCCCTTCCCCGTCCACGAAACGCCCCAGGAACCAGTACTCGTCAGGGCGGATGGTGACGGCGTCATCGGCGATCAGCTCCTTGCCAAGGCCCGGACTGAAGAAGCGGCAGGCGCCCCGGGGCATCACGCCCGTGATCTCCTCACGGGAGGGGGTGAGGTGCAGTGGGAAGTCGCAGCCCGGGTCGAAGCGGACGTCCGCGGGTCCGACCGCCGCGAGCTGCTCAGGTCGTCGATGGGCATTCTTGAACCGGTCCAGGTCGATGAAGTTGAGCTCGCGCTGGCGCAGCTGGCCATCAGCGTCGACGAGGAACTGCAGGAGGCCCACCCGGGTGATCAGGTCCGGGTCCTCCGATCCATTGACCGAGGATTGCTGGAAGACCAGGTACCCCTCGAGGGCCGGGATCGCCACCGGGACGGGCACGAACAGCTGGTGCATCAGCCGGTGCTTCTGGTCATCGGGAATGGCGGGATCGCCGAGGTCCCGGGCCGACTGGGCTGCGTTGTCATATCGGCCAGCCACCCAGGCGCGGACCAGCGCGAGCGCTTCGTCGGCCTCCCCTGCCTCGGCGACGGGCAGGCTGACCGGCAGGGCCAGCACCGTGATGACGGCCAGCAGGAACTCCGGACGGCTGGCCGCCCGGGCAGCTTGTCTTCCGATCACTGCCATGAATGGTCGGGGCGACAGGATTTGAACCTGCGACCCCCTGCACCCCATGCAGGTGCGCTACCAGGCTGCGCCACGCCCCGTTCCCAGATGGCTAGTGATCACTCGTCGAAGCCGCTCGACGGGCGGTCGGCATGATACCCGAATTCAGCCGTGCTTCGGCAGCTCAGCGCCGCAGCAGGCGCATGATCTCTTCCAGCTCCACCCGCAATTGCCGGACGATCTGCTGGCTCTGGCTGAGATCCGAACGGGCCTCCTCGCCGGTGAGCTTCTGCCTGGCACCACCGATCGTGAAGCCCTCGTCGTAGAGCAGGCTGCGGATCTGGCGGATGATGAGGACGTCCTGCCGCTGGTAGTACCGGCGGTTGCCACGTCGCTTCACCGGCTTGAGCTGCGGAAACTCCTGCTCCCAGTAACGGAGCACGTGCGGCTTGACCGCACACAGGTCGCTCACTTCGCCGATCGTGAAATAACGCTTGCCCGGAATCGGGGGCAGGTCGTCGTTATTCCCGGGCTCCAGCATAGGCTTCCACTCGGGCTTTCAGTTTTTGTCCGGGGCGGAACGTGACTACACGTCTCGCCGTGATTGGGATTTCCATGCCCGTTTTTGGATTCCGGCCCGGCCGCTGGTTCTTGTCCCGCAGGTCGAAATTGCCGAATCCGGAGAGCTTGATCTGCTCCCCGCTCGCTAGTGCCGCACGCAGGTCCTCGAAGAAGAGTTCAACCAGCTCGCGGGCTTCGCGCTTGTTAAGTCCCAGTTCGTTGAACAGGGACTCCGCCATATCCGCCTTGGTGAGAGCCATGCTCGCTTATTCTCTTATTCTGGCGCTGAAATCCGTAGCCAGCCGCTGGATCACGCCACCGATGATTGTGTCTGTCTCGGCGTCAGTTAGGGTGCGGGATGTTTCCTGCAAAATCAAGCCCAAAGCGACGCTCTTTTGACCGGCGTCGATGTGCTCGCCGGCGAAGATGTCAAATACCACGACCTCCCGCAAGGCCGGTCCCGCCGCCATGGCCACGGCCTTGACCAGCTTGCCCACGGGAGTCGCCCGCGGGACCAGAATGGCGAGGTCCCGGCGTACCGCGGGAAACCGGGAGACGGGCGTATAGGCCGCCACGCGGGCCTCCCGGACCACGGCCAGGTCGAGTTCGAACAGCAGGGGCGCTTCAACGAGCCCGCTCGGCCCAACAAGGCTCGGATGCAGGGCCCCGAGCCACCCCGCAGGTCTCCCGGCCCGAAGGAGCCGGGCCGTCCGGCCCGGATGCAGGGCCGGATGGCTCTCCGCGGTCCAGGTGAAGTCGGCGGGGCCCACGGTGGCGAGCAGCGCCTCGACGTCGGCCTTAACGTCATGGAAGTCCGCCGCCCGGCCATCGCCGCCCCACTGCTCCGGCCAGGCACTGCCCGCGGCGATGCCTGCCAGCACGGCCTGCTCGGCGTGGCCCTCCGGACCCGGAACGAAGCGGACGCCAGCCTCGAACAGCCGCACACGCCGCTGCTGCCGGTCCTGGTTGCGGGCAACCGCCTGCAGGAGTCCCGGCCAGAGGGTCTGGCGCATGACCGCGAGGTCGGCTGAAATCGGGTTGACCAGCGGCACGCCAGCCGTGCCACCGGCGAGCTGCCGGTCAAGATCGCCGTCAACGAAGCTGAAGGTCACGGCCTCGTGGTAGCCGCGCTGGACGAGCACGGCGCGCAGGGACTCCAGCCGGGCCTCACCCGACGGGGCCCGACCGAGCGTCGTGTCCTGACGTCCCTTGACCGGCGCGATCCGGTCATAGCCATGGACACGGGCGATCTCCTCGATGAGATCGTGCTCGATGGCAACGTCGAAGCGGAACGAGGGTGGTTCCACGTGCCAACCCGCGGCGACGGGGGCAACCCGCATTCCCAGGCGACCCAGGATGGCCTCGACCTCGGCGTCACCGATTACCGCCCCCAAGAGCCGAGCCAGGCGCTCACGACGCAGGAGGATCCCGGGACGGCGCGACGGCGTACTTCCTGTGACCTGGCAGGGGCCGGGCTCGCCACCGGCGACCGCGATGAGCAGTGCCGTGGCACGCTCGATGGCGCGGCGCTGGCCCGCGGGGTCGACGCCCCGCTCGAACCGGGTAGCCGCATCGGTCTGCAGCCCGAGGCGACGGGCCCGCCCCGCGATGGCTGCCGGGGTGAAAAAGGCCGATTCCAGCAGGACGTTTACCGTTGCGGCCGTGACGCCGGTTGTCTTGCCACCCATGATGCCGGCGAGGCCGATGGCGCCGGTGCCGTCCGCGATCACGAGGTATCCAGGGTCGAGCTTCACGGAGCCACCGGTCAGAAGCTCCAGCGTCTCCCCCTCCTTCGCCGGCCGCACGGCGATGCCTGCCGCCAGACAATCCAGGTCATAGGCATGCAGGGGCTGGCCCCACTCGAGCATCACGAGATTGGTGACGTCCACGACGGGATGAATCGAACGGATGCCACTGCGCCGGAGCCGTTCCTTGAGCCAGGCCGGCGACTCCGCATTGGCGCGAATTCCGCGCACCGCGCGCACGACAAAAACCGGGCAGGCAACCGCATCCTCCACACGAACCGGAAAGCCCGGGGAGTCGATCGTGGCTACGGCAGGCACCTCCGGTTCCACGAAGCAGGCGCCAGTGGTGGCAGCCAGGTCACGGGACACGCCGATGACGGAGAAGCAGTCCGCCCGGTTTGGGGTGATCTTGAGGTCGAGGATGGCGTCGGGAAGACCGAGCACCCGCTCGGCTGGTGTTCCGGGAACCGTGTTGGCCCCGAACTCAAGCAGACCAGCGGCGGTGCCCGGGGCCTCCCACAGGCCCAGTTCCGCGGCAGAACAGAGCATGCCGCCGGATTCAACGCCCCTGAGGCTAGCCTGCCGGATCGTGGCGCCGCCCGGAAGCACGGCGCCTGGTAGTGCCACGGGATAGATCCCGCCCGCACGAACGTTGGCCGCCCCGCAGACGATCTGCACCGTACCGCTGCCGGCATCGACCTGACAGACCCGGAGCCGGTCCGCATTGGGATGGGGCACGACGTCAACCACCCGCCCGGCAACGATGCCAGGGAGGGCCGGCCCCCCGGGCTCGACGCCCTCCACCTCCAGGCCCTGCATGGTGAGCTGGTGGACGAGTTCCGCCGTTCCGCCCGCCGGACTCACGTACTCGCGCAGCCAGGATTCGCTGATCTTCATCCCGGTCCCTCAGCCTGCGGCAGCGAACTGCCGGAGGAAACGCAGGTCGTTCTCGAACAGCAGCCGGATATCGTCGATACCGTGCCGGAGCATCGCGAAACGCTCGACGCCCATCCCGAAGGCATACCCGGTGTACTTCTCGGCATCGATCCCGGCATTCTCCAGCACGCGCGGATGAACCATCCCGCAGCCGAGCACCTCCAGCCAGCGGCCGGAATCGGACAGCACGTCCACCTCGGCGGAGGGCTCGGTGAAGGGGAAGTAGGATGGACGGAAGCGCACGGTCGCCGGGCGCTCGAAGAATTGCTCCAGGAACTCCGCCAGTACTGCCTTGAGGTTGGCGAAGCTGACGTCCGTGTCCACCACAAGCCCCTCGACCTGGTGGAACATCGGCGTGTGGGTGGTATCGGAGTCGCACCGGTATACCCGACCCGGGGCGATCAGCCGCAGGGGGGCACCCTCGCGCAGCATGGCGCGAATCTGCACCGGCGAGGTATGGGTGCGGAGCAGCCTGCCATCCCGGAGATAGAAGGTGTCATGCATCGCCCGTGCAGGATGGTCCACCGGGATGTTAAGCGCCGAGAAGTTGTGGAAGTCGTCCTCGACCTCCGGGCCCTCGTGGATTGAGAAACCCGCAGCGGTGAAGATGCGCTGGATGCGCTCCAGGGTCTGGGTCACGGGGTGAAGGCCGCCGGGCTGCTGGCCGCGGCCAGGCAGGGTGACGTCGACAGCTTCCGTGGCGAGCTGGTCTGCCAGGGCTCCGGCCTCCAGGACCTCCCGGCGCGCCGCCAGGGCGCCGTTGAGGAGATCCTTCGCGGCGTTGATCACCTGGCCGCGGGTGCGGCGCTCGGCGTCGGGCAGCGTGCCGAGCGACTTGAGCAGCGCAGTCAGCTCACCCTTCTTGCCGAGGTACCGGACACGGATGGCGTCCAGCGCGGCGAGGTCCGCAGCATCTGCCACCGCCGCACGCGCCTCGGACAGGAGGGATTCCACGATATCCATCTGTGCACTTCACCGGGACAGGAACGGACCTCGGACCATCCCGGGTACGCAAGCCACGTACCCGGGGTGGTATGGGGCAGGGGCGCCGCAATGGTGCCCCGGGGGCGCGCTCAGGCCGCAGCCAGGCCCGCCTTGGCCTTTTCGGCAAGCGCCCCGAAGGCCGCAGCATCGTGCACCGCCAGGTCTGCCAGCATCTTGCGGTCGACCTCGATGCCGGACTTGATGAGTCCGCTCATGAAGCGGCTGTAGGACAGGCCGTGCAGCCGGGCAGCGGCGTTGATCCGCGTGATCCACAGGGCGCGGAACTCACGCTTGCGCACCCGGCGGTCCCGGAAGGCGTATTGCCCCGCCTTGATTACCGCCTGCTTGGCAGTCTTGTAGAGCTTGCTCCGGGCCTGGGACATGCCCTTGGCCTTCTTGAGCATCTTCTTGTGACGGGCCTTGACCGTCACGCCACGTTTTACGCGTGCCATGTTCCGGTCTCCCCTATGAGTACGGCAGCATCCGCCTGACGCCAGGCACGTCGCATTCGGCAATCTGGTTCATCGGACCCAGCTTGCGCTTACGCTTCGAGCTCTTCTTCGTCAGGATGTGGTTGAGGTGCGACTGGCCGGCCTTGAAGCCATTGGCCGTCGCCCGGAAACGCTTGGCAGCGCCCCGGTTCGTCTTTAGCTTGGGCATCGTCGTCTTCTCCTTGTAGCCTGGTCCGAACCATCGCACCACGCTGCCCTGGGGGCAGCGGCGCGGGCCATCGCAGGCGGGTTTCAGCGACCACGGGCGGCGGGATTGCCACCAGGGTCAACCGTCACGCTCTTGCTGCAGCAGGCACGTCGGGTTCCGGCCCGGGGCCTGAACCCCGGGTCACTTCTTCTTCGGAGCAATCACCATGACCATCTGCCGGCCTTCCAGCCGGGGGAACTGCTCGACCATTCCAATGGCCTCCAGGTCCTGGCGCACGCGCTGCAGTAGTTGCACGCCGATCTCCTGATGGGCCATCTCCCGGCCGCGAAAGCGCAAGGTCACCTTGGCCTTGTCGCCGGCGCCGAGGAACTTCTGGAGATTACGCAACTTGATCTGGTAATCCCCTTCGTCAGTGCCAGGCCGGAACTTGATTTCCTTGACCTGGATCTGTTTCTGCTTGCGCTTCGCTGCGTGGGCCTTCTTGTTCGTCTCGAACAGGAACTTGCCGAAGTCCATGATCCGGCAGACCGGCGGCACCGCGGTGGGCGAGATCTCGACCAGGTCGAGCCCGATATCCTGGGCCCGCTGGAGCGCCGCATCCCGGCTGAGGATGCCGATCTGTTCGCCATTCGCGCCGATGACGCGGAGTTCCCGCGCATCGATTTCGTCGTTCCGGCGGACTCGTTTGTTGGCAGCGATACTTCAACCCTCCATAACAGCGCGGCCGCGGCTCGCGATCTCGGCAGCAAGCATCGCGGCCAGCCGGTCTACCGGCATCGTGCCGAGGTCCTTGCCACCGCGCGTGCGCACGGCCACTTCAGAATTCTGTGCCTCGCGGTCCCCCACCACGACCAGGTAGGGCACCCGCTGCAGCGTGTGCTCGCGAATCTTAAAGCCTATCTTCTCGTTCCGCAAATCGGCTTCGACCCGAACGCCCTGATTTTTCAGGGTTTCCTCTACGGTCCGGGCGAAATCCGCCTGCCGGTCCGTAATGTTCAGCACCACGGCCTGCACCGGGGCCAGCCAGGTGGGCAGCCGCCCTGCGTGGTGCTCCAGCAGGATTCCGCAGAAGCGCTCCAGGGAGCCGAACATGGCCCGATGGAGCATGACGGGTACCCGCCGCTGGCTGTCGTCTGCCACGAAGGAGGCCCCCAGCCGGTCCGGCAGGTTGAAATCCACCTGCAGGGTCCCGCACTGCCAATCCCGGCCGATGGCGTCCCGCAGCACAAACTCGAGCTTGGGCCCGTAAAATGCGCCCTCGCCCGGGTTGTACTCGAGTTCGAGGCCACCGGCCCGGGCAGCCTCCCGGAGCGCGGCCTCCGCCCGGTCCCAGATGTCGTCGCTGCCGACCCGCTTCGCCGGCCGGTCGGAGAACTTGACCCGGATGTCATCGAAGCCGAAGTCCCGGTAGATGCCGAGGATCAGGTCGGTCACCGCCACCGACTCCGCCGTGATCTGCTCCTCGGTGCAGAACACGTGGGCATCATCCTGGGTAAAGGCCCGGACCCGCATCAGGCCGTGCAGAGCCCCGGAGGGCTCGTAGCGATGCACCTTGCCGAATTCGCAAAGCCGCAGCGGCAGATCCCGGTAGCTCTTCAGGCCCTGGTTGAAGACCTGGACGTGGCCGGGACAATTCATGGGTTTGATCGCAAACACCCGGTCGTCAGGCGTCTGGGTCATGAACATGTTGTCCCCGAACTTCTCCATGTGGCCGGACTTCACCCAGAGTCCACGGTCCATGATTTCCGGTGTGTTCACTTCGTGATAGCCCGCCGCCCGCTGCTTCTCCCGCATGTAGGTGATGAGCTGCTGGAACAGGGTCCAGCCCTTCGGGTGCCAGAAGACCGCGCCCGGCGCCTCCTCCTGGAAATGGAAGAGGTCCAGCTCACGGCCGATGCGCCGGTGATCGCGCTTCTCGGCTTCCTCGAGCCGGGTAAGATAGGCCTTGAGCGCCGCCTCGTCGGCCCAGGCGGTGCCGTAGATGCGCTGGAGCATCTCGTTGCGGGAGTCGCCGCGCCAGTAGGCGCCTGCGAGCTTGGTCAGCTTGAAGGCCTTGAGCTTGCCGGTGGACGGCACGTGGGGACCACGACAGAGATCGACCCACCCCCCCTGGCCATACAGGCTGATCTCCTGGTCAGCCGGGATCGCCGCGATGATTTCCGCCTTGTATTTCTCGCCAATGCCGCTGAAGAACCGGACCGCCTCGTCACGGGACATGACCCGGCGCTCTACCGGAAGGTCAGCGGCGACCAGCTCCTTCATTCGGACCTCGATGGCCGCGAGGTCCTCCGGAGTGAAAGGCCGCTTGAAGGCGAAATCGTAGTAGAACCCATCCTCGATCACGGGACCGATCGTCACCTGCGCATCGGGAAACAGGGACTGGACGGCCTGGGCCAACAGGTGGGCGGTCGAGTGGCGGATGATCTCGAGGCCGGCCGGTTCCTTCGCCGTGATGATGGCAAGGGTGGCGTCGGCAGAGATGACGAAGCTGGTGTCGACCAGCCGGTCATCGACCCGGCCTGCGAGCGCCGCGCGCGCGAGTCCGGGCCCGATGGCCGCCGCAACTTCGGCGACGGAGACCGGGCGGTCAAAGGCTCTCTGGCTGCCGTCCGGCAGGGTGATGACAGGCATGGATATCTAAGGGCAATTGGTAGGCGCGAGTGGAGTCGAACCACCGACCCCTTCCATGTCAAGGAAGTGCTCTAACCACTGAGCTACGCGCCTGGAGCTGGCCGGGCGGAACGATACCGAAAGGCAGGCGCCCAAGGCAAGGCGCCATTCACCGGGCCGGGCTGGCCGGCAGGCCGAGTTCCATGCGCCGCAGGCCATCGAGCTCATCCCGGACGCGGGCTGCCGCCTCGAACTCCAGGTTGCGGGCATGCTCGAACATGGTCTTCTCCAGCCGGGCGATGTGCCGGGCGAGTTGCGCGGGATCCAGCTGCCGGTAGTCCGCCCGGGGCTCGGCGACCCGTCGGCCACGCCGGCCCGGGGCCTCCCGGGCCGCCTCCATCACGTCCCGGACCTCCTTCACGACGCTCCGGGGCTCGATGCCATGCTCCCGGTTGAACTCGACCTGCCGACTTCGCCGGCGGTCCGTCTCGGCGATGGCCCTCTGCATGGAGCCCGTCACCTGGTCGGCGTACATGATGGCCATCCCGTTCAGGTTGCGCGCAGCCCGGCCGACGGTCTGGATGAGCGAGCCCTCGGACCGGAGGAACCCTTCCCGGTCCGCATCGAGGATCGCAACGAGGGAGACCTCCGGCAGGTCCAGCCCCTCCCGAAGCAGATTGATGCCGACGAGGACGTCGAACGTCCCCAGGCGCAGGTCGCGGATCAGCTCCGTGCGCTCTACAGTCTCGATATCGGAGTGCAGGTACCGCACCTTCACGCCGTGCTCCATGAGGTAGTCGGTGAGGTCCTCCGCCATCTTCTTGGTGAGCGTCGTGATGAGGACCCGCTCGTTGCGGGCAACCCGTATGCGGATCTCCGAAAGCACGTCGTCCACCTGGGTGGAGGCGGGCCGGATCTCGATCGGCGGGTCAACGAGACCGGTCGGACGTACGAGCTGCTCCACCACCGCGTCGGAGTGGGAGCGCTCGTAGGGTCCGGGCGTCGCCGAGACGTAGATCGTCTGCGGGGAAAGGGCCTCGAACTCGTCGAACCGCAGTGGTCGGTTGTCGAGGGCTGAGGGCAGCCGGAAGCCGTACTCCACCAGCGTCTCCTTGCGGGAACGGTCACCCCGGTACATCGCCCCCAGCTGGGGAATGGTGACATGGCTCTCGTCGACGATGAGGAGTGCATCTTCGGGCAGGTAGTCGAACAGGCAGGGCGGCGGTTCGCCGGGCAGCCGGCCCGAGAGGTAGCGGCTGTAATTCTCGATGCCATTGCAGTAGCCAAGCTCTGCCATCATCTCCACGTCGTAGAGCGTCCGCTGTTCCAGCCGCTGGGCCTCCACCAGCTTGCCGGCCTCCCGCAGCTCGGCGAGCCGCACCACGAGGTCCTGGCGGATCTGGTCCACCGCCCGCAGGACGGCGTCGCGGGGGGTGACGTAATGGGACTTGGGAAAGATGGTGAGCCGGGGCACGCTGCGCAGGACCTCGCCAGTGAGCGGGTCGAACCATGCAAGGTTCTCGACCTCGTCATCGAACAGCGTGACCCGGACCGCCTCCCGCTCCGAGTCCGCCGGGAAGATGTCGATGACCTCGCCCCGTGCCCGGTACGTGCCATTGGACAGCGCGATCTCATTGCGGGTGTACTGGAGTTCAGCGAGTCGACGCAGCAGGTCCCGCTCCTGGAGCCGGTGGCCGCGGGCGAGGTGCAAAACCATGCTGAGATATGACTCGGGATTTCCGAGGCCGTAGATCGCCGACACCGTGGCGACGATCACGCAGTCGCGACGCTCCAGCAAGGCCTTGGTGGCCGACAGTCGCATCTGCTCGATGTGCGCATTGATCGCGGCGTCCTTCTCGATGTAGGTATCGGAGGAAGGTACGTAGGCCTCGGGCTGGTAGTAGTCATAGTACGAGACGAAGTACTCGACCCGGTTGCCGGGAAAGAAGTCGCGCATCTCCCCGTACAGCTGGGCAGCCAGCGTCTTGTTGGGAGCGAGGATCAGGGCGGGACGTTGCTGAGCCTCGATGACGCTCGCCATGGTGAAGGTCTTGCCGGACCCGGTGACCCCGAGGAGGGTCTGGCGGGCCAGTCCACTCGCGAGGCCGCTGGTGAGGGCGCCAATGGCCGCCGGCTGGTCACCCGAGGGGCGAAAAGCTGCGGATAGCTGAAACCGGTCCATCGCGGTGGGAAATGCCTGCCGTGGCTGTTGGTTGCAGGACCCGAATCCCGTAGAATTTACGGCCCTCTTCCGCCACGAGTCCAGCGAGGAATCCCGGTGAGTCTAGCAGTTTCCCAGCGGTGCCAGCGAGTCAAGCCCTCACCCACCATGGCCGTCACCGCGATGGCGGCTGAACTGCGCGCCAAGGGGCGCGATGTCATCGACCTGGGCGCCGGCGAGCCCGACTTCGACACGCCCGGGCACATCAAGGAAGCCGGCATTGCAGCGATCCGTGGTGGCCAGACGAAGTACACCCCCGTCGAGGGCAACGCGGCAGTCAAAAAGGCGGTGATCGACAAGTTCCAGCGGGAAAACCGGCTGACATACGCGATGGACCAGGTCGTGGTGTCGTCCGGTGCGAAGCAGACCTGCTACAACGTCTGCGGGGCCGTCCTGAACCCTGGCGATGAGGCCATCGTCCCCGCGCCCTACTGGGTCTCATACCCGGACATGATCAAGCTCGCCGATGCCGAGCCAGTGATAGTGGCCGCCATGATGGAGGACGGATTCAAGGTCACGCCGCGGCTGCTCGAGGCCGCCATCACGCCGAAGACACGACTCATCTTCCTGAACAGCCCGTCGAACCCGACGGGTGCCGCATATACCCGCGCGGAACTCCAGGCGCTGGGTGCGGTACTGGCGCGGCATCCGGCCATCGTCATCGCGGCCGACGACATGTACGAGCACATCTACTGGGCGCCGGAGCCCTTCGTAAGCTTCGCGGAAGCGTGTCCTGACCTCTACGACCGTACGGTCACCATCAATGGCGTATCCAAGGCCTACGCGATGACCGGCTGGCGCATAGGCTATGCCGGTGGTCCCAAGGCCATCATCGCAGCCATGAAGAAGATCCAGAGCCAGAGCACGTCTAACCCCTGCAGCATCTCCCAGGCCGCCACGATTGCCGCCCTGAACGGCGACCAGTCCTGCGTCCGGGAGATGAACCAGGCCTTCAGGCAGCGACACGATTACGTGGTTGCCGCCCTAAACGACATCCCGGGATTCCGCTGCCTGCCGTCGGCCGGCACCTTCTACGCCTTTCCCGACGTCAGCGAGGCAATCCGCGCCAGAGGTATCAAGGACGACCTGGCGCTGTCCGAGCTGCTGCTGAACGAGGTCGAGGTGGCCGTCGTCCCCGGCTCCGCCTTCGGCGCGCCCGGCTACCTGCGGCTGTCCTTCGCCTGCGGGCTCGATACGCTGAAGGAGGCCATTCGGCGGATCCGGAGGGTCATCGCCCCGTAGGGACTCCGTCCTTGACTTGCCGGGCTCCGATCATCGAAAATCCGCGCGCTTTCAGGGCTTTCGCGCTTCCCCGGTAGCTCAGTGGTAGAGCAACCGGCTGTTAACCGGTTGGTCGCTGGTTCGAATCCGGCCCGGGGAGCCATTCATCGCCTCCACGCCTTTCAGCCTAGGCTCTTGAGGTGCCGGAGCAGCGGTTCCGCCAACGCGGGATCGGCCAGCGCGTAGTCCACCGTCGCCTCGATGTAGCCGAGCTTGCTGCCGCAGTCGTAGCGCCGGCCCTCGAAGGGCAGCGCATAGACGGACTCGGCTGCCAGCAGGCGGGCGATGCCGTCGGTGAGCTGTATCTCGCCGCCCGCCCCGCGGCCGGTCGACTCGAGGATGCCGAAGATCGCCGGGGTCAACAGGTAGCGGCCCACGACAGCCAGTCGTGAAGGGGCTACCTCCGGGGCCGGCTTCTCCACGATCTGCCGGAGGCGATTTGCCTCGTCGACGGCTACGATGCCGTAGTCCCGTGTCCGTTCCTGCGGCACCTGCTGCACCGCCAGGACACTGGAGCCGTGTTCGTGGTAGTGCCGTCCGAGCTGCGCCAGGCAGCCCACTTCGGCCCGGATGAGGTCGTCCGGCAGGTGCACGTAGAACGGCTCGTCACCCACCGCCGGCCGGGCACACAACACGGCGTGACCGAGACCCAGGGGCTCGCCCTGGCGAATGTATACGCAGGACACACCGGGTGGCAGGATCGCCTTCACCAGGTCCAGCAGCTCCTCCTTGCCGGACGTGCTGAGTGCGCGCTCGAGTTCCGGATCCCGGTCGAAGTGGTCTTCGATCGCCCGCTTGCTGCTGCCCGTGACGAAGACCAGGCGGGTAACGCCGGCTTCCAGCGCCTCTTCCACCGCGTACTGCACGAGTGGTTTGTCGACTATCGGCAGCATCTCCTTCGGCATGGCCTTCGTCGCAGGCAGGAACCGCGTGCCGCGGCCCGCAACGGGAAACACGGCTGTTCTGACGGCAGGGGACATGGGCGAACTCCGGTACTTATGGTTCTCTGCCCGTCGATCATAGCCAATCCCGCCGTGGCGGGGTGAGGACTGGTTCACCGGGCGGCACGACAGACGCCGCGCCGCCCGGCGGGTCTCAGGGCCTGACAGGCGCCTTGGTGCCGTCACCCGTCCGGATGTTCTCCCGATTCAACTTAAGGACCTGCGGACCGATGCCGCTGACCTTCAGGACATCATCCGGAGAAGCGAAGCGTCCGTTCTTCTCCCGGTATTCGACGATGGCCTGCGCCCGGCTCGGGCCAATCCCGTTGAGCTCGCGGGCAATGGTCGCCGCGTCGGCAGAGTTGATGTCCACGGGGCCCGCCGAAGCCACAACGGGCAGCAGGCCAAGCAGGCCGAGGGTGATGAGTCGCCGCATGCAGATCTCCTTCCTAGAGTGGTTGACGTTGCATTGCTGCCCGGTAGTGGCAGCGGGCCCATCCTAGGGAGCGGCAGGGGG
>CALGMY010000143.1 GCA_937958785.1 uncultured Gammaproteobacteria bacterium | reverse complement strand
CTACGGCAACCTCACGTCGGCCGCACCCGGCATTCCGTCCGTGGACGTCTACGAAGTGAACAGCTGGATCGGCACCGGCTTCCTCAAGACCCCCGTGTCCGGCGCCGGCGCCCAGCCCGCCTTCTCGACCGCCCGGGTCGCCAACCACAGCTGGGTGGGCAGCACCACCAACGGCGGCAGCAGCTACGACCCGGCCATCCTCCGGCGCCTGGACTGGGTGATCTCCCGGGACGAGTTCACGACCGTCGTGGGCCTTGCCAACGGCGGCTCGAACCCGGCCCTGCTCGCCAGCGCCTTCAATGCCATCGCCGTCGGCCGCTCGGATGCAGGCCATGCCGCCACCACCACCGCGGTCGGCGTGTCGCCCTTCGACGCCATCTACGTCGCCGGCCGGACCCGCCCCGACCTGGTCGCGCCCGCCGGCAGCACCAGCCTGGCGGCACCCATGGTGGCCGCGGCCGCCACGCTGCTGGTCGAGACGGGGCACGGCAATGCCGCCCTGTCGACCGACCCGGTCTCCCAGTCCGTGACCAGCCGCGCCGGCAGCCTCGTCCGCAATGCGGAGCGGTCCGAGGTGGTCAAGGCGGTCCTCATGGCCGGTGCCCTGCGCAGTACCACGGGCAACGTCGCTGCCCCGGACCTCACCGACTACCGGGTGGCCCCGGTCAACCAGACCAGCAACGGCCTGGACCGCCGCTTCGGCGCCGGCCAGCTCAATGTGCTGAGCAGCCATCGCATCCTCCTGGCCGGCGAGAAGAACAGCCAGCAGGACGGCGGTGCCAGCGCGGGCCAGGCGGGCATCCGGGGCTTCGACTACGACCCGCGCTTCGGCGGCGCCAACGGCACCAACAGCACGGCCACCTACAACCTGCCGGTACAGGCCTCGGACGCCTGGCTGAGCTTCGCCCTCGTGTGGAACGTCTATGTCCATGGCGGGACGGTGAACTACTTCAACAGCACGACCGCCCTGTACAACCTGGACCTCGCCCTCTACGACGTCACGAATGCGGCCAGCCCCGTACTGGTCACCAGTTCGGCCAGCACCCTCGACAACACCGAGAACCTGCACGTCCTGCTCACCGCGGGCCGTGCCTACCAGGTGCAGGTCCTGCGCGCCGGCAGCCAGGTAACCTTCGACTGGGATTACGCCGCCGCCTGGCAGGTCGCGCTCCCAGCGCCCCCCGATGCTGATGGTGACGGGGTCGCGGACGCGACCGACAACTGCCCGCTCACGGCCAACGCCGGCCAGGCGGACGGGGACGGGGACGCGGTGGGCGACGTGTGCGACAACTGCTCGGCCGTCGCGAATGCGGACCAGTTTGACGGCAATGGGGACGGCTACGGCAACCTGTGCGACGGGGACCTGAACGACAACGGCTTCACCAACAGCCAGGACACGGCGATCTTCCGCTCCCTGCTCGGCACTTCCAGCCCCATCGCCGACCTGAACAACAACGGCATTGTCAATTCCCAGGACAACGTGATTTTCCGGGCACTGCTCGGCCTTCCGCCGGGTCCGTCGGGGCTCGTCCCCTAGCCTCTTCCTCCCCGGCGCCTCAGGGCGCCAGCGCCGACGGCCCGGGCGGCGCCCCCAGCAGGCTGCGGAACAGGACCGTGTCCTGGGCGTTCACCGTTCCATTCCCGTTGAAGTCCGCATCAGGGTCCGCCGTACCCAGCCGGGCGCGGAACAGCACCGTGTCCTGGGCGTTCACGACCCCGTTGTTGTTGAGGTCCGCATCGCAGGTATTCCCGTAGCCGTCACCATCCGTGTCCCGCTGGTCGCTGTTGGCGCGGGTGGTGCAGTTGTCGCACACGTCGCCCACCGCGTCCCCGTCCCCGTCCGCCTGGCCGGCATTGACGATCGCCGGGCAGTTGTCGCCGCCGTCCAGCACGCCGTCCTCGTCCCGGTCGATGCCGATGCGGATGCCGGAACCCGGCGGCACCGCCGACCAGGTCTGGGCCTGGCCGGGCGCCCCGGCGGCAGCGCGAAGTTCCGCCTCCGGCCAGGGCGCCTCACCCGGGAGGTCGCTGCGAAAGGTGCCGTCGGCCTGCCGCACGAAGCCGCGCATCGCCCCGGCCACCCGCCCCTTCACCACCAGGTCCGCGTTGCCCAGGCTCGCCTGGCCGACGAAGAGGCCGAGGCGCGGGGTGACCACACCTGCGTTACCGGCGGCCAGCGTGACCTGCTGCCCGACCACGGGCTTCAGGTTGCTGTCCATGGCGAACATGAACTGCTCGACCTGGCGGCGCACGGGATCACCGCCCGTGAAGTTGAACACCGTCGCCCGGAAGAAGCGGAACAGCGTGTCCATGCTGCCATCGTGCAGGAAGCCGAAGCCGCGGACCTGGTCGCCCGTGTAGGCGTTGTCGCCGGGGGTGGTGAACGGCACGGCGGGCATGCCGAACATGCCGACCCGGGCGTACAGGTTGCGCAACTGCGGGATCTTGAAATGCTGCGACTCGCCCTCGAAGCTCGCGCGGCCGTCCGTGCCGAAGAAGCCGGCTGTGGAGCTCAGCACGTGGCAACCGGCGCAGGTGGTGGTGTCGACGATGCCCGTGAAGTAGAAACTGCGCCCGGCCTCCTGGGCCGGGGTGAGGCTGTCGTCGAGGGCCCGCACCGGGTTCGGCGGCATGGTGAGCGCCAGGGCGAAGTCGGCGAATGCGCGGATCTCGGTGTCCGACAGGGGCGTTGCCCGGCCCAATAGCGCCGGGAAGGCGTCGTTGAACTTGGCGAAGGCGGCCACTTCGTCCCCCGCGCTGCCTCCCGGATCGTTGCCGCCGGTCCGGTCGCCCCGCCAGTGCATCGAGCCGTGGTTCGCCATGCCCCGCAGGGTCTGGGTCGCCATCGGGCCCTTCAGCGGGTGGAAGTCCCGGTACACGAGCGGCGGCTGGTTGACGGGGCCCAGGGTGAAGGCCAGCGGGTTGTTCAGGACGCGGTCGAGCGGATTGCCGAGGTCCCAGGCGAGGGAGTCCAGGTCGCCATCCACGTGGCAGCTGCCACAGGCCGCTTCCCCGTTGCTGGAAGTGAGGTTCGCGTCCTGCAGGAAGACCCGGCCCGCGACCACAGAGGCGGGCTCCGGGTTCGGCAGGCGGTAATGCCGGGTCTCGCTGCGGGTGGCAAGGTCCACGATCGAGAGGCCGTTGTCGAAGCGGGTGAGCACGTAGAGACGGCCCCGGGGCTCGTCCAGCACGAGGCCGGTCGGCCCGCCGCCGGAGACGGCGATGTGGTCCGCCGCGTCGGGCAAGTAGGTATCGCTCTCCACCTGGCTGGCGGGCAACACGGCCACCTTCCCGGAACCGGCTGCCGCGAGGTACAGCGTCGTCCCGTCCGCGCTCACGGCGATGCCCCGGGGCAGCGCCAGGCTGCGCGCCCGCACCGCCGGGGGGGCTGGCGACAGGGCGTAGTCGATGTGCTTGTTCAGGTGACGGGGTGACACCGTCCCGGCCAGCGGGTCGATGACGGTGACCCGGGTCTGGTGCTGCCGCCCGAGCACGGTCGAGAAGGTGCTGCCGGGCCCGCTGGCAGGCCGGGTGCCCTCGAACCGGACCTGGTTCTGGGCCTCCGTGTTCGTGACGTAGAGCCGGCCCGTCACCGGGTTCACGGCCATGTTGAACAGGATGGTGCCCACCTGCGGGTAGGCGGCGACCTGGACCGGCGGGCTGGCATTGGCATCGATGGCAAACACATCCAGGTCCGGCAGGCCGAACCGGACGACGCCGCTCCAGTTGCGGCCGAGCTCGTCGACCCAGGCCGTGCCATCGTGCCGCACGATCAGGCCGACCTCCGGCTGCAGGGCGCCGTCTGCATCCACGTTTGGGGCTGGAAGGCCGCCCGGAGCCGTCGCCCCGCTCACGGTGCAGGGGCCTGCGGACGCCCGTCCGTTGCAGACCGCGCCCTCGTTGAGGGTGGTCGTGCGGTTTCCCGAGTGGAAGATGCCGGCGTATACCCGGCTGCCGTCCGGGGATACCGCCAGGGCCCGGGGCGTGTCGCCGAACAGCGTGAGGACGGCCACTGGCGTTCCGCCGAGGCCCCCGCCGATGGCCGTGGCATCGAAGACCCAGACGTCGGCGCGGCCCACGCCCGGGCTCGTGAACTCGCCCGGGTTGGCCGGGTCGTTCCAGGGGCTGTTCTGGCCCCGGTGGGCCGTCGTGATGAAGGCCCGGTTTCGCCCCGGACCCGCGAAAACGATATCCCGGGGCTCGTCGCCGACCAGCAGCGTCGCGACGACCGCGGGCGCGGCGGCCGCCGTGTCCACGACGCTGATGCTGTCCGAGAGATGATTGACCACCCACACCTCCCCATCGGGGCGGGCCGCGACGGCAACCGGTTCCAGGCCGACGGGGACCGAGGCGGCGTGGCGCAGCCCGCCGCTGCGGACGTCGAAGATCTCGAGGCGGTTGTCCGGCGTATTGACGGCATAGAGCCTGCTGCCGTCGGCGGCAAGGGCGAGCGGGCGCACCTGCCCGGACTCGAAAGCGACGAAGGAACCCGCGGTCGCCTGCGCGGCCAGCAGCAGCAGCAGCCCGAACGGTACCCGCCTCACGACGTCCCCCACGTTCTCGGTGTCAGCTGCACCGATCATACCGGCCACTGCCCCGGGAAGGGCCGGCCCCGACATAATGGTGCCACCGGCTGGCACCCGGCCTGCGGACAGGCCGGGCCGGAGGTCCCGGCGGGCGCGTGTGCCCCGTACAATGCGCTGGCCGTCCAGCGGGTCAGGAGACCACCAGGTGCAGGATTTCAGAGGCCTCGTGAAGTTGCTCGAGGAGCGGGGGGAGCTGTACCGCATCAGCCGGCCCGTGGACCCCCGGTTCGAGATGCCGGCCGTCATGGAGCAGGTGGAGCGGGAACGGCGGGCTTTCCTGTTCGAGAACGTCACGGGCGCCCGGTTTCCGGTCGTGGGCGGGCTGCTGAACCGGTTCGAGTGCTACGGCTGGGCCCTCGGCAGCACGCCCGGCGAGCCCTTCGGGCCGGCCGACCTGGACCGCCGGGTCGAGCAGGCCAAGACCTCGCCCCTGCCACCCCGGGAAGTTGCGTCCGGACCGGTGCAGGACGTCGTCCTGACGGGCAAGGACGTCAACATGTCCGACCTGCCGGTACCTACCGTGTTCGAGCTGGACAGCGGTCCCTTCATTACCGCCGCCGTCGGCATCACGCGCAATCCCCGCACGGGCCACCTGAACGTAGGGGTATACCGCACGCTGATCCTCGGCCGGAATATCGTCGCCGTGAACGCCAGCTCGCTGTCGGACCTGCGCACCTTCTACCGGCACGCCGAGGAGACGGGAGAGCCCATGTCCATCGCGCTGGCCCTCGGCGTCGAGCCCTCCCTGCAGATTGCCGCCTCCTGCAAGCTGCCACCCCACCAGTCGGAACTCGACCTCGCCGGGGCGCTGCAGGGCCGGGCCATCGACCTCGTCCGCTGCCGGACCAGCGACCTGCTCGTCCCGGCCAACGCCGAGATCGTCATCGAGGGACGGGTGGACTTCAGCCGCAAGATCGAGAACACCCTCGGCGAGTTCGCCGGCCAGTACGGACCCGAGACCGCCCCCGTCACCGAGGTTACCGCCATAACCCACCGGCGTGATGCCCTCTTCTACTCGATCCTCGCGGGCAAGAACCCAGAACACAACACGCTCGGCGCGCTCGCGACGTTCGGAATCCAGCGGGCGCTCGCCGGCGCGCTGCAGAAGCAGCTCCCTGCCATCCACGCCATCAACGTGTACCTGGACCCGAAGTTCGGCTCCATGGCCCACATCGTGATTGCCATCCGCAAGACCAGCGACGCCGAGCCCATGCAGCTCATCGAGGCTGCCTTCAAGGCCGCCGGCGGGTTCTTTCCGGTGAGCCACATCACCAAGCGCATCGTGGTGGTCGACGACGATATCGACGTCAATGACCTCAACGAGGTCGAATGGGCGATCTGGAGCCGGGTGGCCGACGCGCGCAAGTTCCGGGTCATCCCCGACGTGGAAAGCTGGGAACTCGAGCGTTGCGCCAAGGACGGCCGTGGGTCGCTGCGCGTCGGCGTTGATGCCACCATGGACATGGAAGACCGGGAGAAGTTGCGCAAGCCGGTCATCCCGGGTGCCGGGTCGATCCGCCTGGCCGACTACCTGAACCGGAGGCCCGCAGCGTGAGCATCGATCCGTACATGGCGGTTGCCCTGCAGACCACAGTCCGCCACTGTGCGAGGCGCAGCGAGGTTGAACGGAACCTGACCCACATCGGGAACATGGTCGACCTGGTGTGCCACATCTGCTCGCTGGAGCTGCCAGTCCGGCTCATCGCGCTCGGCGAGGGCTGCATCCAGGGATTCGCGGACGAGATCCTGCACCTGTCCTCGGCCGAGTACACGGCCACGCTCGCCGCGGACATCCCTGGCTGGGAGACCGAGTTCCTCGGCGAGAAGGCACGCCGGCACGGCGTGTTCATCCTGGGCCAGCTGAAGGAGAAGCTGCCGGAATATCCGGATCGCTTCTTCAACACGGTCTTCCTGCTCGACCCGGAGGGGCGGGTCATCTACAAGCACCGCAAGAACGTCGTGCTGTTCGTGGAGCATTCGACGACCCCCCACGACGTCTATGACCAGTGGATCGCCGCCCAGGGCGACACGCTGGAGGCCTTCTTTCCCGTGGCCCGTACCGAGATCGGCAACATCGGCGGCAGCGTCGGCGTGGAGGGGGCCTTCCCGGAGAGCTACCGGGGGTTCGCCATGAATGGTGCCGAGATACTGTATCGGGCGTCCCTGCCGGAGCCCTGGGTGTCCCGCGAGATCTGGGACGTGCAGAACCGGGCCCGGGCAGCAGACAACACGGCCTACCTCGTCGCCCCGAACTGCGGGGCCCTGATCATGCCGGGCAACCCCCCGACGGTGATCGGTGGTGCCCTGGGCGGAAAGTCCATGATCGTCGGCTACAAGGGCGAGGTGCTTGCCCAGAGTGCGGTGGTGGACGACTGCTACGTCGCCAGCGAAGTCAACATCGAGGCACTGCGGAACTACCGGGCCACGGCCCGTTTCCAGAACTGGCTGCCGTACCTGCGTACTGAAGTCTACCGGCGGATCTACGACCAGCCCGTCTGGCCGAAGAACCTGCCGGCGATGGACGATGCCGGCACCGAACGGGTCTTCGAGGACTCGGTGCAGGGCCTGCTCAAGCGCGGCAGCTTCACCCCCAGGGGCCGGTAGGAGCGGCTTCAGCCGCGATGATCCCGCAGCCACCCCGCTCGGAGTTCAGCCTGGGCTGGAAGGTGCTCGTGGCCGCCATGGTCGGCGTGGCCTTCGGCGCCTCGCCGATTCCGTACAACACGATCGGCTTCGTGCTCGGCCCGATCCACGACGAATTCGGCTGGTCGTTCCGGGACATCACCCTCGGCCTCACGATCTGCGGCATCGCCGGCTCCCTGCTGGCACCGGTCTATGGCTCGCTCAGCGACCGCTTCGGCGTCCGGCCCGTGGCGCTCTGGTCCCTGCTCGCCTTCGGCCTGTCGTTCGCCGCGCTGGCGCTGGTGCCGGGCTCGCTGACGGGTTACTGGCTGATGTGGCTCACCGTCGGTGTCATCGGCTTCGGCTCCACGCCGGTGACCTGGACCCGCGGCATCAACCTCTGGTTCTTCCGGCGCCGGGGGCTGGCCCTCGGCCTCGCCCTGATCGGCACCAGCATCACGGCGATCCTGGTGCCGCCGCTCGCGGCCTACAGTGTCGCCAACCTTGGCTGGCGCCTGACGTTTCCCTTCCTGGCGCTGCTGCCGCTGCTCGTCGCCCTCCCGCTCGGCTTGCTGCTGTTCCGGGAGCCGGCAGTCGACCAGCGCCCGCCGGAACTCAACGTCGCTGGTGGGCTGCCGGGGCTGACGCTCGGGCAGGCACTGCGGGGCTACCGGTTCTGGCTCATCTGGGCATCGGTGCTCTGCGTGGCCTTTGCCTACGGGGGCGTCTTCGTGCACCTCGCCCAGATGCTGCAGGGACAGGGCTTCTCGCTGGCAGCAGCGGCCGGCATCGTCAGCACCCAGGGACTCTCGATCCTCGTCGGGCGCGTCGGCACGGGCTTCCTGCTCGACCGCTTCTGGGCCCCGCTCGTCACCCTGCCGCTCCTCAGCGCGCCGGCACTGGCCTGCTGGCTCCTGGCCGGGGATGGCCTGACCACCGGCCTTGCCGTCCTGTCGGCCGTGGTGCTGGGCCTTGCCGCCGGGGCGGAAACCGACCTGGTCGCCTTCCTCGCCGGGCGCTATTTCGGCATGGCCCACTACGGCAAGGTCTACGGGTTCCTGTACGTGCCGTTCGGCCTCGCCTCGTCCGTGTCACCCGCGGTCTACGGCTGGGTGCGTGACACCACGGGCAGTTACGACCCGATGCTGCACGTGGCCATGGGACTCTTCGTTGGCGGCGCCGTGCTCCTGCTGGGGCTGGGGCGGTACCCGCGGTTCGGGAGGGAGGCCGGGGCCTGAACGAAGAAAGGGCCGGGCCGGCATCTGCCGGACCGGCCCTCAGCGGTTCGCCGGAGAAAGTCGCGCCTCAAGGCGCTCCTACGAGCGCTCCTACTTGGCTTCGCGCTCCATCAACTTGTCGACGAGGCCTGCCGACACTTCGGCGTAGTGGTCGAACTCCATCGTGAACGTGCCCCGGCCGCTGGTCGCGGACCGGAGGAAGTTGATGTAGCCGAACATCTCCGCCAGGGGGATGAAGCCCTGCACGAAGGCCTGGGTACCCTTCTGGCCCTGCTCGCTGACCGAGCCACGACGACGGTTGAAGTCGCCGATGATCTCGCCGAGGTAATCGGACTCCGTGACGACCTCGACCCGCATGATGGGCTCCAGCAGCTTGGGCTTGCTCGCCTTGTGGGCCTCACGGAACATGGCCCGGCCGGCGATCTCGAAGGCCAGCGCGGAGCTGTCCACGTCGTGGTACTTGCCGTCGATGAGGCGGGCCTTGAAGTCCACCACCTCGTAGCCGGCAATCTGGCCACGCTTCGACTCGGACCGGATGGCGTGCTCGACCGAGGGGATGAACTCACGGGGAATGCGACCGCCCACGATCTCGTCGGAGAACTCGATGCCACTGCCGGGCGGCAGCGGCTCGAAGATCATCTTGATCTCGGCATACTGGCCCGAGCCACCGGACTGCTTCTTGTGGGTGTAGACCCGCTCGAGCGTCTGGCCGAAGGCCTCGCGGAAGCTCACCCGCGGCTTGCCCATGTTGGCCTCGACACCGAGTTCGGTCCGCATGCGATCGATGGTGACCTCGAGGTGCAGCTCGCCCATCCCCTTGAGGATGGTCTGGCCGGTCTCCTGGTCCACCTCGAGACGGAGGGACGGGTCGGCCTTCACCATCTTGTAGATGGCGGTGGACATCTTGTCCACGTCCGTACGGGTCTTGGGCTCGACCGACACGCTGATGACGGGGTCCGGGAACCGCATGCGCTCGAGCAGCACCGGGCTGTCCTGGTCGCACAGCGAATCGCCGGTCTCCGTCTCCTTCATGGACACGAAGGCGCAGATGTCGCCCGCGCGTACTTCATCGATGTCCTTGGTCGCATTGGCCTGGACCTCGACGATGCGGCCGATGCGCTCGCGCTTCCCGCGGGTCACGTTGGCGAGGGTGTCGCCCTTCTTGATGACGCCGGAATAGATGCGGCAGAAGGTCAGCGTGCCGAACTGGTCGTTGATGACCTTGAATGCCAGGGCGCGCGCCGGGGCGTCGTCCTTCACTTCCTGCACGCCGATGGGCTTGCCGTCCGGGTCAACGATGCCGATGCCGCCGTTCTCGCCGGGGTAGGGCAGGTAGTCGACGACCGCATCCAGCAGCTGCTGAACACCCTTGTTCTTGAAGGAGGAACCGCAGAAGACCGGGACCAGCTTGCCGGTGACCGTGCCCTTGCGGATGCAGGCCTTGAGGACCGCGGGATCGAACTTGCCGTTCTCCACGAACTCCATAAAGGCGTCGTCATCCATCGCGAGGGCAGTCTCCAGGGTGTCCTGGCGCAGCTTCGGCAGGTCGGCGAGCCACTCGTTGTCCTGGGCATTGGGAAAATGGAACCGCCCCTTGATCTGGTCGAGGGGGACGGTCTCCCACTCGCTGTCCTTGTCGTCGGAATGCCAGACGTAGCCGACACCGGCGACCAGGTCGACCATGCCGGTGAACTCGTCGTGGCTGCCGATCGGCACCTGGCAGAGCACGACGTTGGCGCCGAGACGCTCCCGGATGCCCTTCACGCAGTGGGCGAAATTGGCGCCCATGCGGTCCATCTTGTTGACGTAGCACATGCGGGGGACGTTGTACTGGTTGGCCAGGCGCCAGTTGGTCTCGGTCTGGGGCTCCACGCCCGCCACGCCGTCGAACACCACCACCGCGCCATCCAGCACGCGCAGGCTGCGGTTCACCTCGATGGTGAAGTCCACGTGGCCCGGGGTGTCGATGACGTTGATCTGGTGACCCTTCCACTCCGTCGAGACGGCGGCGCTCTGGATCGTGATACCGCGCTTCTTCTCCTGCTCGAGGTAATCGGTCGTGGTGCTGGCCTTGCCATCCTTGGTGTCGTGCACCTCGACGATCTGGTGCTTGCGGCCGGTGTAGTACAGCACGCGCTCGGTGGTCGTGGTCTTGCCCGCGTCGATGTGGGCAACGATCCCGATGTTGCGGTAGAGCTTTAGGTCTTTCTTCCTGGCCATGATCTCGTCTTTTGCGGTGTGGACTTTTGTGGTGTGATGGGGGCTAATCCACCATTGTAGCCCGTGAGGCCCCAGCGATGGAAACCCGGAAGCCCCGCCTGCAGAGGTCCCGGACCGACCGGATGATCGCCGGCGTGTGCGGTGGCCTCGCCGCCTGGACGGGCTGGGACCCGACGCTGGTGCGGCTCGCCTACGTCCTCCTGTCCCTGATCAGCGCCGCCTTCCCCGGGATCCTCGTCTACCTGATCCTGTGGGTCATCACCCCGGAGGGTGACGACTAGCCCCTGCCCCGGGCCGCCGGTCCTGTGACCGCGGCCCGCGACAGTCCCCCCGGGTCCGGGCGATCATC
>CALGMY010000142.1 GCA_937958785.1 uncultured Gammaproteobacteria bacterium | reverse complement strand
GACGGCGACCCAGCCGGCGTGGCGCTGGCCGGCGCGTTCGATGGCCAGCGTCCGGACGAGCCGCCGCCCGTCGACGGCCTCCACGCCCGGCAGCGCCCTGGCCGCGAAGAAGCGGAATAGCCCGGCCGCGTCGAAGGGCGGACGCCAGGCCAGGCGCAGGGCGACCCCGTCCGCCACCCGCGCCCCGCCCTGCCGGCGGAGCGCGGTCGGACTCAGGCGATACCGGGCCGCGAAGGCGGCGTTGAAGCGCCGCAGGCTGGCGAAGCCGCTGGCGAGGGCCACCTCGGTCACCGGCAACGCGGTGTCGGTGAGCAGCTGCTTCGCGAGCAGCAGCCGGCGGGTCGTGAGGTAGTCGATGGGCGAGACGCCGTGGGCCGCCTGGAAGATGCGGCGCAGGTGCCGGTCGGTGACGCCGAGCTGCCGTGCGACGTCGGGCAGGTAGAGGTCGCCATCGCCGTTTCGCGCGCCGATCAGCCGCGCGGCCTCCGCGGCCAGCACGCCCGGCGAATCCACCAGCGAGAGCCCGGGCGCGAGCTCGGGCCGGCAGCGCAGGCACGGCCGGAAGCCGGCGCTCTCGGCCGCCGCGGCGTGGCCGAAGAAGCGGCAGTTGGCCCGCTTCGGCGTGCGGACCCGGCATACCGGCCGGCAGTAGATGCCGGTCGACGTGACGCCGACGAACACCCGGCCATCGAAGCGGGCGTCGTGGGCCACGAAGGCGTCGTACCAGCGGTCGTCGGGGTCGGCCATGGCGGGATTATGCGCGCCCCGGGCCTGCGGACCGGCCGTTTTCGGACCTCTGCCCCGCGTGCTAGCCTGCGGCCACCCGCGGAGCCGAGCCATGGACACTTTCACGTCGACCTGCGAGGTCCGCTGGGCGGACCTGGACGCCAACGGCCACGCCCGGCACACGGCCTACATGGACTGGGCGACCCACTGCCGGGTCGCGGCCTTCGGCAGCCAGGGCGCCACGATGGCCCTGTTCGCCGAGGTCGGGGTGGGCCCCGTGATCTTCCGGGAGGAGACCGATTACCTCCGGGAGGTCGGCGGCAACGAACGGATCACCGTGGATTTCCGCTTCACGGGCGGCTCCCCGGACTGGAAGCACTTCCGCATCCGCCACGCGCTCACCCGCAGCGATGGCGTCCACTGCGCCACGGTGCAGGTCCGCGGCGCCTGGCTGGACCTCAAGACCCGCCGGGTCGTCGCGCCGCCCCCCGCCATCGTCCGGGCCTGCGAGGCCCTGCCCCGGGCGGCCGGTTTCGAGGTCCTCGGCGGCGGGAAACCTTAAGGTCCCGTCACGGTTTCCGTCGTCCCGCACCCTTGACCTTGAAGTCATCTTCAAGGTGCAGGATGGGCTCCGTAAAACCGGTATTCCGGCTGAAGGCCGTCCGTTGCAAGGAGTGGGTGCCGAATGAATGCGACCGTTTCGCCTGCCGTCCGCCTGAAGATCCAGGGGATGGACTGCGGCAGTTGCGCCCTGACCATCGAGCAGGCCGTGAAGGCCGTGCCCGGCATCGACTCCGTGCGGGTGGATTTCACCACCGAGACCCTGGAGGCCACCGGCTCGGCGACCCGGGACCAGATCGAGGCCCGCGTGAAGGGCCTCGGCTACCGCATCGCCGACGGCACTGCGGTTACCCAGGCACCCCGTCCCGAGCTGCGGGGGCTGGCGGGCTTCCTGCGCTATCTCGTTGCCGAGCGCCGGACCCAGATTGCCCTGGCGGCCACCGTGCTGCTGGTTGCCGCGGCGCTGCTGCTTCCCGTGGTGGGCGGCGCACTGCTCGAGGCCGCCCTGATCGCCACCGTCGTGGTGGTGGGTGCGCCGATCCTCGTCAAGGGGCTGCGGTCCCTGCTGGTCGCCCGGCACGTCACCATCGACCTGCTGATGGGTATTGCCACCGTCGGGGCCCTCGCCATCGGCGAGAGTGGCGAGGCCGCCGCGGTCGTGCTGCTGTTCACCCTCGGCGAGGCGCTCGAGGCCTACAGCGCCGAACGGTCCCGGGACGCGCTGCGCAGCCTGCTCTCCCTGCAGCCCGACGAGGCGACCGTGCTCAAGGAACACGCGGAGGCGCACGACGAGCACCCGGCCCATTCCCGCGAGGGCCACGGTGCCGCCTGCACGCACGATGATCACGACCATGGGCACGGGCACGCTCATCAGGCCCACGAGCACGATTGTGACGACCACGCGGGCCATGACCACCCGCGACATGACCACGAGGGCCACGACCACGGCCATCCTGCGCCGTCACCGGCGGTCCACGTCCACCAGCGCCGGCGACCCACCGGCGAGGTCCCGGTAGGCGCCCATGTGCTGGTGCGGCCGGGGGAGCGCATTCCCCTGGACGGCCGGATCGTCGCCGGCATGTCCAGCATCAACCAGGCGGCGGTCACCGGCGAGAGCATCCCGGTGGACCGGGGCATCGGCGACGAGGTGCTGGCCGGTACCGTGAACGGGCCGGGGGCACTTACCGTCGAGGTGCTGCGCCCCGCAGGATCATCCACCGTCACGCGCATCGCGCAGATGGTCGAGCGGGCACTGGCGGAACGGACCCCGGCGGAGCGCTTCATCGACCGCTTCGCCCGCTGGTACACCCCGCTGGTGGTGGCCCTCGCGGCGCTGCTCGTGGCGATCCCGGTCCTGGCCTTCAACCAGCCGTTCCTGGACCTTGCCGACGGCACCCGTGGCTGGCTCTACCGGGGCCTCGCGATGCTGATCATCGCCTGCCCCTGTGCCCTCATCATCAGTATCCCGGTCACGGTGGTGAGCGCCCTTGCCCGGCTCGCCCAGCTGGGCGTTCTCGTGAAGGGGGGTGCCCAGCTCGACCGCCTGGCCGGCATCGACATCGTCGCCTTCGACAAGACGGGCACGCTCACGGCGGGCCGGCCGGCGGTCACTGCCATCCGTGGCCGGGACTGCCTCCACCCGGATGCCGCCGCGGCCGACTGCCCCACCTGCGAGGACGTGGTGGCCGTGGCCGCGACCGTGGAGACGGCCTCCGAACACCCGCTGGCCCAGGCGGTGGTCGCGTCGGCCCAGAGCCGCGGCGTCGCGCACCGGCTGCCGCAGGCCGCAAACATCACGGCGCACCTCGGCCGCGGCGTGTCCGGCGATCTCGCCGGGCAGCGCATTGCCGTGGGCACGCACGAGCTCTTTGCCCACGGGCAGGAGTGCGCGAACCAGATCTGCACCGAGGCGGCCGGGCTGCAGGCGTCCGGCAAGACCGTGATGCTGGTCGGCCGCGGGGACGACATGGTCGGCTACATCGGCGTCGAGGACGAGCCGCGGCCGGAGACCAGCGCCCTGCTCCGGGAGCTACACGCGCTCGATCCTGCCCTGACCACGGTGATGCTCACCGGCGACAACCGGCAGGTGGCGGAGGCCATCGCCCGCCAGGTCGGCGGCATCGACGAGGTGAAGGCGGGTCTGCTGCCCGAGAACAAGCTCGCCATCGTGCGCGAATTGCAGGGACGGGGGACCGTCGCCATGATTGGCGACGGCATCAACGACGCCCCGGCACTGGCCCAGGCCGACGTGGGCATCGCGATGGGCGACGGCGGCACCGCCCAGGCCATGGAGACGGCGGACGTGGTGCTGATGCACGACAACCTGCAGGCCGTCGCCACCAGCCTGCGCGTGAGCCGCCTTACCCGTCGCGTCGTGAAGCAGAACATCGCACTGAGCATCGGGCTGAAGCTCGCGGTGCTGGCGCTTGCCGTGCCGGGACTGGCGAGCCTGTGGCTCGCGGTTCTCGCGGATGTCGGCGCGACGCTGGTCGTCACCCTGAACGGGATGCGGATGCTCCGGGCGCGGTAGGCGGGCCCAAGGTCAGGCGGGCGCGGCGGCCCGCGGGTCCGGCACGGCGACGAATGCGTACCAGATCCCCACGAGGGCGGTCAGCACGGCGCCGCCGAGCATCGGCCCGAACGGGGCCAGGTGGTACACGAGGCCGCAGAGGATGGGCCCGAAGATCATGCCCACCGTCGGCGCAGCGGACAGCAGGCCCGCAACGGCCCCCTGCTCCTCCGGCCGCACGCTGAGGCTGCCGGCGGCATTGAGGCCCGGCGCCGTCAGGCCGAAGCTGAACCCGAACAGGCCGTAGCCCACGTACAGGGCGGCGACGCCCGGCGCGGCGACCAGCAGGACGAGCGCGACCGTCATCACGCCGAAGCCGGTCTTCAGCATCGTCGCCGGCGCCGCCTTCCAGCGCTGCAGCAGCACGGCCTGCACGAAGACGGTGACGAAGGCCATGCACAGCATGGCGAGCATCATCGTGCGCTGGGCCGCCGTGGTGTCGGTGACGCCGTAGCGGTCGGCGATCCAGGCGGCCGTGATGGTCTGCACGCCAGTGAACGTACCGAACACCACGACCCAGCCGACCAGGTACGGCAGGATGCGGGCGTCGAGGATCCGAAGCTTCAGGTCGCTGCGGGTCGTTGCGCGGCTCGCCGGCTCCGGAAGGCCGAAGAACGCCCACAGGCCGGCGATGGCGGCGAGCCCGGCCGCCGCGTACATGGGGAACAGCGGGCCGAAAGCCGTCAGCGCGCCGCCAAAGGCCGGGCCGACGATCGTGCCGAGGCCGCCCGACATGGCGATCAATGCCATGCCCGCCGAACGGTTCTTCTCGTCGGTAGTGTCGGCGATGTAGGCGGTGGCGGCCGGGTTGATGCCGCCGACGATGAGCCCGTAGGCAAGCCGGAGCGCCACGAGCAGTGTGAACAGCGCCCCGCCGGTCACCGCACCGACGAGGCCGAGCTGGACGCCGAACGCGAGCAGCGCATAGCCAGCGGCGTAGCCCGCGAGGCCGATCAGGTACACGGTCCGGCGGCCGAGCCGCTGGCTGGCGCGCCCCCACCGGGGCGCCGAGACGGCCAGCATCATGTTCGACGCGGCGATGATGATGCCGAGCTGCCACTCGATGAGGCCCAGTTGGCGCGCAAGCGGCGCAAAGATGACGAACAGCAGGGACTGGCCCATCCCGTAGGTAATGAGCCCGACGAGCAGGATCAGCCGATCCCGCGGAATCGCATTGGCCACCGAAGACTCCCGAAGAACCTGATCGGCGGGCCACGGGGGGCCGAGCCGGGGGGCGCTAGGATATGCGAATTCGGGGCTCTATTGGTGTCAGTTCCGGGTGCCCTGGCGCCGGGACATGCCTAGTGCGGCGAGCGCGCCCGCCAGCAGCCACGCTGCGCCGGGCACCGGCACCGGGGCCAGGAACTGGGCCGTCACGGACGACAGCGTGTTGCCGCAGGGACCCTGCGCCAGCAGCGTGCCCTGGTCGGTGAACAGGTTCAGCGGGCCGGTCGTGCTGCAGAACTGGATCCCCGAGTTCAGCGAGACGAACTCCGTGCCGAGGCTCACGCCGTCGAGCCCGCTCGCGAACATACCCACCCAGCCGGGCAGGCTGGTGAAGCTATTGGGCCGGCCGAAGGACAGCAGGGGGCTGCCGTAGATGCCGGTATAGGCCTGGGCGAGGAAGATCTCGACGGCGGTGGTGAAGTTGGCGAGCGGCAGCCCCTCGATCTGGATGCTGGCCACGCTGCCCGGGGCGCTGAAGCCCGGGCCGTAGAAGGAGTAGGTGCTGAGGTTGTCGCCACCCCATGTCGTGACGGAATCGGTGTCCCCGTCGAGGATCACGGTGAATGCGCTGTTGTAGAACGGCGTACCACCCAGTGAGCCGCTGGCCTGCCCGGTCAGGGTGTAGCGGATCGGCACCGCATCGGCGGCGGGGGCAGCGAGGAGCAGGGCCAGGACGCCGGCGGCGACGCAGCTCCCGATGACTGATTGCATGATTACCCCCCGGCAACGCTTCCAGGACCTGACGCTAGCACACGACCGCAAGGGCCGGCCCGGGTGCCTTACATAAGGCCTCAGGGCAACGCCCGCCGGCGGGTGTAGGGCACCACCTCGAGGTGCTCCTCCGCCAGGTGGCAGGCCTTGAGCCGGCGCCAGTAGTCGGCCGTCAGCAGGTCGGCGTGATGGCGCAGGAACTCGTCGCGCAGCTCGCCCCTCAGGCCGAGGAACTCGAGGAACTGGGCGGGGAAGACGTCGTTGGCGCCGACGAAGTACCAGGGCTCGGCCCGCATCTCGTCCTCGTCGTCCCGGGGCTCGGGCAGGTCCCGGAAAGTGCACTCGGTCACCAGGCACAGCTCGTCGTAGTCGTAGAAGACCACACGGCCATGGCGGGAGACCCCGAAGTTCTTCAGCAGGAGGTCACCAGGGAACACGTTGCTGAGGGCCAGGTCGCGGATGGCCTGGCCGTAGTCGCGGATCGCGCGGCGCGCGGCGTCGGGCGGCGACTCCCGCAGGTAGACATCCAGCGGCTTCATGCGCCGCTCCATGTAGCAGTGGCCGATGATGAGGTCGTCGCCTTCGATGCGGCAGGTCCCGGCCGCGGAGGGGAGCAACTCGTCGAGCAGTTCGGGCGAGAAGCGCGATTTCGGGAAGCGCAGCTGGCGGAATTCCTGCGCATCGACCAGCCGCCCCACCCGGTCATGCTGGAAGACGAACTGGTACTTCTCCATCACCTCCTGGCGGGAGGCGGTCTTCGGCTCGGCGAACCGGTCACGGATGACCTTGAAGACCAGTTCGGACGAGTAGAGGGTAAAGACGATCATCACCATGCCGCGCACGCCCTCGGCATGCACGAACGGGTCGGTGGAGCGCGCCAGGTGGCGGAACAGGCTGCGGTAGCGCTCTGTCTTGCCCTGCTTGGCACGCCCGAGCACGGTGTAGATCTCGTCCACCGGCTTGCCGGGCATGATGTCCCGGAGATACTTGATCGCGGGCTCGACCGCGGGCAGGTCGGCGTGGAAGTAGGACCGCGAGAACCCGAACAGCGGGCGGACCTCGTACTCGGACATCATGACGGAGTCGGCCACGATGCCCTCCTCGGTATGGGCGAACGCGATCACCAGCGGCAACGTCCAGGCCTCGCCGGCAACCCTGCCGACCAGGAACGCGCGTGTGGCCCGGTAGAAGACCGTCTCCAGCACCTCCAGTTTGAGGGGACCGACGGGCAGCGACCGGACACTGATGAGTGCCGCGATCTCGCCGGCGATGAACCGCGCCGTGGCAACCGGGTCGGCCAGTTGCCGGGACCAGGGTGGAGCGGCCAACAGGGCAGCTACAGCCTGGGGCAGGTCGGTGCCGGCGGGCGCGACCCGCAGCGGCAGCTGTCCGGGCAGGGGCGCCACGTGCCCCTCCCCCTCCTCATCGGCGACGGTGGCGAACTCCACGTCGCGATTGACGCCGATGGTCTTGAAGACCTTCCGGGTCAGCGAATTGAAGAACGTCGCGTCGAACTTGCGGTCAGGGCAGGTGGCGATGAGGCTGGCGAACTCCGCCTTGATCTCCCGCCACATGGTCTCCTCGGCGATGTGACGGCCCAGCCGCCCGACCAGGTTGGCCAGGCACTTCTCCACACGGCGGTCGTAGAGCTCGATGCGCTCGACCGCATCCCGCTGGCCGAGCTTCCACTCCCGCTCGACGAAGCGGCGCTCCGCCCGCCGGGTGATGGCCCTGAACGCGTGGTTGTAGTCCTCGAACGCCGCGAAGATCTCAGCCGCAGTCTGGCGGGCGAGTTCCTGCACCATGGACGGGTGGCTACCGCCGTCCATGGTGCAATGGCCGGCCCGGAGGCCTAATGGCCCCCGGCGCCATGGAACTGCTCGGCCTCGGTGCTGCCCTTCATGGCAGTGGTCGAGGTTTCACCCGAGATCACGGTCTGGACGGCATCGAAGTACCCCGTGCCGACGAAGGCCTGGTGCTTGGCCGCCCGGAAACCGTGCTTCTCGTTGGCGAATTCGCGTTCCTGCAACTCCGAGTACGCATGCATCCCGGTCTGCTTGTACGCCCGGGCCAGTTCGAACATGGACAGGTTCAGGGCATGCCAGCCGGCGAGCGTGATGAACTGGTACCGGTAACCCATGGCGGCCAGGGACTCGCGGAACTCCTTGAGCTTCTCGGCCGGGAGGTTGGCCTTCCAGTTGAACGAGGGCGAGCAGTTGTAGGAGAGCAGCTTGCCGGGGAACTTCGCGTGGATCGCCCTGGCGAACTTTTCGGCCTGGGCGAGATCCGGCTTCGAGGTCTCGCACCAGAGCAGGTCGGCGTAAGGCGCATACGACAGGCCCCTGTCGATGGCCTGGTCGAGGCCGGCCTTCACCTCGAAGAAGCCGTCGCTGGTGCGCTTGCCCGTGAGGAACTTGCGGTCCCGCTCGTCGTAGTCCGCCTGCAGCAGGTTGGCGGCGTCGGCGTCGGTGCGCGCGATGAGCACCGTCGGCACGCCCATCACGTCGGCGGCCAGCCGCGCGGCGACGAGCTTGTTGATCGCGTCCTGGGTGGGCACCAGAACCTTGCCGCCCATGTGGCCGCACTTCTTGGCGGAGGACAGCTGGTCCTCATAGTGCACGCCGGCGGCGCCGGCCTTGATCATGGCCTTCATCAGCTCGAAGGCGTTCAGGTTGCCGCCGAAGCCAGCCTCGGCGTCGGCGATGATCGGCGCGAGCCAGTCGGTGGAGGTATCGCCCTCCATGTGGTGGATCTGGTCGGTCCGGAGCAGCGCGTTGTTGATGCGCTCCACCATCTTGGGCACCGAGTCCACGGCGTACAGGCTCTGGTCCGGGTACATCTCGCCGCTGCTGTTGCCATCGCCAGCCACCTGCCAGCCCGAGCAGTAGATGGCCTTGAGGCCCGCCTGGACCTCCTCGACCGCCTGGTTGCCGGTCAGGGCACCGAGGGCCGAGACGACCTTCTCGGTCTGGAGCAGGCGCCAGAATTTCTCGGCGCCGAGGCGTGCCAGGGAATATTCGATGCGGACGGAGCCGCGGAGTCGGACCACGTCGGCGGCGGAATAGGGGCGCGTGATGCCCTTCCAGCGGGGATTCTCGGCCCATTCCTTCTTGAGCTGGTCGGCGCTGCTTGCTGTGGTCATGTTTGCTGGTCTTCCGGTGCTTTGGGGTGGATGGTGGGATTCAGGCCAGGCGGTCGTAGGCCGGCAGGGTCAGGAACTCGTCGAAGTCGGCCTTGCGGATCATGTCGCCGAAGAGTCGCGCGGCGGCGGCGTAGTGGCCGCGGGCATGCCGGTCGGGCCCGACCTCCCGGGCAATGACCTGCATCTCCTCGGCGAGCGCGGCCTCGAAGCGCGCGACCGACATCGGCCGGCCGTCGGTGGCACGGGCGCCGTGCCGGACCCACTGCCAGATCTGGGCGCGGGAGATCTCGGCCGTGGCCGCGTCCTCCATCAGGTTATAGAGGGGCACGCAGCCCTGGCCGCCGAGCCACGCCTCCACGTATTGCACGCCGACCCGGATGTTGTGGCGGAGGCCACCGTCGGTGATGTCGCCGGCGGGAACCTGCAGCAGGTCGGCGGCGGTGACCACGGCGTCCTCGCGCAGCACGTCCACCTGGTTGGGGCCCTTCATGACCGCATCGAACGCCTCGAGAGCGATCTCCGCCAGGCCGGGGTGGGCGATCCAGGTGCCGTCATGGCCCGCGTTGGCCTCGCGCAACTTGTCGGCGCGCACCCGCGCCATGGCCGCCTCGTTGGCCGCGGGGTCGTTCTTGATGGGGATCTGGGCCGCCATGCCGCCCATGGCGTGGGCGCCGCGACGGTGGCAGGTGCGGATGAGCAGGTCCACGTAGGACCTCAGGAAGTGCCGGTCCATGCCCACCGTGCTCCGGTCCGGGAGGACGAAATCGGGGCGGTTCCTGAACTTCTTGATGAAACTGAAGATGTAGTCCCAGCGGCCGCAGTTCAGGCCTGCGGAGTGGTCCTTCAGCTCGAAGAGGATCTCGTCCATCTCGAAGGCCGCGAGGATGGTCTCGATCAGCACGGTGGCCCGGATGGTGCCGCGGTCCATGCCCAGCCAGTCCTGCGCGGCATTGAACACGTCGTTCCAGAGCCGGGCCTCGAGGTGGCTCTCCATCTTCGGCAGATAGAAGTAGGGACCGGTACCGTGGCGGGCCAGCGACGCGTGGTTGTTGGCAAGGTAGACGGCGAAGTCGAACAGCGAGCCGGACGTCACCTGGCCGTCCACGCGCACGTGCTTCTCGGGGAGGTGCCAGCCACGGGGCCGGACGATCAGCGTGGCGGTGCGCTCATTGAGGCGGTACTGCCTGCCGGTGGCGGGATCGGCGAAGGCAATCGTCCGGTCGACCGCGTCCTTCAGGTTCTGCTGGCCGCGGACCATGTTCTCCCAGGTCGGCGCGCAGGAATCCTCGCAATCTGCCATGAAGGCCTTTGCCCGCGAGTTGAGGGCATTGATCATCATCTTCCGCTCGACGGGACCCGTGATCTCCACCCGCCGGTCCATGAGGTCCGCGGGAGCCGGCGCCACCCGCCAGTCCGCGGCCCGGATGGCCGCCGTTGCCGGCAGGAAGCCGGGCAGCTGGCCGGCATCCAGCGCGGCCTGCCGCTCCGCGCGGCGGGCGAGCAGCTCGAGCCGGCGGCCGTTGAATTCCCGGTGGAGGTGGGCGACGAGGCCGAGCGCGCGCTCATTGAGGATGGCATCCGCCCCCTCCACGGCAGGGCCGTGGAGGGTGGGCAGCGGGCCGGACGACGGTGCTCGGGTTGCGGTTTTCACGGGGGAACTCTACGATGATTTGCAGAGAAATTTCACAGCGGAAATTTCACATTGTAAATTTCACAGACGGCAGAGACGTCGAGCCATGTCCGGTCTCCTCCGAAAGAGCCACTTCCTCGGCGCCAAGATCCGCAACCTGCGCAAGCGGAACGGCCTGACCCTGCAGGACGTTTCCGCCCGCTGCATCCAGCTGGATGCCGGCCTGGCCCCGTCCGTGTCCTACCTCAGCATGATCGAGACCGGCCAGCGGATCCCGTCGGCCGGGCTGCTGGAGCTGCTGGCGTCAGTGTTCCAGAAGGACGCCCGCTGGTTCCTCGACGAGAATCCCGAAATCGAGGCGCCGCCGCCCGCCCGGGGCACCGGGGGCATAACGCGGTTTCCCCTGGAACCGGGCTTCCTGTTCTCCCGGGAGCTGCTCGAGACGGCCATACCG
>CALGMY010000141.1 GCA_937958785.1 uncultured Gammaproteobacteria bacterium | reverse complement strand
CCGGAAGGCCTGCAGAAGGTCAGCGACACGTCGTTCCAGGAGACCTTCAACTCCGGCGTCGCCCAGCGGGGCGAGGCCACCGAGTCGAACTTCGGCCTGATCCAGTCCGGTGCACTCGAGTCGTCCAACGTGGACCTCACCGAGCAGCTGGTGCGGCTGATCACGGCGCAGCGGCTCTTCCAGGCCAACGCGCAGGTGATCTCGACGCAGGACACGATCACCCAGACGATCATCAACATCCGCTAATCGTAAGGACCGGGTGAACCCCCCATGGACAAGCTCATCTACGTGGCCATGTCCGGCGCCAGGGAGGCCATGCGCGGCCAGGCCACCACGGCCCACAACCTGGCGAACCTCTCGACGACGGGCTTCCGCGCGTTGCGCAACGTCCTGGACAGCGCGCCGGTCTATGGCACCGGCCTGCCGACCCGGGTGAACACCGTGCGGCAGCCGGAGCTCTGGAACTCGCGCCAGGGCCAGATGCAGGCCACGGGCCGCGACCTGGACGTCGCGGTGCAGGGCCAGGGCTGGCTCGTGGTGCAGGGGCCGGACGGCAACGAGGCCTACACCCGCAACGGCAACCTGCGGATCGGGCCCAACGGCATCCTCGAGACCGCCGCGGGCAACCCGGTGCTCGGCAACGGGGGGCCGGTGACGCTGCCACCCTACGAGAAGGTCTTCATCGGCGACGACGGCCAGATCTCCATCATCGCCCAGGGCCAGACGGCCGAGACGCTGGTGCAGGTGGACCGGCTGCGGCTCGCGAACCCGCCGGCCCTGGACCTGGTCCGGAGCGGCGACGGCATCTTCAGCCTCCGCGACGGCAGCACGGCACCACCCGACCCCAACGTGCGCATCGCCAGCGGCCAGCTCGAGTCGAGCAACGTGAACCCGGCCGAGGCCCTCGCCGAGATGATCGAGATGTCCCGCCACTACGAGATGCAGGTGCGGGCCATGAACACCGCCGACGAACTCGACGCCGCCAACTCGCGGCTCATCCGCCTCAACGGCTAGCGACTGACCGAGGAACAGGACCATGGAATCATTGTGGGTAGCCAAGACCGGACTCGACGCGCAGCAGACGCGCATGTCGGTGGTCGCGAACAACCTGGCCAACGTGAACACCACGGGCTTCAAGCGCGGCCGGGCCGTGTTCGAGGACCTGCTGTACCAGAACGTCACCCAGGCGGGCGGCGCCACCTCCCAGAACACCGAGAGCCCGACCGGCCTCAGCACGGGCACGGGCGTGCGCGTGGTCGCCACCGAGAAGACCTTCACCCAGGGCTCCGCCCAGCAGACCGGCAATGCGCTGGACGTGCTGATCCAGGGCCGCGGCTTCTTCCAGGTGCTGCAGCCGGACGGCACGCTGGCCTACACCCGGGACGGGTCCTTCAAGATCGACTCGGAGGGCCGGCTGGTCACGTCCAGCGGCTACGAGATCCAGCCGTCGCTCACCATCCCGAGCGACGCCCAGTCCATCACCATCGGCCTCGACGGCACGGTGCAGGCCACGCTGGCCGGGCAGACCTCGCCCACCAGCCTCGGCACGCTGCAGCTCGCCGACTTCATCAACCCCGCGGGCCTGCAGCCGAAGGGCCAGAACCTCTTCATGGAGACCGCGGCCAGCGGCTCGCCCCAGGTGGCCAACCCGGGCCTCGAGGGCATCGGCACCCTGGAACAGGGCTCCCTGGAGGGCTCCAACGTGAACGTGGTCGAGGAACTCGTGAGCATGATCGAGACCCAGCGCGCCTACGAGATGAACTCCAAGGCCATCTCGACCAGTGACCAGATGCTCCAGTACCTGAACAACAACCTGTGATCGCCATGAACACGCGCATGCTCATCGCCGCCGGTGCCCTCGTGGCGCTCTTCGTGCTGGCCGCCTGCTCGCCGGCGCTGCCGGGCGTGCGGGCAGGCGCCTACGCGCCCACTCCGCCGCCGACCTACGCGCCGCCACCCGCGTCCAGCGGCACGATCTACCAGGCCGGCCTCGAGCTGGCCCTGTTCTCGGACGTGAAGGCCCGCCGCATCGGCGACACGGTGACCATCCGGCTGGCCGAGCGGACCCAGGCCTCCAAGAGCGCCAGCACCGGGGCCACCAAGGACAGCAGCATCGACACCGGCATCCCGACCCTGCTCGGCGGCCCGGTGACGAAGAACGGCGACCAGATCCTGAACAACGAGTGGGCCACCACCCAGGAATTCCAGGGCCAGGGCAACAGCAGCCAGAGCAACCGGCTGGAGGGCGACATCACGGTGACGGTCGCCGACGTGTACCCCAACGGCAACCTGTACGTGCGCGGCGAGAAGTGGCTCACCCTGAACCAGGGCGAGGAATACGTGCAGATCGCCGGCATCGTGCGGCCGGTGGACATCGGCTCGGACAACTCCGTGCCTTCCTACAAGGTGGCGGATGCCCGCATCACCTACAGCGGCAAGGGCACCCTGGCGGATTCCAACCGCCCCGGCCTGCTCGCCCGCTTCTTCATGAAGCTCTGGCCCCTCTGAGGCCCGCGAGGAACGACCCGACATGCGCAAGCAACGCGACGAGATCCGCCGCCACACGCTCTTCCTGGTGGCCGGGGCCCTCACGGCCCTGCTGCTGCAGATGGCGCCCGCCCGGGCCGACCGGGTCAAGGACCTGGCCGCGGTGGCCGGCGTGCGCCAGAACCAGCTGGTGGGCTACGGCCTGGTGGTCGGCCTGGACGGCACGGGCGACCAGACGACCCAGGCGCCCTTCACCACCCAGAGCCTCATCAGCATGCTGGAGCGCCTCGGGGTCACCATCCCGGCCGGCACCAGCCTGCAGCTGAAGAACGTCGCGGCGGTCGCCGTGCACGCGGACCTGCCGCCCTTCGCCAAGGCGGGGCAGCGCATCGACGTGACCGTGTCGTCCATTGCCAACGCCAAGAGCCTGCGGGGTGGCACGCTGCTGATCACGCCGCTGAAGGGCCTGGATGGCCAGGTCTACGCGATGGCCCAGGGCAACCTGGCCGTGGGCGGCCTCGGCCTGTCCGGGGAGGACGGCTCGAAGATCTCCATCAACGTGCCGAGCGTCGGGCGCGTGCCGAACGGCGCGACGGTGGAGCGCGAGGTGCGCACGGTCATCGGCGAGGCCGAGCTGCTGACACTGAACCTGCACCGGCCCGACTTCACCACCTCGACGCGACTCGCCGAGACCATCAACAACCTGCTGGGCGCCGGCACCGCCGAGGCCCGGGACCCCATGTCCGTGCAGGTGCGCGCGCCGGCGAGCCAGGCCGACCGCATCTCGCTGATCGCCACCCTCGAGAACCTGGAGATGACCCCGGGCGAGGCCGCGGCGAAGGTGATCGTGAATTCCCGCACCGGCACGGTCGTGATCAACGCCAGCGTGCAGGTGTCGCCGGCCGCCGTGTCCCACGGCTCGCTGGTGGTCTCCATCACGGAAGACTTCGACGTCAGCCAGCCCCAGCCGTTCAGCGAGAACGGCGAGACGGTGGTGACGCCGGACTCTCAGATCGAGGTCACCCAGGGCGACAACCGGATGTTCCTGTTCCGGCCGGGCGTCGAGCTGAACGACATCGTCCAGGCCGTCAACCAGGTGGGGGCCGCTCCCGGCGACCTGGTGGCGATCCTGGAGGCCCTGCGGGAGGCCGGCGCCCTGCGCGCCGAGCTGATCGTGATCTGACGACTGGCGATGACCGTTCAGATCAACAATATCAACGACTTCCAGGGCCTTTCTCAGCTGCGCTCTGATGCGGGCGCACGCTCGCCGGCGGCCGCCCGGGAGGCGGCCCGCCAGTTCGAGGCCCTGTTCGTGCAGATGATGCTGAAGAGCATGCGCGACGCCAACGCCGTGCTCGGCGAGGAGCGGGACACGACCTACGAGGAGATGTTCGACAAGCAGATCTCGCTGGAGATGACGAAGGGCAAGGGCCTCGGCCTCGCCGATCTCCTCGCGAAGCAGCTCGGTGACACCGACGGGGCGGATGGTGCACAGCCGCCGGCGGAACTCGCCATGCTGCTCACGCGCCTGCCTGCCCGCGCCAGTGCCGAACTGCCCGAGCTGCCGGCGGGCGTCACGCCGGCGCTGATGGTGCCCGACCCTGCCGAGCTCGCCGCGCGGCTCAGCATCGCGCTGCCGGCGGCGGAGGAACCCGCCGCGCCGGCCGCCTTCACCACGTCCGCCCGTAGCGACTTCCGGCCGGGCAGCCGCGAGGAATTCGTGCGGGAGATCTGGCCACTCGCGGTGCGTGCGGGGGAAAAGCTCGGCGTGAATCCGCGGGCCATCGTCGCCCAGGCCGCCCTCGAGACCGGCTGGGGCAGCCGCCTGATCCGGGACGATGCCGGCGTGAGTGGCAACAACCTCTTCGGCATCAAGGCGGACTCCCGCTGGAGCGGCCCGCGGGTGACGGTGACCACCCTCGAGTACGAGGGCGGTTTACCAAAACCCCAGCGGGCCCAGTTCCGCGCCTATCCCGACCTCGCGTCCGGCTTCGAGGATTATGTCCGCTTCCTGCAGGGCAATCCGCGCTACGGGGATGCGTTGCGGGCCGGCGCCAGTGCTGACACCTACGCGGCGGGCCTGCAGTCGGCGGGCTACGCCACCGACCCGCGTTATGCAGAAAAGATCCGCAGCATCGCCGCCAGTTCGCTGCTGGATCCGGCCCGCTAGGCCTCAAGGAGTGACGACGATGTGCCGAGTTGAAGAGCCATGAGCGGGACGATCACCAACGGCCTCACCGCCCTGCTGGCCGCCCAGCGGGCGCTGCAGACCACGAGCAACAACATCGCCAACGCCAACACGGCGGGCTATGTGCGCCAGCGCATCGACTTCGTCGAGCGTCCCGGCACGCCGCTCGGCAACTTCACGATCGGCGCCGGCGTGGCCGTGGCCGATATCTCGCGCGTCTACGACCAGTTCCTGACCGACAACCTGCGGAACACCACCTCCCTCGAGCAGCGCTACGCCGCCTTCGGGGCCTACGCATCCCGGCTAGACACGATCCTCGGCAATCCGGACACCGGGATCAGCGCGTCGGTGCAGCGTTTCTTCGACCAGGTCGAGGCGGTGGGCCGCGACCCGACCTCCATCGCCCAGCGCCAGCAGCTGCTGCTGGAGGGCGAGAGCCTGGCGACGCGGCTCGACCAGCTGGACCTCCAGCTGGACGGCCTCGGCAACGAGATCGACGGCCGCCTGCAGGATGCGGCGGGCGCCATCAACCAGCTGGCGAGCCAGCTCGCCGCGGTCAACGGCCAGATCATGGCGGCGGGCAGCTCGGCGGGAGCCAACCTGCTGGACCAGCGGGACGAACTGCTGAAGGAGCTGGGCGGGCTGGTCGACATCACCACCGTGCGCCAGGGCGACGGCAGCGTGAACGTGCTGGTCGGCAGCGGCCAGTCGCTGGTCCTCGGCCCGAACGCGGCCCGGGTGCTGACGGTGCAGGACGACTTCGATGCCTCCCGCCTGCAGCTCGCCGTGGACTTTGGCGGCGGCCCGCAGGTCATCAGCAACAAGGTCAACGGGGGCCTGGTGGGCGGACTGCTGGCCTTCCGCAACGACGTGCTGGACGGCGCGCGGCGCGACCTGGGCCAGCTGGCCGTGGGACTCGGCGCCGCCTTCAATGCCCAGCACCGCCAGGGCATGGACCTCGCCGGCGACCTGGGCGGCGACTTCTTCACGACCGGTGCCCCGGTGTCGTCCGGGGCGTCCGGAAATTCCGCAGGCTCCACCCTGGCGGCCGTGATCACCGACGCGAGCGCGCTCTCGTCCCGGGACTACGAGCTGCGCTTCGACGGCGCCGCCTGGTCCGTCCGTGATGCGCAGACGGGCACCGCCATACCGGCGACCGGCGCGGGCACGGCGGGCAGCCCGCTCGTCTTCGCCGGCCTCTCGGTCACGGCCAGCGCCGCGGCCGGGGACCGCTTCCTGGTCCGGCCCTTCGCCAGCGCCGCCAGCCAGTTCGGCGTCGCGCTGACGGACCCGGCGGCCATTGCCGCCGCGGCACCGCTGGTGTCCCGCGCCTCGGCCACCAACGCCTCGGTCGCGACCGTCGGCGCGCCGTCCGTCACCGACATCACGGACCCGAAGCTGCTGACCACGGCCAACATCGTCTTCGACTCGCCGAGTTCCTACGTGGTCTTCACGGGCGGCGGCCTCGACCTGGTGGGCCCCCTGCCCTACACCAGCGGCGGGACCATCAGCTTCGCGGGCTGGACGGTCGAGGTGAGCGGCCAGCCCCAGACCGGCGACCGCTTCATCGTCTCGGCGGCGGCGGCCGGCAGCGGCGACAACGCCAACATCCAGGCCCTCGCCGGGGTTGCCCAGCAGGGCTTCTTCGCGGGCGGCACCCAGTCCGTCAATGACGTGGGCGCGGACATCCTGGCCACGGTCGGCTCGACGGCCAATCGGGCGGCCAACGAGGTGAAGGTGCAGCAGACCCTCCGGGAGCAGGCCGAGATCGACCTGGAGAACGTCTCCGGCGTGAACCTGGACGAGGAGGCGGCCAACATGCTGCGCTACCAGCAGGCCTACCTCGCGGCGAGCAAGGTGATCAGCGTCGCCGACGGCCTGTTCCAGAACCTGATCCAGATCGTGGGACGCTGAGCATGCGCATAGCCTCGAACGTCTACCAGCTGCAGTGGCTGTCGGCCATCCGGCGCCAGCAGGCGGAACTGGCCGAGATCCAGGGCCAGGTGAGCAGCGGCAAGCGCATCAGCACCGCGGCCGACGACCCGGCCGGCGCGGCCCAGGGCCTGCTGCTGCAGCAGGGCCTGGACCGGCTGGAGAACTTCGGCACCAACGCCGAGACGGCCAGGCGCCGGCTGTCGCTCGAGGAAGACTCCCTGGCGGGCGCGACCGACACCCTGAACCGGATCCGGGAGCTCTCGATCCAGGCCGCGAACGGCACCCAGACCAACGAGAGCCGGGCCGCGATCGCCGCCGAGGCGAAGGAGCTGCTGACCGGCCTGCTCAACATTGCCAACGCCCAGGACGGCGAGGGCCGCTACCTCTTCGCCGGCAACCTCGTTCAAACCCGGCCCTTCGTCCAGTCGGGCGGCGTGCAGTACGCCGGCGACACCGGCGTGCGCTCCCAGCGGGTGGCCGACGCCCGGACCGTGCAGGAGAACGATGCGGGCTCCGCCGTGTTCATGCAGATCGCGAGCGGCAACGGGGCGTACACCATCACCCCGGCCGCCGGGAACGCGGGCACGGCGTCCTGGACGTCGGCCGAAGTGGCGAGCGGGACGGGCTTTATCAACGGCACCTACACGCTCCAGTTCACCTCCGCCACGACCTGGGAAGTGAGCAGCGCCGGGGTGGTGGTGGACAACGGCACCTACGCGCCGGGCGATACGGTGAGCTTCCTCGGCGCCAGCATCCAGTTCCAGGGCACACCGGCCGCCGGTGACCAGTTCACCGTCGGGTCGGCCGGCTTCCAGGACGTGTTCCGCACGGTCCAGGACTTCATCGACCTGCTGGGCACCAACACGAACGATGCCGCGGGCCGGTCCACCTTCCAGAACCTGGTCAATGCCAACCTGCAGGACCTGGACCAGGCCCTGACCCACATCGGCAACTTCCGCAGCCAGGTGGGCGCGCGCCTCGCCACCATCGACCAGCAGCTCGACAGCAACGCGGACGTGGCCCTGGAGCTCAAGAGCTCGCTTTCGACGATCGAGGACCTGGACTACGCCACGGCCATCTCCCGGCTGGAGCAGCAGCTCACGAGCCTGGAGGCGGCGCAGAAGGCCTACGCGAGGACCCAGTCCCTCTCCCTCTTCGACGTGCTGTAGGAGCGCCTTCAGGCGCGATCCCCGTTTGAATCGCGGCTGAAGCCGCTCCTACGAATCTGCGACCCGCGTCACATCCTCCGCTTCAAGTCCCCCTCCTCCCCGGCCGATATCCACCCCGCACAGCTTCACAAGGTTTCCCTCCCAAGGCTTGGGGTGGACTTGAGGAAAGCCGGCGAATTCGGTTCAACATCAGGAGGGCATCATGCCTAGTGTCGTAAATACCAACGTGCTGTCGCTGAACGCCCAGCGCAACCTGTCGCGCTCCGACAGCACCCTGTCCACCGCGCTGCAGCGGCTTTCCTCCGGTCTCCGGATCAACAGCGCCAAGGACGACGCTGCGGGTCTCGCGATCGCCGACCGCTTCACCACCCAGATCCGCGGCCTGAACCAGGCTGTCCGGAACGCCAACGACGGCATCTCCCTGTCCCAGACGGCCGAGTCGGCCCTGGATGAGCTCGGCAACAACCTGCAGCGCATCCGTGAGCTGGCCGTGCAGGCCGCCAACGCGACCAACTCTGCGTCGGACCGGGCCGCCCTCGACCAGGAAGTGCAGCAGCGCATCGCGGAAATCAACCGCATCGCCTCCCAGACCTCGTTCAACGGCCAGAAGGTCCTCGACGGCAGCTTCGGCTCCGCCCAGTTCCAGGTCGGCGCGAACGTCGGCGAGACGATCAACGTGAACCTGACCACGGGCGTCCGGGCTGACCAGCTTGGCCAGATCGCCACGGCCACGGGCACGGCGGTGACCAACGCGGTCCTGACGGATGGCAGCCTCACGATCGCCGTGGGCCAGGCGGCCGCGGTGTCCGTCGGCGCCAGCGCCGCCGGTACCCAGGTGCAGCAGACGGCCGACAGCGCCTACGCGAAGGTCAATGCGATCAACGCGGCCGGCGTCTCGGGCCTGACCGCCACCGCCACCAACGTCACGACCGGCACGTTCTCGACCATCAACAACGCGGCCGCGACTTCGACCTATAACCTGACGGTGAACGGCGTGGCGATCTACGCGGGTGCCGACAACGTTGCCGCCGGCGCCTCGCTGACGGCCGCCGACGTCGCTGCGCAGATCAACCTGTTCTCCACCCAGACGGGCGTTTCCGCGGCCGTGTCGGGCACCAGCCTGACCCTGACCGCGGCTGACGGCCGCAATGTGGTGGTCGCCGAGACGATCACCCAGGGCGCTGGCGCGACGCTGACCGGTACCGGCATCGCGGCTGCCCAGGAAGGCACGCTGCGGGGCACGATCACGCTGGCTGCTGCCCAGAACATCACCCTGGGCGGTGCGAACGCGGCGATCGGCTTCGCCGGCACCTCGATCGCCGTCGACACGACGACCCTCTCCACGGTCAGCGTGACGTCGGTGGCGAACGCCAACACGGCCATCCAGCGCGCTGACGCGGCCCTCACCGCCGTGTCCTCGCTCCGGAGCCAGCTCGGCGCCATCCAGAACCGCTTCGAGTCCACGATCTCGAACCTGTCCAGCGTCGCGGAGAACCTCACGGCCTCCCGCAGCCGGATCCAGGACGCCGATTTCGCGGCCGAGACGGCGGCCCTGACCCGGGCCCAGATCCTGCAGCAGGCGGGCGTGGCGGTGTTGGCCCAGGCCAACGCGGCTCCCCAGACGGTGCTGGGTCTGTTCCGGTAAGCGACGAAGACGACCAGGGACGGGTGGCCGGCTTCACAGCCGGCCCCCCTTCCGCCTTGACATGAGACGGATTCGCGGCTGAAGCCGCTCCTACCGCCTCGAGGCGAGGTGAGCAGTGGACAGCAGTCTGAACATACGCACCGCCACCGGCACGCCGGCGGCGACGAGCGCCGGGAGGCCCGAGAAGCAGGCCACCGGCAAGGCTTTGCCCGAAACCGGCGAGAAGCTGCCGGAGGACAAGGCCCCGGAGCCCACCCCGGAGCGGGTGGCCCAGGCCGTCCAGCAGATCCAGAGCTACCTCAATGATTCCCAGCGCCAGCTGCAGTTCCAGGTGGACGCGGACAGCGGGCGCACCATCGTCCGGGTCGTAAACCCCGAGACCAACGAGGTTATCCGCCAGATCCCCGGTGAGGAGGTGCTGAAGCTCGCCCGGGCGATCGGTGCCACCGGCGGCCGGCTCTTCTCCGACCTGGCCTGACCGGCCGGAACGAATGGCACGCATCTTGCTTCGGTCAGGGCATGAGCCCGACCCGAGCCCCTGAAACGGACCACCGCGCACCATGGCCACACTGACGTCCACCGGACTCGGCTCCGGCCTCGACATCAACTCGATCGTCGAGCAGCTGGTGGCCGCCGAGCGCGCGCCCACCGCCAACCGGCTCACGAGCCGGGAGGGCAAGGCCAACGAGGAGCTGTCGGCCCTCGGCAAGTTCAAGAGCGCCCTCGCCGCCTTCAAGGACGCGGTGGCGGGACTCAGCGACGCGGACACCTTCCAGGGACGCACGGTCAAGGTCCAGGACGACAAGGTCTTCACGGCCACGGCCGGCAGCGACTCGTTGCCCGGCACCTACTCCATCGAGGTGATGAACCTCGCCTCGGCCCAGCGCCTGCGCTCCATCGGCTTCCCGGACGCGGCCACCGCCGTCGGCACGGGGATGCTCGCCATCACCGTGAATGGCCAGACGGCCAACATTGCCATCGCGGCGCCGGCCAACACGCTGAACGACATCCGCGACGCCATCAACCAGTCGCCCGACAACCCGGGCGTGCGGGCCACGATCGTAAACGCCAGCGACGGCGCCCACCTCGTGCTGTCCGCCACCGAGACCGGGGCCGCCAACGCCATCACGGTGACGGTGAGCGGCGGCGATGGCGGCCTCGCCAACTTCGCCTACGCGGCCGGCGCGCCAGCCAACCCGATGCTCCAGCTGCAGGCCGCCGCGGATGCCAACATCGTCATCGACGGCTTCCCGGTGACCAGCGCGAGCAACGCCATCAGCGACGCCATCGAGGGCGTGACGGTCAACCTGGTGGCGGCCAAGCCCGGCACCATGCTGGACCTGTCGGTCGAGTACGACCCGGCGAGCGCGAAGAACTCGGTACAGGGCTTCGTCACGGCCTACAACAAGCTGATCGACACGGTCACCGAGCTGACCCGCTACAACGCCGACACCCGGGACGCCGCGCCGCTGCTGGGTGACGCGACGGTCCGCGGCATCCGCGACCAGCTCCGCCGGGAGATGAGCGCCAGCCTCGGCTCTGGTGCCTTCAACTCCCTGGCCGCCATCGGCGTCACTACCCAGATCACCGGCAAGCTCTCGGTGGACGCCACGAAGCTGGCCGCGGCCATCGACGACGACTTCGACGCGGTGAGCAACCTGTTCGCCGGCACCACTGGCCTCGCGACACGCCTCGAGGAGATCGCGGAGGCCACACTCTCCAGCGGCAGCACCATCACCACCCGCGAGGACGCCCTGAAGACCACCCTCAAGACCATCACCGCCCAGCGGGAGACCCTGGAGGAGCGCATCGAACGGGTGCGCAGCCGGCTCCTCGACCAGTTCAACGCCATGGACCAGCTGCTCGGGCAGCTGAAGAACACCAGCAGCTTCCTCTCGCAGCAGCTCAGCTAGCGACCCTTCCGAAGGACCTTCGCGCCATGAACTACGGCCCCAACAACCCGATGTACCAGTACCGGACGGTGGACGCCTATGGCGCCGCATCCGCCGGCGACCGCGTGCAGCTCATCGCCCGCATGCTCCAGGGTGCCCTCGACCGGATCGCCACGGCCCGCGGCCACATGCAGCGGGGCGAGCAGGCGGCCAAGGGCGAGGCCCTCGGGCGCGCCGTGCGGCTGATCGACGGCCTGCGCGCCTGCCTCGACCAGGAGCGCGGCGGGGAGATCGCCGGCAACCTGGCGGCGCTCTACGAGTACATGACCCGCCGGCTGACGGAGGCCAACCTGCGCAACGACCAGCGGCTGCTGGACGAGGTCGCGGACCTGCTGGACGAGATCCGCAGCGGCTGGGAACAGATGATGGCCGCGCCCGGCCTCAAGGTCGTGCCCGCCGCCACCGAGGGAGCCGGCCGGAGCCCCGCATGAGCCTTCTCGACCGGATCATGGACCTGACGACCGCCATCGAGGCCCGCGTCGCCGACGCGGACTGGGCGGGCGCCACGGACCTGGATCTCGAGCGCCGCGAGCTGCTCACCACGCTTTTTGCCAGCCAGCCGGACGTCGCCCGGGATGGCGCGTCCCGGGCCATCCTCGAGCAGCTGCGTGCCCGCACCGACACCACGGCCGCCGCACTCAACGCCACGCGTCGCACGCTGTCCGCCGCGGCACGAGCCCTCACTGCTGCCCCGGGCGCCGTCCGGGCCTATGAACGCACGGCCGAGGGGGCGCCGCGCCTCGCGGCCACCGCCGGGGAGTAGAACCGCATGAACAGGGCACCGAACCCGACCGAATTCGAGGGCCTCGCGCTGCACGATTTCCTGCCGCTGGCCTGGGAGCCGTCCCCGCTCGCCGACCCGGCCGAACTCGAGCACTACAACCAGGAGACGGCCCGGGCCCTGCAGGCCATTGCCCTCTTCGAGGAAGCCCCGAAGGAGGTCTCGACCGACCCGAACCCCAAGGGCCAGGAGCTCCATCACCTGGAAGCCAAGGTGGACGTGCTGCTGTCCCTCGTGACCCGGCTGGTGACCCAGCAGCACGGCCTGCCGAAGCGCCACAACACGGTGCTGCGCGCGGACTGCCTCGAGTGGACCGGGCCCTCGGCGGACCAGGCGCGGACGGGCGACAGCGGCGTCCTGGTGCTGTATGCGAACCCCCTGCTGCCGATCCCGTTCCGCCTGGCGGGCCGGGTATCGGGCTCGGTGGAGCGCAGCGGCGTGCGCTGGCGGATCACCCGCTTCGAGCACCTCTCGCCCCTCGTCTCCGTGGGCCTCGAGAAGCTGATCTTCCGCCGGCACCGGCGCCAGGTCGCCATCGCCCGGGGCACCGACGTGTTCAGCAAGACCGGGATCCACCGGGCGCCAAAAACCTGACAGCGGCCCCGGACCGGCCGCCAGCCCGCTGGCAAGCCGCTCTGTTCATCGACCTAACACCATGATTCTTATGGTCTAGCAGCCATCGGCACGCTTCTTGCTGTGTGATCTCCGTGATCACCCGCAAGAACCCATGCCCATGAGCCCTGACGACCGCACCACCGAAGTCGCTGCCCTGCGGGCAGCGCTCGCCACTGCGATCGCCGAGCGGGACACCGCCCGCCGGACCCTCCGGGAGCGGGAACTCGACGCCGTGCTGGCCCGGCACCAGCGCCTGGCGGCCCTCGGCGAGATGGCCGCCACCCTCGCGCACCAGATCCGCACGCCGCTCTCGGCGGCGCTGCTCTATGCCTCGAATGCGACCAATGCCGCCCTGCCGGCGGCCCGCCGGGACGAGCTGCTCGGCCGGACCATCGGCTGCCTCGACAACCTGGAACAGCTGGTCGGCGACATGCTGGGCTTCGCCCGCGGCGCCGCCGCCAGCGACGCACCGGTCGGGCTTCCCGAAGTGTTTGGCGCCCTGGCCAACTCGGCGACCGCCCTCGTGCGTCCCGGGCAGCAGCTGGACTGCCGCCCGGCGCCCGACGCCGTGGTGTGCGGCAACCGGGCGGCACTCGTCGGTGCCATCCTGAACCTCGTCAGCAACGCGCTGCAGGCTGCAGGCCCCGCCGCGGCCGTGCAGGTCGAGGGTGCAATCGACGGCGGCAACGTCGAGATCCGCGTGGCCGACAACGGCCCGGGCGTGCCCGAGGCCCTCCGCCAGCGCATCTTCGAACCCTTCTTCACCTCGCGCCCGGACGGCACCGGACTCGGCCTCGCCGTGGTCCGCTCCGTCGCGGAGGCCCATCGCGGCGAGATCCGCGTGGAGGCCGCCGGCGGACCCGCCGACCGGCCGGGCGCCCGCTTCATCCTGCGCCTGCCCCTCGCGGCCGGCGTCGGCGCACTCCGGGAGCACCAGGCCGCATGAACCCTTCCATCCAGCCCGTCCTGCTCGTCGAGGACGACGCCACCCTGCGCGAGGCCCTGGCCGAGACCCTGCGTCTCGCCGGCTACGCGGTCGAGACTGCCGCGGACGGCACCGCTGCGCTCGCCGCCCTGCAGTCTGCCCACTTCAGCGCCGTGGTCACCGACTACCAGATGCGGCCCATGGACGGCTTCGCCCTGCTCACGGCCATCCGGGGCGTGCGGCCCCACCTGCCCGTGCTGCTCATCACGGCCCACGGCAGCATCGAGCACGCGGTCCGCTGCATGCTCGAGGGCGCGAGCGACTACCTCGTGAAGCCCTTCGCCGCCCAGGCCCTCGTGGAGCGGCTGAAGCAGCTGATCCCCGCCACGCCGGGCCCCGCCCACGACCTCGTGATCGCCGACCCGGCCAGCGTCGAGCTGGTGACGCTCGCCACCCGGGTGGCGGCCTCGGACACCACGGTGCTGATCAACGGCGAGAGCGGCACCGGCAAGGAGGTGCTGGCGCGGCTCCTGCACCGCCTCTCGCCGCGGGCCGACCGGCCCTTCGTCGCACTGAACTGCGCCGCGATCCCCGAGAACATGCTGGAGGCGCTGCTCTTCGGCCACGAGAAGGGCGCCTTCACCGGCGCCCACGAGGCGCGTCCCGGCAAGTTCGAGCAGGCCCAGGGCGGGACGCTGCTGCTCGACGAGATCACCGAGATGGCCATCGGCCTGCAGGCCAAGCTGCTGCGGGTGCTGCAGGAGCGCGAGGTGGAACGCATCGGTGGCCGTGCGCCCATCCGGCTCGACGTGCGTGTGATCGCGACGACCAACCGGGACCTCCGGGAGGAAGTCGCTGCCGGCCGCTTCCGGGAAGACCTCTACTACCGCCTCAGTGTCTTCCCGCTGACGACACCGCCACTCCGGGACCGGCCCGCCGACATCGTCCCCCTCGCCCGCCATTTCATCCAGAAGGCCGGCGGCGGTGATCGCCCGGCGCCGTCCCTGGCCGACGATGCCATCGCCGCGCTGCTGGCCCATCGCTGGCCCGGCAACGTCCGTGAACTCCAGAACACACTGCTCCGCGCGCTGATCCTCTGCAGCGGTCACGTCATCCGTGCCCGGGACCTGCGCTTCGAACCGGCGCCGGCGCCGGTGCCGGTGCAACTCCCCGCCCGCACCGACGAGGTGCTCCTCCAGGAGAACCTGCATGCCGTCGAGGGTCACCTGATCGTGGATGCGCTCAGCCGGGCCGGCAGCCGCCAGAAGGCGGCGGAAATGCTCGGGGTGAGCCCCCGCACCCTCCGTTACAAGATCGCCCGGCTGCGCAGCGCCGGGATCACCATCCCCCGCAGCCGCGAGCCGGCGCGGGCCATCGGAGCCTGATGCCCCATGAGCAACCTCGAGATCAGCAAGGTACTGACCCAGATGCGTGCCCTGCAGGGCACGATGGGACTGCCGGAGCCGAACCTCACGCCCGCGGCGACGGAAGCCGGGGCCGGCAGCTTCGGCCAGGTGCTGGCGCGCTCCATCAACAGCGTGAGCGAGCAGCAGGCAGGCGCCACCCAGCTCATCACCGACTTCCAGACCGGGACCGGCAGCGCGAGCGTCGCCGAGGTGATGGTCGCCATGCAGAAGGCCAGCCTGTCCTTCACGGCCATGACCCAGGTCCGGAACAAGCTCGTCGAGGCGTACCAGGAAATCATGAACATGCCGATCTAGGGGCCCGCACGGGACCCGCCGGCATCTTCCCCAGGAGTGACTGATGGCCACTGCAGACAACCAGCTCACCAACCCCTTCGAGCCGCTCACGCGCATGCCCGGCATGCGCCAGCTGCTGGTGCTGATCGGCCTCGCCGCCAGCATCTCGATCGGGGTCACCGCGGCCTTCTGGATGAAGGACCCCGGCTACACGGTCCTGCTCGGCAACATCTCCGACAAGGAGGCGAGCGAGGTCATCAACGTCCTCGGCAGCGCCTCCATCCCCTACCAGCTCGACCAGAACAGCGGGGCCGTGAAGGTGCCCAGCGAGATGGTCCACCAGGCGCGGCTCAAGCTCGCGGAGCAGGGCCTGCCGAAGAGCTCGGGCTTCGGCCTGGAGATCATGGAGGGGGGCAACAGCTTCTCCACCAGCCAGTTCATGGAAGGCGCGCGCTACCACCACGCCCTCGAGACGGAGCTGGCGCGCACGATCGGCAGCCTGCAGCCGGTGCAGAGCGCCCGGGTGCACCTCGCCGTGCCCAAGTCGACGGTCTTCCTCGGCAAGAAGCAGCGGCCGAGCGCCTCGGTGCTGCTGCAGCTCTATGCGGGCCGGCAGCTCAGCGAGGCCCAGGTCGCGGCCATCGTGCACCTGGTGGGATCCTCCATCCCCGACCTCGAGCCGAGCCAGGTCACCGTGGTCGACCAGACCGGCCGGCTGCTCAGCTCGCCGGAGGACGGCTCCGAGCTCGGCCTCTCGGCCCGTCAGCTCGACTACGTGCGCAAGGTCGAGGAGAGCTACGTCCAGCGCATCGAGAACCTGCTGGTCCCGATGCTCGGCGCGGGCCGCGTCCGCACCACCGTGACGACGGAACTCGACTTCACCCAGCGCGAGGAGACCCAGGAACTCTACGACCCGGAGACCATCGTCCGCAGCGAGCAGGTGGCGGAGGACCGGAACAACGGCAGCGGCCTCGCGGGCGGCATCCCGGGCGCCCTCAGCAACCAGCCACCCCCGCCGGCGCCGCTGGCCGCCACGCCGGCCCAGGCCGCGACCCCGGCCCCGGGCGCGGCCAACCCGGCCATCCCGCCCGAGGCGGCGGCCGCCCAGGCGGCGGCCACGGTAGCCGCCCAGCCCGAGAACGAGTCGGTGCGCCGCACCCGCAATTTCGAGATGGACCGTACCCTCAGCCACACGAAGCAGTCCACCGGCAACCTGAAGCGGCTGTCCGTCGCCGTGCTCATCGACGAGAAGCGCGTGACCGCCGAGGACGGCACGGTGAGCTCCGCCAAGGTCCCGCCGGAGGAACTCGAGGCGATCCAGAAGCTGGTCCGCGACGCCGTGGGCTACGACGAGGCCCGGGGCGACACGGTCAGCGTGAGCAGCATGGCCTTCTACCAGAGCCCGCCGGCCGAGGAGGTCGAGGGACCGGGCATGCTGCAGAACCCCACCGTCCAGTCCCTGGGCAAGCAGGGCCTCGCGGGCCTGCTCATCCTGGTGGTTGCCCTCGTGCTGGTGAAGCCGCTGCTGCGGGCACTCGGCGGCGGTGGCGGCGCACCCGGCGCGCCGGGCGTGCCGGCCTATGCCGGGGCGGGCGCCGGCGGCGGCGGTGGCGCCATGGCGGACCCCCGCGTGCCCCTCAGCTACGACGACAAGGTGAGCGTCGCCCGCCAGCTCGCCGACAAGAATCCCGAGCGCGTGGCACAGATCGTAAGGTCGTGGGTGCAGGCCGATGGCTGAGAAACAGCAGGACCTCTCCGGCAGCGAGCGGGCGGCCATCTTCCTGATGTCCCTCAGCGAGAAGGAAGCCGCCGAGGTGATGAAGCACATGCCCGTCAGCGAGGTCCAGCGCCTCGGCAAGGCCATGGCCTCCCTCCGCAAGGTCACCCGCGGCCAGGCCGAGTCCGTGCTCTCCCAGTTCACGAACAACGTCGAGGGCGATGCCCCGCTCGTCGGCCGCTCGCCCACGTTCCTCAAGCGGCTGCTGACCAGCTCCCTCGGCGAGGAGAAGGCCTCGAAAGTCCTCGACCGGATCGTCGAGGACGAGCCGCGGGGACTCGACTCGCTGCAGCTGATGGAAGCGAAGGAGATCACCGAAGTGATTCACCGCGAGCATCCCCAGGTCATCGCCGTCGTGCTGGCCGGCCTCGAGTCGAAGAAGGCAGCCGACGTCATCTCCCAGCTGCCGGTCCGCCTCTCGACCGAGGTGGTGACGCGCATCGCCCGCATGGGCGAGATCCCCCAGCACACCATCGCCGAGCTCGACGAGGTGATGCAGCAGCGCTTCTCCCAGTCCACCGGCTTCAAGGTCACCGCCATGGGCGGGGTGCGCAATGCCGCCGAGATCCTGAACATGGTGGAGAAGGAGATCGAGCACCAGATCATCGAGAACCTGAACCAGGAGAACGCGGTCCTCTCCCAGGAGATCCAGGAGAACATGTTCGTGTTCGACAACCTGCTGGCCGTGGACGACCGCGGCATCCAGGCGCTGGTCCGGGAGGTCACGACGGACATCCTGGTGATCGCCCTCAAGGGCGCCGAGCAGGCCCTGCAGGACAAGATCTTCAAGAACATGTCCAAGCGCGCCGGCGAGATGCTGAAGTCCGACCTGGAGGCCAAGGGCCCCGTGCGCATCGCGGAGGTCGAGGCGGCCCAGAAGGAGATCGTCACCGTCGCCCGGCGCCTCGCCGACGAGGGCACCATCATCCTGGGCGGCGGCGGCGATGACTTCGTCTAGGCTGATCCGCAGCGGCGACGCCCCCGTCGTCGCCTGGCGCGCACCCGAGGTCCCCACCCAGGGCGGCCCGGGCAGCTACCGGCGCACCGGTGATGGCGACCTCGCGGCGGTCCAGCAGCGGGCCTGGGACAAGGGCTTCAGCGAAGGGCGTGCCGCCGGGATCGAGGCCGGCACCCGGGAACTGGCGGCCCGCATCGAGGCGGTCGAGTCCATCCTCGACGCCCTCGCGCGGCCGCTCGGGGACCTGGACCACCGGGTCGAGGACGAGCTGCTCGCCCTGGTGCAGGCAGTCGCCCGCCAGCTCGTCCGCCGCGAACTGCGCCTGGATCCCGGGCACCTCGTGGGCATCATCCGCGAGGGCCTCGCCGCGCTCCCGCTCGCGAGCGGCGACGTGGTGGTGCGCCTGCACCCTGCGGATGCAGAAGCGCTCGCCGAGCGGCTCGGCCAGCCAGCCGGCGACCGGGCCTGGCGGGTGGAGACCGATCCCACGCTCGAGCGGGGGGGCTGCCTCATCACCTCGCCCCGGTCGACGATCGACGCGCGGCTGGACGCCCGGCTCGCCCGCCTGGTCGCGGGACTCATGGAGGACCAGCGCGATGAGCCAGATCACCAGCCTGCCTAGGCATCCGGCCGTCCGGCTCGCCGGGGAGCGCAGCGAGCGGTGGTCGCGCCGCCTCGCCACGCTCCGGGCGGCCGCACGCCAGCCCGGCATCGTCGTCGAGGGCAAGCTGTCCCGGGTGGCCGGCATGACGCTCGAGGCCGTCGGGTGCGAGGCGGCCCTCGGCGCCCGGTGTCTCATCGAGGGAACCACCGGCAACCCCGTGGAGGCCGAAGTCGTCGGCTTCTCCGGTGACCGGCTGTTCCTGATGCCCACCGGCACCCTCGCCGGGGTCATGCCCAACGCGCGGGTGATCCCCCAACGGTCCGTGGCCCGGGTTGCCGTGGGCGATGCCCTGCTCGGCCGGGTGATCGACGGCGCCGGCAATCCCCTCGACGGGCGGGGCCCGCTGGTGTGCCAGGACGCGACACGACTCGAGGCGGAGCCCATCAATCCGCTCGCCCGCCAGCCGATCCACCAGCCGCTCGACGTGGGCGTGCGCTCGATCAATGCGCTGTTCACGGCCGGCCGCGGCCAGCGCCTCGGCCTGTTCGCCGGCAGCGGCGTTGGCAAGAGCACCCTGCTCGGCATGATGACCCGCTACACCCGCGCCGACGTGATCGTGGTCGGCCTGATCGGCGAGCGCGGCCGCGAAGTGAAGGAATTCGTCGAGGACAACCTGGGCGCCGCAGGCCTCGCGCGCTCCATCGTGGTGGCGACGCCCGCCGACTGCTCGCCCCTTCTCCGCATCCACGGGGCCTGGCGGGCCACGGCGATCGCCGAGCACTTCCGGGCCCAGGGGCGGCAGGTGCTGCTGCTCATGGACTCGCTCACCCGCTTTGCCCAGGCCCAGCGCGAGATCGGCCTCGCGATCGGCGAGCCACCCGCGACCAAGGGCTATCCGCCCTCCGTGTTCGCGCGACTGCCCCAGCTGGTGGAGCGCGCCGGCACGGGCGACACGGGCGGCGGCTCGATCACCGCCTTCTATACGGTCCTCGCCGAGGGCGACGACGAGAACGACCCCATCGTGGACGCCGCCCGGGCCATCCTGGACGGCCACATCATGCTGTCCCGGGACATGGCCGAGAGCGGCATCTACCCGCCGGTGAACGTGGAGTCGTCGATCAGCCGTTCCATGAGCCGCATCGCCTCGCGACAGCACCTGGCGGCGGCCCAGAAGTTCCGGGAGATCGTGTCCTGCTACCTGCGCAACCGGGACCTCATCACGGTCGGCGCGTACCGGCCGGGGGCGGACCCCCAGCTGGACCGGGCCGTGCGCCTCTGGCCCCGGGTGGAGGCCTTCCTGAAGCAGGCGACCGACCAGCCCGTGAGCTTCCAGGAAAGCATCGCCCAGCTGGAAACCCTCGTGAACACCGACCCGGCGGACGCCCGCACCCGTGGCCCGGCGTAGCCGCATCGACATCCTGAAGCGGCTCGCGAGCCACACCGAGACCGAGAACGCGCGGCGCCTCGCCGAGCGCCTGCGGGGCCTCGACGCCGAGGAGCGCCGTTTGCAACAGATCAGGGGTTACCTTGCCGAGTACGGCCAGGAATCCGGCCACGGCCGGAGCATGACCATCGGCAGCCTGAAGAGCGGCCGGGGCTTCCTCGAGCGGCTGCGGAACGCCGTCGACGAGCAGCGGGGCGCGGTGGATGTGCAGCGCCGCCAGGTCGAGCAGCAGACGCTGAATTGGCGGGCCGCCCGGGCGAGGACCCGATCCCTGGAGAAGCTCGGCGAGCGGGAGGCCGAGGGCGAGCGGGAGCGGGCCGACCGGCGCGAGCAGGCCCGGCTCGACGAGATGGCCAACGGCCGGGGTGGCACCGACCGCAAAGTGTGACGGCGGGTGGCACGGAGGTTGCTTGATACCTCCCCGTGAGCGAAGTGTCCCTGAACGTCGTCCCGGCCCCGGAACTGGTGACCGCCGCCGCACCGGCCCCCCTCCGGCCCGGTGCCGGCAACCCCTTTGCCGCGCTCCTGGCCGGCGTGCTCGGCGGCACGCAGACGCTCGCACCGCCGGCCGCCGCGAACGGCACCGAAGCCCTCTTTCCCGACCTCGCCAGCGACGCGGCGGAGGCCGACGCCACAGGCTCGCTGCCGCCCCTGCCCGCGCTGGCCCCGTCACCCGTCGCCCTTCCTGCGGCACTGCCCGCGGCACTGCCGTCCGGCAATGCGCTGCCGGCCGGCGGCAACGGCTTGCCGCTGTCGGGTGGAGAGTTGCCGGCACCGGCCACCGGCACGCCGGCGCCACCCCCACCCCCCGAACGCATTTCCCTCGCCGCCCTCGCCCTGACGCGGCCGGTGGCGGCGCCGCCGGTCCCGGTCCCGGCGATCCCCGGGGATGAGCCGGCCGTGGCAGGCGGCGCGACTGGCCCGGTGGCGAACCCGCTCCCGCTCGTAAGGTCCGCGGGAACGGACCATCCGGACGAGGTCCCGGCGGCGGCACGCCTGCCAGCGTCGACCGGCGCACCGACTCCCACGCCGGCCACAGTGCCGCTCCCCCTGCCCCAGGCGAACGACCGGCTCACCCTGCGACTCGCGGGCGCGGACCTCACGCGGAGCCCGCTGCCGGCGGTGCCGCTCGCCGGCGGTGAATGGCTGGCCGGCCACATCGCCGCATTCGCCGCGGCACCGGACACGTCGCCGGCGACCACCCTGGCCACGACCACCCTGCCCGCCAGCGCCACCGATGGCGGCACGCTGGCCGGCCGCCTGGCCGGCACCGGCCTGCCGCCGCTGCAGCCGCTCGGTGACGGGGCCGCGTTCGCCGGCGGCCTCGCCGACCGGCTGCTCACCCTCGCGGGGCCGGGGAGCCACTCCGCCCGGCTCCGGCTGCACCCGGAGCAGCTCGGTGAACTCGACGTGCAGATCACCCTGGAAGACGGCACGGCCCAGGTGTGGTTCGGGACCAGCAGCGCCCAGGCCCGCGAAGCCATCGAGGGCACCCTGCCGCGGCTCAAGGAGATGTTCGCCGAGCAGGGCATCCAGCTGACCCGCACCCAGGTGGACACCGGCACGGGCAATCCGGGCCAGTCCGCCTCCGGCCAGTCTGCCTCCGGCCAGGAGCGCCGGACGAGCGAGGTGCCGGGGCCCTGGGCCGCGGCCACGCGGCGCGACAGCCGGATCGCCGGCGACGGATCGCCGGCACGGCCCGCGCCGGACCGCCTGCTGGATGTCTGGGCCTGAGTCTCGACATAAGGCGCCGCGGAGCCGGGGATGCCATGGCGGCTCCGCGGCGGCTTGGTTAAGCTCGGGCGATCAAACCAGAACAACGATCGGCAGTCCGGCGGCAGTCCCGCCCGGAGACTGCCTGGGGGACCCACCATGCGCTTCACCACGTTTCCGGCCGCGCTCGCCCTCACGGGCCTCCTCGGCTTCACGGCCACCGCCGGTGCCGCCACCCTGAGCTTCACCGGCAACCTCACCCGGGATGACGACGTCGCCACGTTCGGCTTCGTCGTGACCGCGGCCGGCACGGTGACGCTGCGGAGCTTCTCCTATGCGGGTGGCACCAACGGCGCCGGGGCCGCCGTCCCGGCCGGCGGCTTCGACCCGGGCATCGCGCTGTTCGACGCGGCAGGCCTCCTGCTGCTCACCCAGGACGACGCCACTCCCGAATGCAATAGCGTGCCCAACGACCCGCTCACCAACGACTGCTTCGACGTGAACGTGGTGACGGAACTCGCGGCGGGGAACTACCTCGTCGCCATCACCCAGTTCAACAACGAACCGCTGGGGCCCGACCTCGCCGCCGGCTTCAGCAAGTCCGGGGCGGACTTCACCAGCGTCTTCGGCTGCAGCGCCGGCCAGTTCTGCGACGTCAGCGCCGAGTCCCGGACGTCCTTCTGGGCGGTGGACGTGAGTGGCGACGGGGTTGCCGTGGTGCCGGCGCCGGCCGCGGGCTGGCTGCTCGGCTGGGCACTGGCCGGCGTCGGACTGCTGCGCCGCCGCCTGCGGGCCGCGGCACCCGCCGCAGCCGGCGCCCTGGCCCTGCTCGCCGCGAACCCGGGGGAGGCCCAGGTCATCACCGAGACCTGCAACGGCAAGCTCGCCACAATCGTCGGCACTCCGGAGGCGGACAACCTGCGCGGGACCAAGCTGCCCGACGTGATCGTCGGCCTCGGCGGCAACGACACCATCACGGGCGCCAGCGGCAACGACACCATCTGCGGCGGTCCCGGCAACGACATGATCAGCGCGGGCAACGGGCACGACTTCATCGACGGCGGCCCCGGCGACGACACGATCATCGGCGGGTTCGGCAACGACTTCGTCCGGGCCGGCCTCGGCAACGACATGGTGAACGGCGACGAGGGCCGGGACACCTGCGACGGTGGCATCGGCCTCGACACCGCGATGGCCTGCGAGACCACGGCCAACACCGGCATGCGGGTCAAGAAGGTGGCGCTGCCCGTGTGGAACGGCAGCTTCACGCCCTGGGGTGCTGCGCCCCGCACGGAGCTGGATGGTTCGCTGTTCGTGCCCGCCGGCGCCACCCGCAAGGTCGCGGTACTCGCCACCCACGGCACCTTCGGCGGCTACGACCGCGGTCTCGTCGGCTGGCTTGGCTGGTGGCTGGAACCCCACGGGATCACCACCCTGGTCCTGAACCGGCGCGACAGCACCGACTACGGCGCGAACGAGGGCGGCGGCAACACCCTGTACCCCGACGCGATGTGCGACCTCAAGAGTGGCGTGGAGTACCTCGTGGACACCCTGGGCTACGAGGGCGTGGTGCTGCTCGGCCACAGCAAGGGCACGAGCTTCGTGCCGGTGTACCCGGGCAACTTCAGGCGTTGCGGCCCCGATGTGGCAGGCAGCACCGCGGCCAACGACCCGCGGGTGGCGGGTGTCGTGTCGGTCGGCACCATCGCCGACAACCGGGAAGGCGCCACGGCCGCGCCCTTCGCCGGTCCGTCCCTCGAGGAAGAAGTCTTCCCCGGACTGAACTGCGGTCCCCTGCTCTACCCCTGCGCGCTGGCCCAGGCGCAGGTGGAGATCGACGCGGGCCGGGGCGACATCCCCTACGAGTTCCTCGCCGGCGTCACCCTGGGCAACGGCGGGCTGCTGAGCGCGTCCGTGCTGGTCACGCCCCGCAGTGTCCTGAGCTATTACGGCCCCGACACGCTGGCCGTGGTCGAGCGGGAAGCCCGGAAACTGGTGACGCCCTATCTCATCGTCCATGCGGAAGGCGACTCCGCGACGCCCGTGCAGTGGTCCGACCGGCTCTACGCCACGCTGCTCACGGCCGGCACGGACGTGACCTACCACCAGCCGCCGTACGCGAGCCTGTACCCGAACGGCGGCCCGCGGGATCCCAACCGGGGCCTGCCGGCGCACTCGATGGACGCGGAAGGGGCCCGCTGGGACTTCGCCCAGTACCTCGCCGACTGGATGGCCGGCGTCATCCCCGGCGCTGGGGACCCGGCGACGGGGCTCGACAACGGCGCGATCGGCGCCCTCCCCGACTTCGACCCGGTGCTCGTGCCGCCGCCGCCGAGTCCGGCCCTGCCCGTCACGCCCTGAAGGTCGGCCAATCGGTTGGCGGCCGTGGGCCGCCCGCCAGCCGTTTGGCGGCCGGCGGCCGCCTGGCCCCGGTGGGCGGCCACAGATAGCTGATTCATAAGCTTTTTATCCAGCGGCCGCCGCTGGCACGTCTCTTGCTTTGAAGCTGTCCGGGACTCCCACGGACAGACACTCATGGCCACTGAAGAGACCGCCGCCCCCGCCGAAGCCGCCCCCGCCGCCGCCGCCAGGAGCGGCAGCCTGCTCAAGGCGGTGGGCACCGTCATCGGCCTGTTCATCATGCTGCTCACCACCCAGCTCGCGGCCCCGATCATCGGCTGCAAGGTGCTGAACTCGGTCACCCCCAACTGCCCCGCGCCCGAGGTGAAGGTCGGCGAGGACGGCAAGCCGGTACCGGAAGCCCCGACGGGTCCGCCGCTGTACCTGCCGATGGACCCGCCGCTCGTGGTCAGCCTCGAGGACCAGGGCAGCATCCGCTTCCTGCAGGTCACGGTCGAGCTCATGTCCCGGGACCAGCACGTGATCGACGCGCTGAAGAACCACATGCCCGTCATCCGCAACAACCTGCTCATGCTCCTCGGTGGGCAGCCCATCCCGTCGCTCACCAACCGGGAGGAGAAGGAGAAGATCCGCCAGGCTGCCCTCGCCGAGGTGCAGGAGATCCTGAAGAAGAACCCGATGCCGAAGGCCGATCCGGAGCATCCCGGCGTGGTCGAGGACCTCTACTTCACCAGCTTCGTCGTCCAGTAACCACGGGATTCCCCGATGACCACCCAGGACATCCTGTCGGACGAGGAATCGCAGGCACTGCGCGCGCCGGCCGATCCGGCGGACCCGCAGGGCCCCGCCCCCACTGGCCACGTGCTCGACCTGCACGCCGACCACTGGGAGCGCATCGCGTCCGACAAGGTCCCCGCCCTCGAGTCCATCTCCGAGCGGCTGACCAGCCTGCTGAAGCTCACCGCGCGCAAGTTCTTCCGCCAGTCGGTGGAAGTCACCCCGCGCCCGTGGCGCGCGGAACGCTGGGGGCTGCATTCCCGGCGGATGCCGGTGCCGAGCAGCCTCAACGTGATCGACATCCGGTCCCATGGCTGCAAGGGCGTGGTCACGCTCGACTCCGACTTCGTATTCACACTGGTCGACATCTTCTTCGGCGGCGACGGCAAGGGTACGCGCCTCGAGGCCACTGCCGAGTTCACCCCGATGGAGGTGAGACTCGTCCGCAAGTTCGTCGCCAGCATCCTCCAGGACATGCGCGAGGCCTGGAAGCCCTTCCTGGCGGTCGACTTCCAGCTCGGGGCCTCCGAGGTCAACCCCATCTTCGCGGCGGTGGCAGCCGGCTCGGACCCCATGGCCATCACCGGCTTCGAGCTCACCCTCGCCGGCCGCGACTTCCGCTTCGAGGTCGTGCTGCCCGAATCACTCATGGAGCCGATCCGCCAGCTGCGCGACGCGGGCCAGGCAGGCCAGGCCGCGGAGGAGACCCAGCGCTGGTCGACCCGGCTCAAGAACGACGTGCAGGACGCCCGGGTGTCACTGCGCGCCGTCGTCGCGCGCACCGAGATCAGCCTGCGGGACCTCACCGAGGCCAAGCCTGGCGACATCATCCCGACCGACCTGCTGCCCTCGGTGCTGCTCTACGCCGGCGACACGCCGCTCGTGGAAGGCACCTTCGGCGTGTACCAGGGCCGGAATGCCGTGCGGGTCACCAAGCCCGCCAACCGAATCACCGTAGGAGAGAAGTATGGACGAGGCGAAAACTCCTGAAGCCGGCGCCGGCGCGGCGCAGGCCTTCAAGGCCCCTGCACTCGATGACGCCGGCGTGGCCGGCAGCCCCGTGGGCGGCGAGCTGCGCGCGAACATCGACGTCATCCTCGATGTCCCCGTCACGCTCTCCCTCGAGGTCGGCCGCGCCCAGATGAGCGTCGGCAAGCTGCTGCGGCTCTCCCAGGGCTCGGTGGTCGAGCTCGACCGCAATGCCGGGGAACCCCTGGACGTGCTGGTCAACGGTGCGCTGGTCGCCCATGGGGAGATCGTGATCATCAACGACAAGTTCGGCATCCGCCTCACCGACGTGGTGCCGCCTGCCAAGCGCGCCCCGGCACCGTGACTCGAGCCCCCGTGATGCGCCTCGCGCTGGTCCCGACCCTCCTGCTCCTCGCCGGCCCCGCGCTGGCGGGCGCGCCGGCCAGTGTCGCGACGGGCGGACTGCCCGCCGCGGACCTGACGTCCGCCGCCATCCGCATGGTGCTCGGCCTCGCCGTCGTGCTGGCACTGCTTGGCGCGGCGGCGTGGGCCTCGCGCCGCTTCCGGCTCGGCGCCGGCATGCGCGGGGGCCTGATCGAGGTCGTCAGCGGCCTCTCCCTGGGCGCACGCGAACGGGTGGTGCTCATCCGCGTCGGTGGTGACCAGGTGCTGGTGGGCGTGAGCCCCTCCGGCATGCGCACGCTCCACGTACTCAACAGCAGCGGCGACGCGCCCGGCGACGGCGCGGGCCGCGACTTCGCCAACTACCTGGACAGGACCCCATGAGCCCCCGCATCGCCCACCTCGCCCGACAAGGCTGCTTCCTGCTGCTGATGCTGGCCCCCGTGCTGAGCGAGGCAGCGGCGCCGGCGATCCCGGCCCTCTCCCTGGTGGACAACGCGGAGGGCAGCAAGACCTGGTCGGTGAGCATCCAGATCCTGCTGCTGATGACGGCGCTGACGCTGCTGCCATCGCTGCTGCTGGCGGCGACCTCATTCACCCGCATCGTGATCGTGCTGGCAATCCTCCGGCAGGCCATCGGCATGCCCCAGACCCCGCCGAACCAGGTACTGGTCGGCCTCGCGCTCTTCCTGACCTTCTTCATCATGGCGCCGGTGCTGGAACGCGTGAACCAGGACGCCCTGCAGCCGTACCTCGCCGGCACGATCGAACTCGTCGATGCCGCCGACAAGGCCCAGGGGCCGATGCGTGAATTCATGCTGAGCCAGACCCGGGAACCCGACCTGGCGCTGTTCGCGGGCCTGGCCGGCAAGGAGGGCTTCGAGAAGCCCGAGGACGTGCCGCTGTCGGTGCTGCTGCCGAGCTTCCTGACCAGCGAGCTGAAGACCGCGTTCCAGATCGGCTTCCTGACCTTCATCCCGTTCCTCGTGATCGACCTGGTCGTCTCCAGCGTGCTGATGTCCATGGGCATGATGATGCTCTCTCCCATGCTCATCTCCTTGCCCTTCAAGATCATGCTGTTCGTGCTCGTCGACGGGTGGGGGCTCATCGTCGGCACGCTCGCCACCAGCTTCGTGCCGCAGGCCTGAGGAACGCTCCATGACCCCCGAGTCGGTACTGACCATCGCCAGCGAGTCGCTGACGCTCACGGCCCTGCTGTCCGCACCCCTGCTGCTCGTCACCCTGGTGACCGGCGTGCTGGTGGGGGTTCTGCAGGCGGCCACCCAGATCAACGAGATGACGCTGTCGTTCATCCCCAAGCTGCTCGCCCTCGTGCTCACCCTGCTGATCACGGGCCCCTGGATGCTCCAGCTGATCATCGGCTACACCCGGACCCTGTTCACCAGCATCCCCGGGATGCTCGGCTGACATGATCGCGACGACCGCACAGCTCGCCGACGGCCTGTTCGCGATCCTGTGGACCTGCCTCCGCGTGGGTGGCGTCGTGATGCTGGCGCCCCTGCTGGGTGCCATGTACGTGCCGCGCCGGCTCCGGCTGGCCATGGCCCTGGTGCTCTCCCTCGCCCTGCTGCCTTCGGCGGGGCCACCGCCGGCCCTGGACCCGCTGAGCGGCGCGGGACTGGTCGCCATCACCCAGGAACTCATCGTCGGACTCGCCATCGGCTTCGTGTTGCGCCTGGCGACCGAGTCGGCCCTGCTGGCCGGCCAGCTGATCTCAACCGGGATGGGCCTGTCGTTCGCGACGGTGGTCGACCCCCAGAACGGCGGCATGCCGCTGCTCGGCCGTTTCTACATCGTCGTCGCGTCGCTGCTGCTGCTCGCCACCAACGCCCACCTCTCGCTGATCGCGCTCCTCGCCCAGAGCTTCGCCGCCGTGCCCCTCGGCACGGGCGGCATCGATGCCTCCGATGCCCGTGTCATCGCCGACTTCGGCGCCGCCATGTTCGCCGGCGCCCTGCAGCTCGCGCTACCCTCGGTGATCGCCATCCTGATGGTCAACGTGGCGTTCGGCGTGATCAGCCGTGCGGCGCCGACCCTGAACCTGTTCGCAGTCGGCTTCCCGATCACGATCATGCTGGGCCTGCTCATCCTCGTGCTGTCCATCCGCACCCAGGGCCCCGTGTGGCAGGCGCAGATGGGCGACGCGTTCGAATTGCTGGCGCGGATCCTCGGGAGCTGACATGGCCGAGACGACGCGCCAGGACGAACGTACCGAACAGGCCACACCGAAGCGCCTGGAGGAGGCGCGCCGCAAGGGCCAGATCCCGCGGTCGCGGGAGCTCTCCATGGCGGCGGTGCTGATGACCGGCGCCCTCGTCCTCTACTCGAACGGGAACCAGCTCGGCACCAGCCTGCGGGAGATGATGATCCGGTCGTTCCGGCTCTCGCCCCCGGCCCTGGACGACCCGGGCTATCTCACCGGCGCGCTGGCCGATGCCGTGCTCACCGTGCTCGCCGCCTGTGCACCGCTCTTCACCGGACTGGTGGTGGCGGCATTCCTCGGCACCATCGCGATCGGGGGCTGGATCTTCACGCCCGCCCCGCTGGCCTTCAAGCCCGAGCGGCTCGACCCGGTGGCCGGGCTCGGCCGGATCTTCAGCGTCAACGGCCTGGTCGAGGTGCTGAAGGCGGTCGCCAAGGCGGGGTTCATCGTCATTGCGGCGGTGGCCCTGCTCTACGGCAGCATGGACCGGCTGCTCGGCCTCAGCGACCAGCCACTCATCGCGGCCATCGGCGACTCGATGACCCTCACCCTGCTCACGCTCGGTATCTGCGCGGGGGCATTGCTGCTCATCGCGGCGGTAGACGCCCCGTTCCAGCTCTGGTCCCACGCCCGGCAGCTGCGCATGACCCGCAAGGAAGTCGAGGACGAGCTGAAGGAGTCGGAGGGTAACCCGGAGATCCGCAGCCGGGTCCGCCAGATGCAGCAGGAAGTCGCCCGCCGGCGCATGCTCGAGGCCGTACCCACCGCCGACGTGGTGGTGACCAACCCGACGCACTTCGCCGTGGCGCTCCGCTACGACGAGGCCCGGATGCGCGCCCCGGTCGTGCTCGCCAAGGGCGCCGACGAGGTCGCGGCCCGTATCCGCGCGGTCGCCACCGAGAACAAGGTCACCCTGTTCGAGTCACCCCTGCTGGCGCGGGCGCTCTACTGGACCACCGACCTCAACCAGGAGATCCCGTCCCAGCTCTACCTGGCCGTCGCCCAGGTGCTCACCTATGTCTACCGGCTGAAGGTGGTGCGTGAGCAGGGTGGCATCTGGCCCGAGCGGCCGGTCGTGACCGTGGACGAGAAGCTTGCGAGCGGGCCGCAGCCGCGGCGCCGGCGTCGATAGGACCCTGAGCGATGGCAACCCCCGGCAACAATATCCTCGGCACCCTGCGCAGCACGGCCATGCTGGCCGCGGGCCTGCCCCTGGTCGTGCTGGCGATGCTGGCCATGATCGTGCTGCCGCTGCCACCCCTGGTGCTGGACGCGCTGTTCACCTTCAACATCTGCATGTCGCTGGTAGTGATCCTGGCGGTCGTCTACGTGATGCGACCCCTTGACCTGGCGGCCTTCCCGACCGTGCTGCTGCTGGCCACCCTGCTGCGCCTCGCCCTCAACGTGGCGTCGACCCGGGTGGTGCTCCTCCATGGCCACACGGGAACTGATGCGGCCGGCAAGGTCATCGAGGCGTTCGGCGAATTCGTGATCGGCGGCAACTACGCGGTGGGCATCGTGGTGTTCGCGATCCTCGTGATCGTCAACTTCGTGGTGGTCACCAAGGGCGCCGGGCGCGTGTCGGAAGTGAGCGCCCGGTTCACCCTGGATTCCATGCCCGGCAAGCAGATGGCGATCGACGCCGACCTGAACGCGGGCATCATCACCCAGCAGGAAGCCGTTACCCGCCGGGCCGAGGTGCGCATGGAAGCCGACTTCTACGGCTCCATGGACGGTGCCAGCAAGTTCGTGCGCGGCGACGCCGTGGCCGGCCTGCTGATCCTGTTCATCAACCTGGTCGGCGGCATCCTGATCGGCGTCCTCCAGCACGACATGGACGTCGGGCAGGCCGCGGAGACCTATGCCCTGCTCACGATCGGCGACGGCCTGGTCGCCCAGATCCCGTCACTGCTGCTGGCTGTGGCGGTGGCCGTGATCGTCACCCGCATGTCCCGCTCGGAAGACATGGGCAGCCAGCTGTATTCCCAGTTGCTCGGCGACAAGCGGGTGCTGCGCGTCGTGGCGGTGCTGCTCGGCCTGCTCGGCATCGTGCCGGGCATGCCCAACCTCGCCTTCCTGCTGATGGCCGCCGTGTGTGCTGGCGCGGCCTGGCTGATCGAGCGCCGGAAGGCGGCCGAGGCGACCGTCACCGAGAACATCGTCGCCCCCGACGTGGTGGACAAGGAAGCCAACCGGGACCTCTCCTGGAACGACGTGGTCGAGACCGATGCGATCGGCCTCGACGTGGGCTACCGCCTGATCCCGCTCGTGGACCGCCAGCAGGACGGGGAACTCATGCGCCGGATCAAGGGGGTGCGCAAGCGCCTGTCCGACGAACTCGGCTTCCTCGTGTCGCCGGTCCGGATCCGGGACGACCTGGACCTGCCCGCGAACGGCTACCGGATCTCGGTGATGGGCTCGGGCGTCGCCTCCGGCGAGGTGCACGTGGACAAGGAGCTCGCCATCAACCCGGGCCACATCGAGCAGCGCATCAACGGCATCCCCGCGAAGGACCCGGCCTACGGCCTCGAGGCCGTGTGGATCGAGACCGGCCAGCGGGAGGAGGCCCAGGCGCGGGGCTACACGGTGGTGGACGTGCCGACGGTGATCGCCACCCACCTGTCCAAGGTCCTGCACGAGCACGCCCACGAGATCTTCGGCCACCAGGAGGCCCAGGAACTGCTGGACCGGCTGGGCAAGCAGGTGCCCAAGCTCATCGAGGAGCTGGTCCCGAAGACCCTGCCCCTGTCGGTGATCGTGCGGGTGCTCCAGGAGCTCCTGCGGGAGCAGGTCCCGGTCACGAACATGCGGGCCATCTGCCAGGCCCTCGCGGAACACGGCCGGGCCACCCAGGACCCGGATGCCCTGGTGGGCGCGGTGCGGGTGACCCTCGGCCGGACCATCGTCCAGCGGGCGAGCGGCGGCAACGAGGAGCTGCCGGTCATCACCCTGGACCCCCGGCTGGAACAGATCTTGCAAGAAGCACTCAAGGGCGGTGCGGAAACCGCCGGGATCGAGCCGACGCTGGCCGAGAAGCTGCAGGGCCAGCTGGCGGAGACGGCCCACCGTCAGGAAGCCGCCGGCCAGCCGGCGGTCCTCCTGGTGGCGCCAACGCTCCGTCCCTGGCTGGCACGGTTCCTGAGGTTCGCCGTGCCCACCCTGCGGGTCCTCGCCTACAACGAGGTCCCGGACAGCAAGCGCGTACGACTGATAGCCGCCGTCGGCACCTGAGGCAGCAGAGGAAGAGGCCATGAAGATCAGACGATTCACCGGCACCGACATGCGTGATGCCATGCGCCAGGTGCGGGAAGCCCTGGGCGCCGACGCCGTGATCCTCGAGACCGCGCGGACCGGCGCCGGGGTCGAGATCTCGGCGGCCACGGACGAAGCCGACGTTCCCGCTGCCGCTGCCCCGATGACCTACACGGCGACCGGCTATGCCAGCACGAGCGGCCGGGAGGACGAAGGCCCCGTGGTGCGCATCGACGGGGGCAATGACCGCCACGGCGGCTGGTACCAGCCTCCCCGGGCCGCAACGGCGGCCACCGCCAGCGAACTCGACGAGATGCGGGAGGAAATGCGCGCCATCCGCTCCCTGCTGGAAGCCCAGCTCGGCCGCCTGCTCTGGGACGAAGGCGCCCGCCAGTCACCCGCGGTCGCCACCCTGCTACGCCATTACACCCAGCTCGGCCTCGACCCGGACATTGCGCGCCGGCTGGCGGACCGGGCCACGGCCGATCACCCGGTGGGCGGCTGGACCGCCGGCCTGCGGACCCTGGTCGAGCAGCTGCCCATCGCCACCTGCGACCTGGTGGCCGACGGCGGCGTGTACGCCGTCATCGGCCCGACCGGGGTCGGCAAGACCACCACCATCGCCAAGCTGGCCGCCCGGGCCGCCCTGCAATTCGGCCCCGAGGCCGTGGGCCTGGTGACGACGGACACCTTCCGCGTTGCAGCGCGGGAGCAACTGGAGACCTTCGGCCAGATCATGGGGGTCCCGGTGGCCCAGGCTGCCGATACCCAGAGCCTGACCGAGGCCCTGGCCGCCCTGAAGGACCGGCGCCTGGTCCTCGTGGACACGGCCGGCATGGGCCAGCGGGACGGGCGCCTGCCCGAGCAGCTGGCCCGGCTCGCGGCGACCGACACCCGGGTCTCCACCCTGCTGGCCCTGCCGGCCACCACGGCCGCGGGCGCGTTGCAGGAAATTGTGGACGTGTTCCGGACGGCCCGCCCGGCCGGGTGCATCCTCACCAAGACCGACGAGGCCACGTCGCTTGGGGGCGCCCTCTCGGTACTGATCCGGACCGGCCTGCCGCTCGCCTACGTGGCGAATGGCCAGCGCGTCCCCGAGGACCTGCACCTGATGAAGAACCGCCAGTCCTGGCTCGCCAAGATGGCGGTCGAGCTGATGCGCCGGGAGAGTCGCGTGGTGGACCCGGACACCCTGGCGCGCCAGTTCTCGGAGGTGGCCGACCATGCTTGCGCCTGAAGGCCAGACCGTGACCGACCAGGCCGAGGGCCTCCGTCGCCAGCGCAACCCGCGGCCCGTGAAGGTGCTCGCGGTGACCGGCGGCAAGGGCGGCGTGGGCAAGACCAACATCGCGGCCAACCTCGCCATCGCCATGAGCATGCTCGGGCGGCGGGTGATGCTGCTTGATGCCGACCTCGGCCTCGCCAACGTCGACGTGCTGCTCGGCCTGCAGCCCGCCCATTCCCTGTCGGACGTGGTGAGCGGCGAACGCAGGCTTGAGGACGTCATCGTGACCGGCCCCGCGGGGATCCGCGTCGTGCCGGGCGCCTCGGGACTCGCCTCGATGGCGAACCTCGCACCGGCCCAGCACGCCGGGATCATCCACGCCTTCAGCGAGCTCACGGAGGACCTGGACGTCCTCATGATCGACACGGCGGCCGGCATCTCGGAGGGGGTCCTGCGCTTCTGCGCGGCAGCCAACGAGGTCCTGGTTGTGGTGTGCGACGAACCCACGTCGATCACGGACGCCTACGCCCTCATCAAGGTCCTCAGCACCGAACACAATGTGACGCGGTTCCGCATCGTCACCAACATGACCCACCAGGGCGGCGACGGGCGCAGCCTCTTCGAAAAGCTGTTGCGGGTGTCGGAGCGCTTCCTGCAGGTCACGCTGGACCACGCCGGCAGCGTGCCCTACGACGACCGGGTGTGGCGCGCCGTCCAGCTGCAGACCCCCTTCGTGACGGCGTTCCCCACCAGCCTCGCGGCCGGCGCCCTCAAGAAGCTGGCCCACCGTGCCGACAACTGGGAGGGACCCCGCGCGGCACGGGGCAACATCGAGTTCTTCGTCGAGCGCCTGCTGAAGGGCGGCGGCGCCGGCCGGGAGCACGCCGCGGCATGACCCCCGCCAACCGGTATGCCACCGCCGCCGGGCAGTCGCCCGACGTGCTCGTGCAGGAGTACGCGCCGCTCGTGAAGCGGATCGCGAACCACCTGCGTGGGCGGCTGCCGGACGGTGTGGACCAGGATGACCTGGTCCAGGTCGGACTGATCGCGCTGCTGGATGCCGCGCGCCAGTACTCGCCGGCCAAGGGAGCGAGTTTCGAGACCTACGCGGGGATCCGCGTGCGCGGGGCGATGCTGGACGAGGTGCGGAACACGGACTGGACGCCACGCTCGGTCTATCGCAGGCAACGGGAACTGACAGCGGCGATTCAGGCAGTGGAAAACAGGACAGGCAAGCCGGCAGACGCCCGCGAGATCGCCGCCGAGCTCGGCGTGGGCCTCGAGGAGTACTTCCGCATCGTGACGGCGGCGGCGGCCCACCGCCTCTTCAGCCTCGACCAGGAGGGTGACGACGGCGACATGCCGGTCCACCAGATCCAGGATCCGGACAACGAACCCTCCCTGGAGCTGGAGTCCGACGAGTTCCGGCAGGCACTCACCCGGGCGATCCAGTCGCTGCCCGAGCGTGAAGCGCTCGTGATGTCCCTCTACTACGACGAGGAGCTGAACCTGAAGGAGATCGGCGAGGTGCTCGGCGTGACCGAGTCCCGGGTCTGCCAGATCCACGGGCAGGCCCTCGCCCGGGTTCGGGCCCTGATGCACGAGGCCCTCGACTCGCGGGCCGTGGTGACACGCTGATGGATATCCTGAGCGTCATCGGCCTCGTGCTCGCCTTCGTGGCGATCGTCGTCGGTGCGGTCCTCAAAGGCGCGGGCGTCGGCGCCCTGCTGAACGGCGCCGCCTTCACCATCGTGGTGGTGGGCACCTTCGCCTCGATCCTGATCCAGACCCCGAAGGCCACCTTCGCCCGGGCCTGGAAGATCGTCCCCTGGATCTTCAAGCCGCCGCTGGAGGACCACGAGAAGCTCATCGCCAAGATGGTCGAGTGGAGCGAGACCGCCCGCAAGCAGGGCCTGCTCGGCCTCGAGCCGTCCCTGGAAACCGAGCCCGACCCGTTTGCCAAGAAGGCCCTGCAGATGCTCGTGGACGGCACGGAGCCGGAGAAGATCCGCGAGGCCCTCGAAGTGGAGCTGGACGCCAAGGAGAAGTCCGAGACCCAGAGCGCCAAGGTGTTCGAGGGCATGGGCATCTACGCCCCGACCCTCGGCATCATCGGCGCCGTGCTCGGCCTCATCGCGGTCATGAAGAACCTGGCCGACCCCAGCAAGCTGGGCCCCGGCATCGCGGCGGCGTTCACCGCCACGATCTACGGCATCGGCCTCGCGAACCTGTTCTTCCTGCCGATGGCCAACAAGCTGAAGGACATCATCAAGAAGCAGACCCACGCCAAGGAGATGATCATCGAGGGGATCATCGCCATTGCCGAGGGCGAGAACCCCCGCAACCTCGAGTCGAAGCTGAAGGGGTTCATGGGCTGACGCCCGGCACGACCATGGCCCGCAAGCACGAGCACGAGGAGCACGCCAACCACGAGGCCTGGGCCATTCCCTATGGCGACCTCGTGACGCTGCTGCTCGCCTTCTTCGTGGTCATGTACGCCGTGTCCTCGGTGAACGAGGGCAAGTACCGGGTGCTGTCCGACTCGCTCACCGCCGCATTCCGCGGCACGCCGCGCACGATGGAGCCGGTGCCGATCGGCGACAAGCCCGCCAAGTCGAAGGGCGACGATACGCTCGCCGGCCTGAAGCCCAACCAGGCCATCAAGTTTCCCGAGAAGGGCGCCGGGACGCCGGCCGCCGAGGAGGACGAGGCCCTCCAGGCCCAGCTCCGCCAGATGACCGAGGACCTGGAGAGCGCCCTCCAGCTCCTCATCGACCAGGACATGATCCGCATCCAGCGGGCGCCATCCTGGGTCGAGGTGGAGATCAACACCGACATCCTCTTCCCGAGCGGCAGCGCCGAGATCGAGCCGGCCGCCGTCGGGATCCTCGAGCGCCTCGCGGCGATCCTGGCGGAACGCCCCTACCCGATCCGCATCGAGGGCCACACGGACAACCGCCCCATCCGCACCGTGCAGTTCCCGTCGAACTGGGAGCTGTCCGCCGCCCGCGCCGCGCGCATCGTCCGGCTGTTCGAGCAGCGCGGGATCACCGCGAGCCGCATGGTGGTGGCCGGCATGGGCGAGAACCAGCCGGTCGCCGACAACTCGACCACCGAGGGCCGCAACCGGAACCGGCGGGTGGCCCTGGTGATCCTCGGGACGCCACCTGCCGCCACAGACCCGATGCCGGGCGGTATCGCCGCCGGACCGGCCATCGAGGAGCTGCCCGCGGCCCTGCCGGAACCCGCCAGCGCGGTCCCTGCGGGTGCCACCACGCCCGAGCCCGCCAGCCTGGCCAGCGAGGTGACCGGATGAAACCCGTGGATCACGTCACGCCCACCATCCCGTCCAACTGGGTCCGCCGCGTGGAGGACCGTCGCCGCCGGCCGGACCCGCGCCGGCAGGATGACAAGGACAAGACCGGCAACGACCGCAAGCAGACGCCCGGGCAGGACCCGGACGGCTCCACCCATCACATCGACGAACTTGCCTAGGGGAATCCCATGCCCGCGCTCGACAACCTTGCACTGCCCTCCCTCCACGAGGCCCTCGCCCGCACGGCCGGCCTCCTGAACGAGGTGGCACTGCCCGCCGCCACCCCGGCCTCGGTGGCCGTGGCCATCGCCGCCATACCCTGCCTGCTCGCGCTCGGCTGGCTCGCGCGCCGGCTGGCCCGCCCGTCGCGGGCCACGGACATCGCAGAGCGCTGGGACGAACTGCACCAGCGCCTGCAGGCGACGGAACTGCTGCTGGCCGATGCCGCCAGCGAGGCCATCCAGCTGCGGCAGCGGGTGGACCAGCTTGCCTCCCGCCAGGACGCCGTGACGGGCGGCAACACGCGCAATGGCCTCCGCCAGGCCATCGCCCTGTCGCGCCACGGCGCCACGGCCCGCCAGCTGGTCGACACCTGCGGCCTCAGCCAGGGCGAGGCCCACCTCGTCCAGACCCTCTACGGCCGCGCCCCGGGCCAGGACGGCCCGGCGGAACTGCACTGAGCGGCAACTTCCAGCACCAGCAACCCAGCCACATCAATCAAGAACAAGCCCTCCGGAGCGACGAGCCATGAGCCAGATCCCCGAGCACATCATGCAGCGCCTGAAGACCTGCACGAACTTCCCCACGCCGCCGCCCGTCGCGATGCAGGTGCTGCAGCTCGCCCAGAATCCGGACATCGACCTCGGCAAGGTGGCCGATGCGGTGAGCGCCGATCCCGCGATCGCCGCCAAGGTGATGCGCATCGCCAACTCGGCAATGTATGCCCGGCGCCGGCAAAGCGCGAACCTGCGCCAGGCGTTGATCACGCTCGGCCTCAATGCCACGCTGACCCTCGCCCTCAGCTTCACGCTGGTACAGGCCCTCAAGAAGACCTCGACCGAGGGCTTCGACTTCCAGGCCTACTGGCGCCGGACGGTGCTGTCGGCAGCCTGGGCCAAGCTGCTGGCTAGCGAGCTGGGACGCCGGGACGCGGAGGAGATCTTCCTCGCTTCGCTGCTGCAGGACCTCGGCATGCTGGTGATCTTCAAGCTCTGGCCGGAGGTCTACGACGGCATGTCGCCGTTCAAGATCGAGCACCCGCGGATCTGCCAGCACGAGCAGAACTGCATCGGTTCCGACCACCGGATGATTGGCTCCGCGCTGCTCGGCATCTGGAAGCTGCCCGCCAGCCTCGTGCAGGCCGTCCAGCACAGCCATGACCCGAGCGCGGCCGGCGTCGAGGGCGACGACAAGCTCTTCGTCCGGACGGTCGCACTGTCGGGCGAGCTGTCCGACGTCTGGCTCGGCGCCCGCAACGACGTGACGCTGCGTCGCGTGGGCCAGCAGGCCCACAAGTTCCTCGGGATCCAGCCACACCGCCTGGGTGAGATGTTCGATCTCGTCCGGGAGCAGTTGCCCGTGGCCGAGGAGCTCTTCCAGATGGAGCTCTACGACGCGGACCAGCTGCAGGACATCACCGACGCGGCCCGCGAGACGCTGATGGTGCGCAACCTGTACACCATTGCCGAGAACCAGGACCTCAAGGGCACGAAGAAGCAGCTCGAGGAGGAAAACAGCGAGCTCAAGACCGAGAACATCCGGGACCCCCTCACGAACGCGCACAACCGGCGGTTCTTCGAGGAATCCCTCGCCCGGGAGTTCGAGGCCGCGACGAAGAACGGCTGGCCACTCTCGGTCGTGTTCGTCGACCTCGACAAGTTCAAGGAGGTCAACGACACCAACGGGCACCAGGCCGGCGACGCCGTGCTGCAGACGGTGGCCCGCCTGCTGCGGGAGTCACTGCGCGACACCGACGTGGTGGCCCGCTACGGCGGTGACGAGTTCGTACTGCTGCTGCCGGGCGTGGATGCCGAGAAGGCGAACCACGTGGGCACGCGGGTCTGCCAGGAGGCCCGGTCCCGCAAGGCGCAGACGGCGGATGGCAAGTCGGTGGGGATCACGCTGTCGCTCGGCATCGCGACCTGCGACTCCGGGACCCGCTTCGAGGACCCGAAGGCGCTCCTGGCCGCAGCCGACGCCGCGCTCTACGAGTCGAAGCGGGCCGGTCGCGACCGGTTCACCTGCCACAAGGCCGAACGCGCCGCCTGAGGAATGGCGGCCTAGCCGATCCCGTAGCGCTTCATCTTCTCGGCGAGGGTGGTGCGGCGGACCTGCAGCTTCTCGGCCGCGTGGGCGATGACGCCGTTGGCGTCGTGGAGCGCGCGGCGGATCAGGGCCATCTCGATCTGCTCCAGGTAGTCCTTGAGCGGCAGGCCCTCCGCCGGCAGCTCGATGTCCTGGGGCTGGGGCCCGGAGGCGCGGGTGGCGGCCACCTCCCGCCGGTCCGCTTCCCGCAAGGGGGCGCTGGCCGTGTACCGGGTGGGCAGCTGGGGGATATCCACCACCCCGTCCGGATACAGCACGCAGAGCCGCTCGAGCAGGTTGGCGAGCTCCCGGATGTTCCCGGGCCAGGCGTAGTGCCGGAGGATGCGCACCGCGCCGGGCGTCACCTGTACCGGTGACAGGCCGGTGGCCCGGCAACGCTCCAGGATGTTCGCGATGAGGTCGCCGAGGTCCTCGAGCCGCTCCCGGAGCGGGGGCAACTCGATCGGGAACACGTTGAGGCGGTAATAGAGGTCTTCCCGGAAGTTGCCTTCCCGGATCGCCGCCTCCAGGTTGCGGTGGGTCGCCGCGATGATCCGCACGTCGCAGCTGCGGGGACGGTTGCTGCCGACCCGCTCGTAGGTCCGCTCCTGCAGCACCCGCAGCAGCTTCACCTGCATTGGCAGGCTCATGTCACCGATCTCGTCGAGGAACAGCGTGCCGCCCTCGGCGGCCTCGAACCGTCCCACCCGGGTGGAGATGGCGCCGGTGAAGGCTCCCTTCTCGTGGCCAAAGAGTTCGCTCTCGAGCAGGTCGGCGGGGATCGCCCCGCAGTTCACGGGCACGAAGGCCTTGTCGGCCCGGGGTGAAAGTTCGTGCACGTAGCGCGCGGCCCACTCCTTGCCCGTGCCCGACTCGCCGGTGATGAGGACGCTGGTCTGGAATGCCGCCACCTGCTCGATGAGGTGGCGGACCGCGGTCATGCGTCCACTCTGGCCGGTCGGGAAGAAGGCCGACGGGCCGGGTGCGACCGGGGTTCCGGGCGCGGCGGCCGGGGCCACCGGGGCATCGGTGAGGGGATTCATGCGTCCTGGCGGGGTACCGCGGGAAAACAGGCGCTATGATCGGGGTGCGCCGCAACCGAAGTCAAACAAAACGCCAAATTCCCGTCACCGGATCCATGCCGCCCCCCGCATCCCCTGCCACCCGGGCGCCTGCCGGCCCGCCGCCCGAGGTCGTGAGCAAGCTGCCCGACGTGGGCACGACCATCTTCACCGTGATGTCCGACCTGGCGGCCCGCCACGGGGCCATCAACCTGTCCCAGGGGTTCCCGGACTTTCCGCCGCCCGCGGGCCTGCTCGAGCGGGTTGCGGCGCACCTCGGCAGCGGCCACAACCAGTACGCCCCCATGGCCGGCCTGCCCGCCCTGCGGGAGCAGGTGGCGCTGAAGACGCTCGCCCTGTACGGGCGGGTGGTCGACCCGGACACGGAGGTGACCATCACCTCCGGGGCCACCGAGGCCCTGTTCTGCGCCATCGAGGCCGTGGTGCAGCCCGGTGACGAGGTGCTGTGCCTGGACCCGGCCTACGATGCCTACGATCCCGCCATCCGCCTGGCCGGCGGCCGGGCCGTGCACGTGCCCCTCATGGCGCCGGACTTCGCCGTGGACTGGGACCGGGTGCGGGCGGCGGTCACGCCCCGCACGCGGCTCCTCATCCTCAACACGCCCCACAATCCGACCGGCGCCGTGCTGGTCCCGGCCGACCTCGACGCACTCACGGAACTGGTCAGCGGGTCGCGCCTCCTCCTCCTCGGCGACGAGGTCTACGAGCACATCCTCTTCGACGGCCGGCGACACGAGAGCCTGCTGCGATACCCGGCGCTCGCCGACCGCAGCTTCGTGGTCTCGTCCTTCGGCAAGACCTACCACGCGACGGGCTGGAAGATCGGCTACTGCGTGGCGCCCGCGGCGCTGACCCGGGAGTTCCGCCGGGTGCACCAGTTCGTGCAGTTCTGCGTGGTGACGCCCATGCAGTGGGCCCTGGCGGATTTCCTCGCGTCGGACCCCGGTCACTACCTGGGCCTGTCCGCCTTCTACCAGGCGAAGCGGGACCGCTTCTGCGCGCTGCTGGCGGGCTCGCGGTTCCGGCTAGCGCCGGCGGCGGGCACCTACTTCCAGCTGCTCGACTACGGCGACATCACCGGCGAGGACGACGTGGCCTTCGCCCGGCGGCTGACCCGGGAGGCGGGGGTCGCGTGCATCCCCGTGTCGGTGTTCTGCGCCGAGCCGCTGGCGCGCCCCCTGCTCCGCTTCTGCTTCGCCAAGGACGAGTCCACCCTCGAGCGCGCCGCGGAGATCCTGTGCAGGATCTGACCGTCACGCTCGTGCAGGCGCCGCTCGCCTGGCACGACCCGGCGGCGAACCGGGCGCATTTCGGCGCGTTGCTCCGCGGCCTGCCGGGGCCGACGGACCTCGTGGTCCTGCCGGAGATGTTCACCACGGGCTTCACCATGGACACCCGGGCCCAGGCCGAGCCCATGTCCGGGCCCACGGTCGGGTGGCTGGCCGCCCTGGCCGCGGAACTCGGCGCCGTGATCTGCGGGAGCCTGGTCATCGAGGACGGCGGACGCTACTTCAACCGCTTCGTCTGGATGCCCCCCGACGGCCGCCACCGGCACTACGACAAGCGCCACCTCTTCCGCATGGCCGGCGAGCACGAGCACTTCGCGCCGGGGCGGGACCGGCTGATCACGACACTAAAGGGCTGGCGCGTCTGCCCCCTCGTCTGCTACGACCTCCGCTTCCCGGTCTTCAGCCGGGGCGCCGACGCCTACGACCTGCTGCTCTACGTGGCCAACTGGCCCGCCGCGCGCCGCACGGCCTGGCGCGCGCTGCTGCCGGCCCGGGCCGTGGAGAACCAGTGCTACGTGGCCGGCGTCAACCGCACCGGCACCGACGGCAAGGGCATCGCTTATTCGGGCGACAGCAGCGTGCACGACCACTTGGGGCAGCCGCTCGCGGATCTCGGCTGCGACCCAGGGCACTGCACCGTCAATCTGGACCTTGCCGCCCTGCGCCGCTACCGGGAGAAGTTCCCCGCCTGGCGCGACGCCGACCCTTTCACGCTCCTGTAGGAGCGGCTTCAGCCGCGAACAGGCCTGTCGGCGCTCTCGGCCTCGAGCGCTTCCACCGCGTCGAGCACCCGGCTGAAACGGCGCCCGAAGGGTGTCAGTCGGTACTCGACCCGGGGAGGCACTTCCGGGAAGGCGCGCCGCTCCACGACGCCGAAGCGGACCAGCTTGCGCAGCCGCTCATTGAGCACTTTGGTGCTGATGCCCGCGATGTCGCGCTCGAGCGCGCCGGGCCGGACCACGCCGCCGCGGATGGCAGCCAGGACGCGCAGGGTCCACTTGCAGCCCAGCACCTGCTCGACCATGCGGGGCACGCTGCGCTGGCCGCGCTCCGGATCGAATTCTTTTTTCATCAACATACTGAACCTTCCGGTAACCCACCCACCTGCCGGTGCCTGCTGGGCAGGGCCGACCCCCGTTGATAGCGTGTGGTCCCGTTTCACGTCAACACCGGAGAGTGCCATGCCCAAGAACCCCGCCAACCGACTCCCCCCGGCCGTGCTCGCCGCCGTGCTGTCCACCGCCGGGCAGGCCGCCCTCGCCGTCGACGCCGTCGTCCCCTACCCGAAGGACTACCGGACGTGGCAGCACGTGAAGAGCATGGTCATCGAGCCCGGCCACGAACTCTACGCCTCGTTCGGCGGCATCCACCACCTGTACGCCAACGCCGAGGCGATGACGGGGTACGCCAGCGGGACATTCCCCGATGGCGCGGTCATCGCCTTCGACCTGCTGGATGTGGTGACCGGGGGCAACGCCGTGCAGGAGGGACCGCGCAAGGTCCTCGGGGTGATGCACAAGGACGCGCGGAAGTACGCTGCCACCGGCGGCTGGGGCTTTGAGGGTTTTGCGGCCGGCGATCCGGCCCAGAGAGTGGTGGGTGACCAGGCGGCGACCGCCTGCTTCGGCTGCCACACCAGCCAGAAGGCCAGCGACTACGTCTTCTCGAAGCCCCGCTGAGGCCCGGGACAGGCGGCGCGTCCAGCCCTAGAATCGCCGGATGCGCCGCCTGCTCGTCTTCCAGCACGTCCCCCACGAGATCCTCGGCACCCTCGACCCGCTGCTCCGGGACCACGGCTTCCGGATCCGCTACGTCAACTTCGGCCGCCATCCGGACGCGGTGCCCGACCTCGACCGCTACCACGGGCTCGTCGTGCTCGGCGGCCCCATGAACTGCGACCAGGTCACCCGCTACCGGCACCTGGCGACGGAGGTGGCGGCGATCCAGGCGGCGATGCGGGACGGGAAGCCCGTGCTGGGGATCTGCCTCGGCTCCCAGCTGCTGGCCCGGGCCCTCGGCGCCCCGGTGCTGCCCCATCACACGAAGGAGATCGGCTGGTACGACGTGGCGCCCACCGAGGCCGGCCGCTCGGACCCGCTGTTCCGGCACTTCGCGGGACCCGAGAAGATCTTCCAGTGGCATGGCGACACCTTCGCCATCCCGCACGGTGCGGTGCACCTCGCCACCTCGGCCGCGTGCCCGCACCAGGCATTCCGCTACGGGCACAACGTGTACGGGTTGCAGTTCCACCTGGAGGTGGACGAGCCCATGGTCAACCGCTGGCTGCACGCGCCGGTCAATCGCCGTGAACTCGAAGCGCTCCAGGGGGTCATAGACCCCGAGGCGATCGCCCGCGATACCCCGGTACACATCGATAGGTCGCGCCGGCTCGGTGACGCGGTGTTCGGGGAGTTCATCCGGCTCTTCCAGGCGCGCCGCCGGCGCACGGTTCTGCCATCCCGGTAGCGCCGTCAGGGCGCGAAGATCTCCTGCAGGGTGCCCAGGGTCGCCGCGAGGGTTCGCCGGCCCACGCTGCCAAGGCGTTTCACCAGCCGCTCCTTGTCGAGGGTCCGGATCTGGTCGAGCACGATCAGCCCCGACTTGCCGGCAAAGCGCACGGGGACGCGGAACGGGGCGGAGCGGGCCCCGCGGGTGAGGGGTGCGACGATGGCCGTCCGCAGGTGGGCGTTCATTTCCGGGGGCGAGATCACGAGGCACGGCCGGGTCTTGCGGATTTCGCTGCCCCGCGCGGGGTCCAGGGTGGCCAGCCAGACTTCACCACGCTTCACCACGCCAGGTCCTCATCGCCCGAATTGCCGAACTCGGGCCAGACCAGCGCGTCATCGCCCGCCAGCGAGAGGGACTGGCACGCCTCGGCCCAGCCGGCCCTGACCTCCGGCCGGGCGCGACGGAGCACGATGGCATCGCCTTCCACGGTCAGCTCGGCGGCCCCCTGCTCGAGCCCGACCTGTACCAGGAAAGGCTTTGGAATGAGGATGCCGCGGGAATTCCCGAGCCTGCGAATCGTGGTCTTCATGGATGGAACGAGCACTCGTTTCTGGCCTCCCGACATGTTAGTACATTGTTGTCACGGTGCGCAGCGACGATTCTGGGCTTGACGCACGCCGGATTCCAGCGGCATATCTGGCCATTGACACCCGTATTGATGCAGAGAGGCAGCCAATGACCAATCGCAGGACATTCCTCGCCCAGCTGGCCGGCGCGGCGCTCCTGGCCAACGGGCGGGTCCGCGCCGATGCCACGCCCGCGCCGCTGCTGACCCGCCGCATCCCTGCCACCGGCGAGGCCCTGCCGGTGATCGGCCTCGGGACGTCCCGCACCTTCGACGTGACCAGCACGCCAGAAGCCCGGGGCCCGCTCGTGGAGGTGGTCCGCACCCTGCTCGCGGGGGGTGGCACCGTCATCGATTCCTCACCCATGTACGGGCGCGCCGAGGCTGTGACCGGCGAACTGCTGGGCGCCCTCGGCCGGCCGCCCGTGTTCACCGCGACCAAGGTCTGGGCCGACGGCCGCGAGGCCGGCATCCGGCAGATGGAGCAGTCGCTGGCCCTGCTCGGCGTCGCCCGGATCGACCTCATGCAGGTCCACAACCTGCGGGACTGGCGGACGCACCTTGCGACGCTCCGGGACTGGCGGGAGGCGGGCCGCATCCGCTACCTCGGCATCACCACCTCGCGCAAGGAGCAGTACGAGGAGTTTGCCGCGGTGATGCGGGCCGAACCCCTGGATTTCGTCCAGCTGAATTACAGCCTCGGGGAGCGGGAGGCGGAGCAGGTGCTGCTGCCGCTGGCGCAGGAGCGGGGCATGGCCGTGCTGGTGAACCGCCCCTATATGCGGGGTGAACTGTTCGGCCGCGTCCGCGGCAGGCCCCTGCCGGGCTGGGCCGCGGAATTCGACTGCACGTCGTGGGGCCAGTTCTTCATGAAGTTCATCGTCGCCCACCCGGCGGTCACGGCCGTGATCCCGGCGACGACCAGCGTGAAGAACCTCCGGGACAACCTGGCGGGCGGCACCGGGCGGCTGCCGGATGAGCCGCTGCGCCGGCGGATGGCGGCGCTGCTGGACCCGCCCTGACGGCGACGCGCCGGTGTGACGTAATGCCGCGGCTTGAATTTGCGGCCGCCACCACCAAGTCCGCTTGATACCATCGGGGGGTCATTCCGCCGCCCGCCTGCCGAGGAACTTCCTTGAGCGTCATTCCCGCCGACGCTGCCCGTGCCTCCGATCCGGCCATGCCCGCCGGCACGGCCCGTGCCCGGGTGGACTTGCCGGTGCGCGGCATGACCTGCAGCGCCTGCGCCACCCGGCTCGAGAAGGCCCTCGGGCTGGTCGCGGGCGTGGAATCGGCCACGGTCAACTTCGCCGTGGAGCGGGCGGACGTCAGCTATGACCCGGACCGGCTGGCCGTGGCGGCCATCGCCGACGCCATCGTGAAGGCCGGCTTCGAGGTGCCTGCGGAGTCGTTTTCCTTCGCCATCGAGGGGATGACCTGCAGCGCCTGCTCGACGCGGGTCGAGAAGGCACTCCGCCAGGTTCCGGGGGTCCTGGAGGCCAACGTCAATCTCGCCATCGAGCGCGCCGACGTGCGCGCCGTGCCCGGCGTTGCGCGCCTCTCCGACCTGGCCGAGGCCGTCACGAAGGCAGGCTACGGCGCCCGCATCGACTCCCCGGCCGCGGGCCAGGCGGAGGCCGAGGAGGCCCACCGGCAGCGGGACCAGGCGGCGCTGCGCCGGGAACTCGCCATCCTGCTGATCGCGACCGCCTTCGCTGCGCCCCTGCTCGTGCAGATGGGGGCGATGTCCCTGGACCTGCACTGGCACCTGCCCGCCTGGATCGAATTGCTGCTCGCGACGCCCGTGCAGTTCGTCATCGGCGCCCGCTTCTACCGCTCCGCCTGGAAGGCGATCAAGGCCCGCTCGGGCAACATGGATGTCTTGGTCGCCCTGGGGACCTCGGCCGCCTACGGCTACAGCGTGTACCTGCTGGCCACCCTGGGCCTCGACGGGGCGATGGGCCAGCTCTACTTCGAGGCGTCGGTGGTCATCATCACCCTGGTGCTGCTCGGCAAGTTCCTGGAGTCGAAGGCCAAGCGCGGCACGACCGCGGCCATCCGCCAGCTGATGGACCTGCGCCCCCAGACGGCCCGCCTGCGCGCCGCCGACGGCAGCGAGCGGGAGGTGCCGATCACGGCGGTGCGGGCCGGCGACCTGGTGGTCGTCCGGCCAGGGGAGCGGGTTCCGGTGGACGGCCAGGTGGTGGCCGGCCGCAGCGAGCTGGACGAGGCCCTGATCACCGGGGAAAGCCTGCCGGTGGACAAGCAGCCCGGCAGCTCGGTCACGGGTGGCGCCATCAACGGCACCGGGCTGCTCGAGGTGCGGGCCACGGCGGTGGGCGCCGACTCCACCCTGGCACGCATCATCCGCCTGATCGAGAACGCCCAAGGCGGCAAGGCTCCGGTGCAGCGCCTGGTGGACCGCATCAGCGCGATCTTCGTGCCCATCGTCGTGGTGCTCGCCCTGCTGACCTTCGCCGGCTGGCTGCTGGTGACCGGCAGCTTCGAACAGGCGCTGGTCTCCGGTGTGGCGGTGCTGGTCATCGCCTGCCCCTGCGCGCTCGGCCTCGCGACGCCGACCGCCATCATGACCGGCACGGGGGCGGCGGCCCGGGCCGGCATCCTGATCAAGGACGTGGAGTCCCTCGAACGGGCCCACCGGCTCGACACCGTGGTGTTCGACAAGACCGGCACCCTCACCGCCGGCCGCGCCACGCTGGTCGGCACGGCGGCCCTCCGGGGCAGCGAGGACGAGTTGCTGCAGCTGGCCGCATCCGTGCAGCACGGCAGCGAGCACCCGCTGGCCCGGGCCGTGCTCGCGGGGGCTGGCGAGCGCCACCTCGGTCGCCTCGCGGTGACGGACTTCCGCAGCCACACCGGGCGCGGGGTCAGCGGCAGTGTCGCGGGCCGGGAGATCTTCATCGGCAATGCCCGGCTCCTCGACGAGCAGGGCATCGAAACCGGCGACGCGGCGGCCCGGGTGCTCGAGTGGGAACGCCAGGGTCGCACGGCCGTGTTCGTCGCCGATCGCGGCGGCGTGCTGGGCGTGCTCGCCATCGCCGACCCGCTGCGGCCCGAGGCCGTCCCCGCGGTCACGGCCCTGCGCCGGATGGGCGTGCGCACCCTGATGCTGTCCGGCGATGCGGAACTGGTCGCCGCCGCCGTCGGGCGGGACGCTGGCGTCGACGAAGCCCGCGGGGCCATCCGGCCCGAGGGCAAGTCCGGCGCGGTCGACGAACTCCGGGCGGCCGGCCGGGTGGTGGGCATGCTCGGCGACGGCATCAACGACGCCCCCGCCCTGGCGGCCGCCGACGTGGGCATCGCCATGGGCACCGGGACCGACATTGCCATGGAGACCGCGGGCATCACCCTGATGCGCCCGGACCCGCGCCTGGTGGCCGGGGCCATCGAGGTCAGCCGGGCCACGTTCCGCAAGATCAAGCAGAACCTGTTCTGGGCCTTCATCTACAATGTGATCGGCATTCCGCTGGCTGCCTTCGGCTTCCTCAGCCCCGCCCTGGCGGGCGCGGCCATGGCCATGAGCAGCGTCAGCGTCGTGACCAATTCACTGCTGTTGCGCCGCTGGCACCCACGCGGGTAGCCGGCGCACCGCGAGGAAAACACCATGATGACCGGAGGAAAGAACCTCATGAAGACGGAGTTCAAGGTGCAGGGCATGACCTGCGGGGGCTGCGAGCGCAGCGTCCAGAACGCCCTGACGAGCCACAAGGGCGTGACGGCGGCGAAGGCGGACCGGGTGAGCGGCACGGTGGCCGTGGAATTCGATCCCGGCCAGATCGGGCAGGACGCCCTCGCGAAGGCGATCACCGCCGCCGGCTTCCGCCTGAAGCCGCTCCGACGTCCTCAGTGGGCGGCGCCCATGAAGCCGCCGCCGGTGGTCATCGGGCCGGGGGCCTTCCACCGCACCCAGACGGCGTAGAGCACCACGAGCACCGTGATGCCGCCCACCATCTCGAAGACTGCGTGGGGCCCGATGGCATCGAAGAGACGGCCGCCGATGGCCGTGCAGAACAGGATGCCGATGGCGCCGGACATGTTGAAGAGTCCGACCACCGCGCCCCGGGACTCCCTCGGCGCCTCCTGGCCGATCAGCGTGGCGGCGCCGACGAAGGCACTGATCTGGCCGATGCCGAGCAGGATGAAGAACACCAGCGACTCCTTCGCCAGCGGATCGTCCACGAGGTCGGTGAAGAGGAACCCGAGGGCCGCGAGGGTCATGCAGATCACGGTGCCGGTCACCCGGTTCACCTTGTCGAGCATGTAGCCCATGATCGGCAGCCACACGAGCCCCGCCGTGGTCGCGGTGGCGAACAGGATCCGCCCCTGGGCCGAGGCGGCGGCGGGGTCCATGCCGGCCTCCATGCCCGCATTGGTCCCCCACAGGTTCACGAACGTGCCGATCACCACCAGGTCGCCCCGGGCGATGAAGGCGCAGGCGTAGGCCAGCGCAATGCGGGGATTGCGGGCTGCCGCGAAGCCGCTTGTCACCAGCACCTTGAGGGGCAGCCGCTCCTCGTGCTGGACACCGGTGCCTTTCCTGAGTCCCGTCAGCACGACGATCGACGAGACGAAGCACAGGCCCGCGACGATGAAGTGGGTGATGTAGCCGGCCATCTCGGGCGTGAAGCCCCGCTGGACGAAGGAGCGCATGAGCCCGCCGAGGCCGACGGTGAGCACGATGACGCCGAGGCCGTTGAGGGTACCCACCAGCGCCGTGGCCTTGCCACGCGAGACATTCGCCGGATAGTCGGCCACCACGGTCTGCAGCATGGCAGTGGCAAGCCCGATGCCGAGCGCGTAGACCAGGCGGTAGCCGGTGAGCTCGGTAACGGTATCGGCGAAGGGGTACAGGGCGTAGGCAATGGCCATGAAGAGGAAGCCGACCGCGAACACCTCCCGTCGCCCGATCCGGTCGGCGAGGATGCCGGCCGGGGCGAACACGAGAAGCAGCATCACCTCGGTCCAGGCGGCCAGGTCGCCCGCGATCTGGCCCTGCTCGCTCGTGGGGATCTTGAGATAGACGTTCAGCACGTAGGGCGTGCCGACGCCGATGAAGGCGAGGAGCCCGATCGCGGTGAAGGCCGCGTACAGCAGGGTGCCGAAATTGGAACGGCTGATGCCCTCGGCCAGCTCGACGAAGAGGAATTTTCGCGCGGCGGTGGTGCCGGCGGAGGCCGGCGACGCGGTTTCAGACGAAGACATGGATGGCCTTGTTGTGGGTGTAGCTCAGCAGTTCCTCGAGGCATTCCTCGCGGCCGAGGCCGCTGTTCTTCCAGCCACCGAACGGCGTGCCGACGAAGTGCCGGGCCGTCGTGTTGATCCAGACGAACCCGGACTGAAGGGCCCGGGCGAAAGTCATTGCCACCTTGAGGTCATGGGTCCAGACCCCGGAGGCCAGCCCGTACTCGGTGGCATTTGCCATCGCGATCGCCTCGTCCTGGGTCTTCCACTTCAGGATGGACATGATGGGCCCGAAGATCTCCTCCCGGGCGACCCGCATGTCCATGGTCACGTCACCATACACGGTGGGCCGCAGCCAGTAGCCGCGGCGAAATGCCTCACCGGCCGGGCGTTCGCCGCCCGTCAATAGCTTCGCCCCTTCCTGCCGGGCGGATTCGACGAAGGACAGGATGCGGCGGTAGTGGGCCGCCGAGTTCACCGGACCCATCTGGGAAGCCGGGTCCAGTGCATCGCCCACCCGCAACGCGGACACCCGGGCGACGATCCGCTCGACCACCTCGTCGTACAGGGACTCGTGCAGGAGCACCCGGCTGTTCGAGCCACAGGACTGTCCCGCCCAGGCGAAGTTCATGCCGCCCACCGCGGCATCGGCAACCGTGGCCGGATCGGCATCCGGGCAGACGATCATCGGGTTCTTGCCGCCGAGTTCCAGGGAGATGTGCTTCACGGCGACCTCGGCGGCGGACCGCTGGATGGCGAGCCCGGTCTGTACCGATCCGGTGAAGCCGATGCGCCAGATGCGCGGGTGGCGGACGAGCGCGTCGCCGGTGGGCAGCCCCGGGCCGTGCACGATGTTGACGACGCCTGGTGGCAGCACGTCCCGGCAGATCTCCCCCATCAGCGTGCCGGTGAGGGGACTGGTCTCCGGGGTCTTCACGATCACCGTGTTGCCGGCCATGAGCGGCGCGGCCAGGTGGGCGGCGGCGAACAGGAACGGGTGGTTGAAGGGCACGATGCGGGCGACGACGCCATAGGGCTCCCGGATGGAGAAGTGGATGCCGTCCTTCGAGGCCGGCACGCTGTCGCCCTTGAGCTCGGTGCCGTAACCCGAGAAGAGATCCAGGTAGTTGGCGGCCACCTCCACGTCCCGGCCGAGGCTGCCGATGGTATTGCCGGTGTCGGCGGCCTCCAGGGGCACGATCTCCCCCGCCCGGGCCTTCATGGCCGCCCCGAGCTGGCGCAGGTAGTCCCGGCGTTCCCAGATGGACGTTGCCGCCCAGGCGGGCTGGGCCGCCTCGGCGGCGCGGGTGGCCCGGTCCACGTCTTCCACCGTGGCGACGGGCACGCGGCCGTGCACCTCCTCGGTGCCGGGATTGACGGAGTCGAGCCAGTCGCCGCCACTGCCGGCGACGAACTGACCGCCGATGTACATCAGGCGATCGCCAAACTTGCGGGACATAGCGGGGGATCCAGGCTGGTCAGGGCCCTATTGTGGGGGACCGCCGGTTCCACGGGAAATGCGGCGCCATACGGGATTGCCGCGGCGACCACCTACCGGAGGGAGCGGGGTCTGGGGCAGGAGGGGCCTGCAGGAGAACCAGTGGGAGCGCCTTCAGGCCCGACCCAGATCGCGCCTGAAGGCACTCCTACAGCGCCATTTTACGGCTTCGGCGGCTGGGGCTTCTCCCGCTCGGCGTAGTGCTCGAGGCTGGACAGGCTGCGGACGGCCTCGTACTTGTCCGGGGCGTTGAAGTACTTCTTGTAGTTCTTCTCGGCGAAGTCCAGCGCCGACCGGCTCAGCACCTGCTCGAGATCGGGCGTCGTGCCCATGAAGCAGTTGTACTGGACGTGGCCCGGCATCTGGCCCATGAGCATCCAGGGCAGCCAGGGCGTGGTGCGGTTCCAGGTGCCGTGGTAGTCGATCGTGGTGAGCTTCTCGTTCTGCAGGTCCTCGACCCGCATGTGGTGGGCGAAGTACTCGGACACCACCGCGATCGGGCCCGCGGACTCCCGGGGCCACTTGTCCGGCTGGAGCGCGCTCGGGTAGGCCAGGTGGATGTGGATCTCCATCTCGGCCCAGGCCCCGTGCTGGTACCAGGGCAGGATGAAGGGGATCCGGGGCGGGGGCGCCTCCTTGTTCAGGCCGCCGAAAGACGGCGGCGCCGGGAAGTAGTCCTCGATCATGTAGTTGAAGGGGTCGTTGTCCACGTGGACCACCTTCACCGTCTCGTTGAGGTACGGGTTCTTCCACTCCTGGATGACCTCGCCACTGCGCAGGTCGGTGTAGAAGATGACCTCCCGGCACATGCGCTGGATGCTGCCGTCGGGCAGCGGGTTCAGCCGGATGGTGCCGAAACCCTGGGCCCCGACCAGGTCGTCGATCTTCTTGCCGGGGCGCACGCCCGAGCAGTAGCCCTTGAACCAGAAATACTTCTGCTTGGTATTGTCCAGGTCGCCCTGGATGCGCGCGTAGGCGAGCTTGTTGCCCTTGCCGGTGCGGAGGTCCAGGTACGGCCCCTCGAGGCCCGGGCCCTTGCCGTAGCGGCTGGTGGTCATCGAACCCGCCGCCGAGTGGGCGCCGCCCAGGGCGGTGCCGGACTGGAGCAGGCCCAGGGACAGTGCCCCCAGGGGGCCGACGGTGGCGAAGGAATTCAGCAAGTCCCGGCGGGTCGTCTGCATCGGTGCAGTCCTCGAGGTCAGGTGGAGTGAGCCCGGATCATATCAAGCCCGGGTGGCCGCCGGGTCCCCGGGGCGGTCTCCCCCGGTCGTCCGGGTGGCGAGGTACACCAGCAGGGCGGCCACCACGAGGACGGCGTTCGAGGCCGCCATGTAGAGGAACGGGCCGACGGGCTTCCAGTTGTCGAAGAGCCAGCCGCCCACCAGGCCGACCACCATGATGCCCACGGCGCCGAACAGGCTGAACAGGCCCAGCACGGCGCCCCGGCCCTTGTCCGGCGCCTCCTTGCCGATGAGGGAGGTCGCGGAGATGTTGGCCGACATCTCGCCGGCGCCCACGAACGCGGCGGCGATGTACATCTCGAAGCTGAGCGGGTCCTCGAGGAATCCCAGGGAGGCATAGCCGCCGAAGGCGACGCCCATCCCGATCATGAGGCCCTTCAGCCTGTCGATCCGGTCGAGCAGGATCCCGAAGACCGCCGCCCAGGGCAGGGCGAAGGCCTGGATGACGACGTAGAACAGGGTGGCCTTCACGGTGGCCTCGGCCGGGGTCATGCCCTGCTCCATCCCCTCCCGGACGAGCCAGAGGGTGAGGAACTGGCTGACCACGGCGAGGTCCGCCCGGGACACGAAGGCGGCCGCGTAGCCCAGGGCCACCCGGGGCATGCGCGCCGCCGCGAAGCCGATCTTCAGCGTGGCGAGCAGGGGCTCGCGCTCCTTGGTCTTCGTCATGGCGCCGGGCTTGAGGCCCCAGAGCAGCACCAGGGCGAGCATGGTGCAGGTCCCGGCCAGGCACCAGTAGGCGTAACGGCCAGCCCAGAGGGGGTCGATGCCCATCTCGATGAACATCTGGGGGAGCCCGCCGATCAGGCGCGGCAGCGTGGCGATGCCGACGCCGTTGAACATGAAGACCTCGGCGATCATCTTCGCGCGGGTCCGGTCCACGGGATAGTCGTTGGCCACCGACGACAGCATGACGTTGATGCAGGCGACCCCCGAGGCGATGAAGAGCCGAAAGAACACCAGTTCCCAGCGCACGGTCTCGAAGTCCCCCGACGCCAGGGGGTAGAGGCAATAACCCAAGGCCAGCAGCAGGAAGCCGGCGGCAAACACGGGCGGTCGACCCACCCGGTCGGAGACGGCGCCAGCGAGCCCCACGAGCAGGATCACGACGAGCTCCTGCACCACGAGCAGCGTCCCGGTGAGCGCGCCCTGCTGGTCCGGCGGGATCTTCAGGATCTCGTTGAAGAGGTAGGCCTGCATGATGCCCACCGAGTTCATCATGGCGATGCCGAAATAGGACACGAAGAACAGCGTGAGGACATGCCGGTGGCTGACGCCGGGCCGCATTTCCAGCGGGCCGATGCGGATGCCCTGCTGGCCGGGAAGGCTGTCGGTGGGACTGGTGACCATTGCCGCCCTTTCAGGGCCCGTGAACTGGCGCCATCGTGGCAGTATCCGCCACGGAAACAAGGCCCCGCGCGGGCTTATCCGTCTGGTGATTCGCCCTGCCCCCGGGGTCCGATGCACGCGCCGGGGTTATTGACCGGACAGCCTCCCTGCAACAGAGTTCCCCCACCCCGTCGCCAGCCCTCCCGGAGCAGCCATGCGTCTCATCAAGCGGATCCTCAAGCTCATCGGCATCCTCGTCCTGGTCGCCACGGTCGGCACCCTGTACGTACTGAACCGCGGCGGCGCCTTCCGCAAGATCGAGCCGCACTTCGCCGGCAACTGCACCGCCCTGCCGCTCGATGCCAGCGCCGAGGACCTGACGGTGGACCGGGAACGCGGCCTGGTCTACCTGTCCTACCTGGATCGCCAGTCCCTGGTGAAGGGCGACGGGACCAACGTGCAGGGCACCGTGATGCGCATCGACCTGAACCGTTCGCCGCTCGCCATCGAGGACGCGCTCGCCGACAAGCCGGCGCACCTGCGCCCCCACGGGCTCAGCCTGTTCGTGGACGCCTCCGGCCGGCGCACGCTCATGGCCATCAACCACCCGGTGAACCGGGGCAGCGAGCCGGAACTCATCGAGATCTTCACGGAGACCGCCCCGGGCACCTTCACCCACCGGGAGACCGTGACCAGTCCCCTCTTCAACTCGCCGAACGACCTCGCCGCCGTGGGCGACCGGCAGTTCTACGTGGCCAACGACAAGACCATGGACGGCGGCCTCGCGGCGGGACTCCAGCAGCTCGGCGTCGGCGCCTCGCCGCTCACCTACTTCGATGGCACCGCGGCCCGGGTCGTGACGGGCGACATCGCGTCCGGGGGTGGCATCAACGTGTCGCCCGACGGCACGACCCTGTACGTCTCGGAAACCTCCGCCCAGCGCGTGCGGGTGCTCGCGCGGGACCCGGCCGATGGCTCGGTGACGGACCGGGCGCGCATCGCCGTGCCCACCTCGCCGGACAACATCGACGTGGCGGCCGACGGCAGCCTGTGGGTCACGGGCCACGCCAACACCGTGAAGCTGATCCAGCACTTCATCAACGGCTCCCCGGCGCCGACCCAGGTCCTGCGGGTGGTCCCGGGCAGCACCGGCGACGCGGCGGTCGTCGACGAGATCTACCTGAACGCGGGCGAGCAGATCTCCGCCGGCAGCGTCGGCGTGACCTGGGGCAGCAAGCTGCTGATCGGCTCGATCACCGCCCGGCAGGTGCTGGTCTGCGAGATGACGTAGGAGCGCCGGCCGGCGCTCCTACGTCATCTCGCAGAC
>CALGMY010000140.1 GCA_937958785.1 uncultured Gammaproteobacteria bacterium | reverse complement strand
AATCTGGCCACTGCCGCGCACGACGTACTTGTAGCTGGTGAGCTGCTCGGCGCCCACCGGGCCCCGGGCGTGGATGCGGCCGGTGGCGATGCCGATCTCGGCGCCCATCCCGAACTCGCCGCCATCGGCGAACTGGGTGGAGGCGTTGTGCAGCAGGATCGCGCTGTCCAGGTCATTGAGGAAGCGCTCCACGGCGGCCGGGTCCGACGCGATGATCGACTCGGTGTGCCCGGAACCGTAGGCCGTGACGTGGGCGATGGCCTCGTCCACGCCGGCAACCACCCGGCAGGCGAGGATCGCGTCCAGGTACTCGGTGCGCCAGTCCGCCTCGGTGGCCGGCTTCACCCGCGGGTCGAGGCGGCAGAGTTCCGGGTCGCCCCGCAGTTCGCAGCCGGCGGCGACCAGCGCGTCGGCAATGGGCCGCCAGTGGGTGGAGAGGCAGTCCCGGTCGATGAGCAGGGTCTCGGCGGCGCCGCAGATGCCCGTGCGGCGCATCTTGGCGTTCAGGGTGACGTCCCGCGCCATGGCCACGTTAGCGGACTTGTGCACGTAGACGTGGCAGAGGCCCTCCAGGTGGCCGATCACCGGCACGCGGGCGTCGGCCTGGACCCGGGCGATCAGGTTCTTGCCGCCCCGGGGCACGACGACGTCGATGTACGGCTGCATGTGGCCGAGCAGGTAGCCCACGGCGTCCCGGCTCGCGGTCGGCACCATCTGGATGGCCGTGGCCGGCAGGCCGGCGGCCTCGAGGCCCGCGACCAGCGCCGCGTGGATCGCCGTGCTGGAGTGGAAGCTCTCGGAGCCGCCCCGCAGGATCACCGCGTTGCCGGACTTGAGGCAGAGCGCGCCCGCATCGGCGGTCACGTTGGGCCGGCTCTCGTAGATGATGCCGATCACGCCGAGGGGCACCCGCACCCGCTGGATCCGGAGCCCGTTCGGCCGGGTCCACTCCGCGATGACGTCGCCCACCGGGTCCGGCAGCGCCGCGACCTCCTCGATGCCCTTCGCCATGGCCTCGACGCGCTTCGCATCCAGCAGCAGCCGGTCGAGCATCGAGCCGGCGAGGTTGCGGGCCGTCGCCGCCACCATGTCCCGGGCGTTGGCGGCGAGGATGTCGTCCCGCCGGGCGCGGATGGCGGCTGCCGCCGCGAGCAGCGCGGCGTGCTTCTGGGCCGGGGTGGCCCGGGCCAGGGCGCGGGCCGCGTCCCGGGCCTGCCGGCCCAGGGCATCCATGGTGGCGGCCAGGTCGGCGGCGGGTGCGGTCATCTCAGCCATCCAGCAGCGCCAGGTTGTCCCGGTGGATCAGCTCGTCCCGGCCGGCGTAGCCGAGGAGCGCCGGCAGTTCCTCGCTGCGCCGGCCGAGGATGCGGCGGGCCTCGGCGCTCGAGTAGGCCACGAGGCCCCGGCCCAGGTCCCGGCCGGCCCGGCTGCGGATGACCACGGCCTCGCCGGCCTGGAACTCGCCCTCGACCGTGACGATGCCCACGGGCAGCAGGCTGGAGCCGGCCTTCAGCGCCAGCTCGGCGCCCTCGTCCACCACCAGCGTGCCCCGGGGCACCAGCATGCCGGCGATCCACTGCTTGCGGGCCTGGCGCGGCGTGCGGCCCGGCAGGAACCAGGTGCAGTTGGCGCCCTCCGCGATGGCCGTGAGGGGCGACAGCCGCTTGCCGCTCGCGATCACCGTGGCACAGCCCGCGTTCATGCAGATGCGGGCGGCGACGAGCTTGGTGACCATGCCCCCGGAGCCGAACTCGGTGGCCGAGGCACCGGCGAGGGCCTCGATCCCGGGCGTCAGCTCCCGCACCTCCGGGATGAGCCGGGCGCCCGGGTTCAGGGTCGGGTCGCTGTCGTAGAGGCCGTCCACGTCGGAGAGCAGCACGAGGAGGTCCGCGCTGGTCATCTCGGCGACCCGGGCGCCGAGGCGGTCGTTGTCCCCGTAGCGGATCTCCTGGGTCGCGACCGTGTCGTTCTCGTTGATGATCGGGATCACCCCGAGCCGGAGCAGCGTCTCGAGGGTATTGCGGGCATTGAGGTAGCGGCGCCGGCTCTCCGTGTCGTCCAGGGTGAGCAGCACCTGGGCGATGCGCAGGCCCCGGGCCTCGAGCAGGTCCTGGTAGGCGTGGGCCAGCAGGATCTGGCCGGCGGCGGCCGCGGCCTGGGCCTCCTCCAGCCGGCGCTGGTCCCGGGCCAGGCCGAGGTAGGGCCGGCCGAGCGCAATGGCCCCCGAGGACACGACCAGCACCTGCTGGCCGCGCTGCCGGATGGCGACGAGCTCGTCCGCGACGGACTCGAGCCAGGCCCGGTTGAGCCGGCCCGTGGCCTTGTCGACCAGCAGGGACGAGCCGATCTTGAGCACCAGCCGGGAAGCGGCGGCGAGGCGGGCGCCGGACGGGCTGGAGGCGGCGGGCGCGGTGCCGGTCAGGGCGGACATGGGAGGCAAGCCTTCCGGCCCGGGGTCAGTCGGCCGCGGCGAGCACCGGCACGCCCCGGGTCACCGCGAGGGGCCCGCTGCGCACGACGGCCAGGATGTCCGCGTGGCTGGTGACCCGGCTGATGAAGAGGTCCAGGCGGCTGGCGGCGCCGGTGAGCTCGAGCGTGTAGCTCTGGGCCGAGTCGTCGAGGACCCGGGCCCCCTCCTGCTTCGCCAGCTCCCGTACCCGGTCGAGGCCGTCCGCGTGGAGCTTCAGCTTGATGAGCAGCAGTTCCCGCTCGATGTGGTCGCCGAGGGTCATGTCGACCGTGTTGACGACGTCGACCAGCTTCAGGAGCTGCTTGTTGATCTGGCCGATCACGTGGTCGGAACCGATGGTCACGAGGGTCAGGCGGGAGACCTGGGGGTCGTCCGTGGGCGCGACGCTCAGGGACTCGATGTTGTAGCCCCGGGTCGCGAACAGGGAGGCGACCCGGGCAAGGGCGCCGGCCTCGTTCTGCAGCAGGATGGAAATGATGTGGCGCATGCAACCGGGGATACTCGCCCACTTCCCGATCTATTGCAATGCGAGAGTAGTTCGTTGAAACTCGGGAAAAACCCCTCCGTCACGCTGAACTTATGACACCCCGCGCCCAGACTGTCGAAGCCCCGCCCCACCCGCTCGCCGGCAAGCGCATGACCGGCGCCGAGATGATCGTGCAGGTCCTCGTGGACGAGGGTGTGCAGACGATCTTCGGCTACAGCGGCGGCGCGATCCTGCCGACGTACGACGCGGTGTTCCGCTACAACGACGAGCACCGGGACGAGGCCGGCAACGCGCCGATCCCGCTCATCGTGCCCGCCAACGAGCAGGGCGCGGGCTTCATGGCGGCGGGTTACGCCCGGGCGAGCGGCCGTGTCGGCGTGTGCATGGTCACCTCGGGCCCGGGCGCGACCAACACGGTGACGCCCGTGCGGGACTGCATGGCCGACTCGGTGCCCATCGTCGTGATCTGCGGGCAGGTACCCACGGGCGTGATCGGCACCGACGCGTTCCAGGAGGCGCCCATCTCCGCGATCATGGGCTCGGTCGCCAAGCACGTGTTCCTCGTCACCGACCCGGACCGCCTCGAGGCCACGGTACGCACGGCGTTCGAGATCGCCGCCACCGGCCGGCCGGGACCCGTCGTCATCGACATCCCGAAGGACGTCCAGAACTGGGTCGGCGAATTCCAGGGCACCGGCCTCCTGCCCATCGACGCCTACCGGCAGCGGGTGGACGCACTGGTCGCCAGCGAGATCTCGGCGACCTCGGCCAAGGCCTTCTTCGACATGCTGCGCGAGTCGCGCCGGCCGCTGGTCTATGCGGGCGGCGGTGTCATCAGTGCCAACGCGGCCGAGGCGTTGCGCCGCTTCACCGCCCGCTTCGGCCTGCCGGTGACCACCACGCTGATGGGCATCGGTGCCGCCGACACCACCGAGGCCCTGTCCCTGCAGATGCTCGGCATGCACGGCACGCCCGCGGCCAACTACGCCGTCGAGGACTGCGACTTCCTGATCGCCGTGGGCGCCCGGTTCGACGACCGGGTGGCGGCCATCCCCGACAAGTTCGCGCCGAAGGCGAAGCGCATCGCGCACTTCGACGTGGACCCCTGCGAGATCGGCAAGGTGAAGGCGGTGCACTGGCACAACGTGGGCGTGCTGGACCGGGACCTGCGCCAGCTCGTCGCCTGGGCCGACCGGCACAAGATCACCACCGACTTCTCCGCCTGGCATGGCGAGCTCGCCGAGCTCAAGCGCCGCTACGCGATGAACTACGACCGGGCGAGCCCGCTGATCCAGCCGAACTACGTGATCGAGGAGATCAACCGGCACACCCGGGGCGACGCGATCATCACCACCGGCGTAGGCCAGCACCAGATGTGGTCGGCCCAGTACTTCGACTTCCGCTCCCCGCGCCTCTGGCTGACGTCGGGCAGCATGGGCACCATGGGCTTCGGACTGCCCGCCGCCATCGGCGCCCAGTTCGCCCACCCGGAAAAGCTGGTCATCGACATCGACGGCGACGCCAGCATCCGCATGAACCTCGGCGAGCTCGAGACCGTCACCACCTACCGCCTGCCCATCAAGGTGGTGGTGCTGAACAACTTCGGCGACGGCATGGTGAAGCAGTGGCAGAAGCTCTACTACCAGGGCCGCCTCTCTGCCACCGACAAGTCGCTCTACCGCAAGGACTTCGTCAAGGCTGCCCAGGCCGACGGCTTCGACTACGCCGTGCGCCTCGACCGCAAGGCCGACGTGCCGCGGGTCGTGGCCGACTTCATCGCCTTCCCGGGGCCGGCCTTCCTCGAGGTCATCATCGACCCGGAGGCCTGCGTCTACCCGATGATCGGCCCCGGCATGGCCTACGACCAGATGATCACCGGCGACTTCATCCCCAGCCGGGCCCCGCCCGGGGGATCCTCGACCCCGGGCAACAGCTCGATGTTCTAGGGCCGGTTTCGCCGCCAGCCATAGGACATAATCCGGGCCCGACGGCCCGGCCCCCGCCGCCTTTCGCGCCAGCCCCCCGGGCGCGTATATTCGGCCGCATTACGTCCAAACAACAACCAACACCAACTGGGGGAATCGCAATGACTCAGGGAAATTCCGGGCGGCCCGCCGCCCGCGGCCTGCGCGCGTGGTCGCTCGTCGGGGCACTGGTCGTGTCACTGGCGTCCGGCCAGGCCTTCGCCTACAGCGCGCTCTACGCCTTCGGCGACAGCCTGTCCGATTCGGGCAACGTGAGCGTCCTCACGGGGGGCACGGTGCCCGCCGCGCCCTACGCGCCCGGACGCTTCTCGAACGGGCCCGTCTGGGTCGAGGTCCTGGCCGCCAACCTGGGACTCGCCGCCAACCCCGCCCTGCTCGGTGGCACCAATTACGCCTTCGGCGGCGCCGTGACCGGGGCGCCCTTTGCCTCCAGCACGCCGACCCTGTCGGCCCAGGTGAACTCCCTCTACCTCCCCTCGGTCGGCGGCGCTGCGGACCCCAATGCCCTCTACGTGGTCTGGGGCGGCGGCAACGACGTGCGCAACATCGGCCAGGGACTGAACCCGCCGCTCGCCATCGGGAACTCGGTCTCCAACATCCTCGGCATCGTCTCCACGCTGGCGGCGGCCGGGGCCCAGAACTTCCTCGTCGTGAACCTGCCGGACATCGGCCTCACCCCGGAAGCCGCGGCGGGCGGACCCATCGCCCAGGCGGGCGCCACCGGCCTCTCCGTGGCCTTCAACAACGGCCTCGCCGCCAACCTGCCGGGTCTCGCCGCCGGACTCGGGATCAATGTCATGACCCTGGACGCCTTCGGCTTCCTCAACAGCGTCATCGCCAACGCGCCGGGCAACGGGTTCACCAACACCACCGCCCCCTGCTACGTGAGCGGCCCGACGGCCTGTGCCAACCCGAATGAGTACATCTTCTGGGACGGCATCCATCCCACGGCGGCGGCCCACCAGCTGCTGGGCCAGCTCGCCACGGCCGCGGTGATCCCCGTGCCGCCGGCGGCCTTCCTGCTGCTGTCGGGCTTTGCGGCCCTCGGCGCCGTGCGGCGCAAGGCGGCCTGAGCCGG
>CALGMY010000139.1 GCA_937958785.1 uncultured Gammaproteobacteria bacterium | reverse complement strand
GGGACGGCGAGTCGGCCAGCGGCGCCGCCCGGATCCTGGCGGCCCAGCTCGGGCGGCAGGCCCGGCTGGCCCAGGCGGACGACGTCCTGCAGAACGACGGTGAACGCGGCGACCTCCGGGAACGGGTCCAGGCCCTGCACGCCGCCTACCTTGCCCGGGCGGCCGGGACATGACCGCGGAACCCTGTTGCCCTCGCCGCAACACAGGCGCAGAATGCAGGGAAAACAAAGGCTCCGGCTTCAAACCGGCCATTCATGGTTAGCATCCCCAAGGCAGACTTGTTCACGCAGGCCGTACCATCCAACGCGCAGGGACTCTACGAACAACCCCTGAGCGAACGGATGCGCACCTTCCTGCGCCTGGAATTCCTCTACCAGCAGTTCTGCTTCAACCTGGAACAGACCTCCGAGTGGGGCAGCCGCGCGGCGGTGACGAGCATGCTCGACATCGTGGCGATCCTGGGTCGGGGCGACGTGCGCGGCGACGTGCTGAAGGAGCTCGAGCGGCAGATCGCCGTCTACGATCGCTACCAGAACATCGCTGGCGTCGACGAGGCCCGATTGAAGCGCGTCCTGCGCAACCTGCAGGACCTGCGCCAGCGGCTCTTCGCCGTCGGCCCCCAGTTCCTCCAGCTGATCCGCGACAGCGAATTCCTCGCCGCCATCAAGCACCGTAGCGCCATTCCCGGGGGTACGTGCGAGTTCGACCTGCCGGACTTCGCCCACTGGCTCAGCCACCCCTACGAGCAGCGGGTCGCGGACATCGAGGCCTGGATGACCAACCTGCGCCCGCTCTGCGACAGCATCGCCGAGCTGCTCTGGCTGATCCGGGAGAGCGGCCACACGTCCGACCAGGTCGCCACCAACGGCAGCTTCCAGCACGGGATGATCGGCGAAGGCACTGCCGGCCTGCTCCGGGTGTCACTGCCCCCGGGCGCCGACCTCTATCCGGAAATCAGCGGCAGCCACCACCGCTTCACGATCCGCTTCATGCAGCGTCCCGACGCGCTGCTGCGCCCGACCCAGATCAACCGGGACGTCCGCTTCCGCCTGACGATCTGCTGACCAGCCAGGCCCAGCCCCGCGACGCGAGCGCCGACGCAATCGGCAGGTCCGCCTCCAGCAACCCGCTCGCCGCCAGTTCCCCCACCGGCACCCAGCGCAGGGGCTGGCCTTCCGCGGAGCGCGGCTCGCCGAGATAGGTTCCCACGAGAAACACGTGCAGCTCGACGCTGCGCTCCGGATAGTCGTGCCGGCAGGTCAGGAAGGGGGTGGCGGCGACCACCGTCACGCCGAGTTCCTCGTCGAGCTCCCGGGCCAGGGCCTCGGCCGGCGATTCACCCTCGTTGAGCTTGCCGCCCGGGAACTCCCAGGATCCGGCCGCGTGCTTGCCGGGCGGGCGCTGGGCTATCAGGACACGGCCGGCAGGATCCGTGAGGACGCCCGCCGCCACCCGGACTACTCCAGGCGGCCGTGGCACTGCTTGTATTTCTTCCCCGAACCGCAGGGACAGGGTTCGTTCCGGCCGACCTTGCGCTCACCGCGCACGACGGGAGCGGCAGGGCCCGCTGCCGGTGCCACGGCCCGCGCCGGGCGGGCCACCAGGGGTCGGCGGCCCCCCGCCTCGGCAGCCACGGCGTCAGCCTCGGGCTCCGGCTCGGTACCCTCGGGCGCCATGGGCGACGGCGCCGCCGCATGCAGGAACTGGAGCTGCTCGGACATGCGTCGCCGCTCTTCCTCGGCCGCGATCTCCTCGGGACTGCGGACACGGGCCTTGGCGAGGAACGTGACCACGTCACGCTTCACCTGGTCCAGCATGGCCCCGAACATCTCGAAGGCCTCGCGCTTGTACTCCTGCTTGGGGTTCTTCTGGGCGTAGCCCCGCAGGTGGATGCCCTGGCGCAGGTAGTCCATGGCGGCGAGATGCTCGCGCCAGTGCAGGTCGACCTGCTGCAGCATGAGCTGCTTCTCCAGCACCCGGAGCTGGGCCGGCTCGACGACCGAGAACTTCTGCTGGTAGGCCTCCTCCACGGCCGCCAGCACACGGGCCCGGAGGCCGCTTTCGTCCAGGCCGGGCTCCTCGTCGAGCAGGCGCTTGAGGTCGAGCGAGACGCCGAAATCGGCCTCCAGGGCGGTGGCGAGGCCCGCCACGTCCCACTGTTCCTCGACGCTGTCGGGCGGGATGAACTCGCTGGTAATCGCGTTGACCACCTCGGCGCGGATCTCGGTCAGCGACTCGGAGATGTCGTCCACCTGCATGAGCTGGTTGCGCTGCTGGTAGATCAGCTTGCGCTGGTCGTTGGCCACGTCGTCGAATTCGAGCAGCGACTTGCGGGCATCGAAGTTGTGCGCCTCGACCTTGCGCTGGGCCCGCTCGATCTGCCGGGTGAGCAGGTTGCTCTCGATGGCCTCGCCCTCGCGCATGCCGACCCGGCGGAGCATGTTCTTGGTGCTCTCCGGGTCGCCGAAGATGCGCATCAGGTTGTCTTCGATCGACAGGTAGAAGCGGCTCGAGCCCGGGTCGCCCTGGCGCCCGGACCGGCCGCGCAGCTGGTTGTCGATGCGGCGGGATTCGTGGCGCTCGGTGCCGATGATGCGCAGGCCGCCGGCGGCGATCACCGCGTCATGGCGCTGCTGCCAGTCGGCCCGGTGGGCGTCCCGGTCCGCGGTGGATGCCTCGGGCCCCAGCTGGGCCAGCTCGGCCTCCAGGTTGCCGCCGAGCACGATGTCGGTGCCGCGGCCGGCCATGTTGGTGGCGATGGTCACCGCGCCCGGGCGGCCGGCCTCGGCGACCACGTGGGCCTCCCGCTCGTGCTGCTTGGCGTTCAGCACCTGGTGGGGCACGGCGTCCTTCTGGAGGAGGTTCGCGAGGTACTCGGAGGTCTCGATGGACGTGGTTCCGACCAGCACCGGTTGCTGGCGCTCCCGGCAATCCTTGATGTCGTCGATGATGGCGGCGAACTTGTCCTTCTGGGTCAGGTAGACCAGGTCCGGCTGGTCCTTCCGGACCATGGGCCGGTGGGTGGGGATCACCACCACCTCGAGGCCGTAGATCTGCTGGAACTCGAAGGCCTCGGTGTCGGCGGTGCCGGTCATGCCGGCCAGCCGCGAGTACAGCCGGAAGTAGTTCTGGAAGGTGATGGAGGCGACCGTCTGGTTCTCTTCCCGGACGTGCACGCCCTCCTTGGCCTCCACGGCCTGGTGCAGGCCGTCGGACCAGCGGCGGCCGGGCATCGTGCGGCCCGTGAACTCGTCGACGATCACGACCTCACCGCCGCGGACGATGTACTCCACGTCCCGGCGGAACAGGGCGTGGGCCCGGAGCGCCGCGGTGAGGTGGTGCATCAGGCGGATGTTGGCGGGGTCGTAGAGGCTCGCGTCCTCGCCGAGCAACCCCTCCCGGACCATCAGTTCCTCGACCTTCTGGTGGCCGTCCTCCGTGAGGAAGACCTGGCGGCCCTTCTCGTCGACGGAGAAGCCGCCGCGCCCGCCGTCGTCGTCATCCGTCGGCAGGCGCTCCTGGCGGGTGAGGTGGGGAACCAGCTTGTTCACCTTCACGTAGAGGTCGGAGGTGCCCTCCGCGGGTCCGGAAATGATGAGCGGGGTCCGGGCCTCGTCGATAAGGATGGAATCGACCTCGTCCACCACGGCGAAAGCGAGGCCGCGCTGCACCTGGTCCTCCCGGCGGAAGGCGAGGTTGTCCCGCAGGTAGTCGAAGCCGAACTCGTTGTTGGTGCCGTAGGTGATGTCG
>CALGMY010000138.1 GCA_937958785.1 uncultured Gammaproteobacteria bacterium | reverse complement strand
GCGCCGCATAGTAACTCCTGGCGTGGGCCGAATACACGATCAGGCCGTCGGCCCGGCGGCAGAGCCAGTCCCAGGGGTTGGCCCGCCCGAACCAGCGGTTCAGCCGGCCCCGGGCCGCGTACTCCCGGATCCGCGCCGGGTCCTGGTAGGGCACGCCACCCAGGAACCAGAGGACCCGCGCGCCGACCAGCTTGCCGAGCAGCAGGGCCAGCAGCCCGTCCACCCGGCCGGCGTTGCCGGCGATGAGCACGTCCGGGCGACCCTTCAGGATCTGCCAGAGGATCCCCGGCTGCCAGCTGTGGCTGCCCGCCTCGAGGAGCCCGAGCCGGACCGTGCGGAACCCGGCCAGGTCGACGGCGTTCTGCAGGTTCTCCGTCCGCATCGCCGGGCCCGGGCGGCTGTAGAACACCGTGAGGTCCACCCCGGGCAGAGCCGCCAGGCGCCGGAAGACCGGCACCCGGTAGCTCGGGACGATGTCCTGGAGCAGGAAGACCTTCTTCACAGCCCCACCGCCCGGCGCCAGGCCGCAGGCTCGAGTGGCACCCTGAGGACCCGGGCAAGCAGCGCGGCCGTGGCGAAGCCGCAGGCCACCTTGAGGAGCAGGTTCACGGGAGTCACCGGGATCTCCCGCACAACGACCAGGTTCGACACGAGGACCGCGATGCCGAGCGCCGCGAAGCACCGGGGCCACGCGTAGGGCACCCGGTAGAGGCGCTGGCTCACGGCCATGGAGACCACCGCCAGCGCCGTCATGGACAGGGCGTTGGCGAGCGCGGCGCCCAGCACGCCGAAGGCCGGGATCAGCACCAGGTTGAAGGCAACGCAGGCCACCAGGCTGGCGAGGATCAGGTACATGCGGAGCTGGTTCCGTTCCATGATCTGAAAGCCGTAGGCGAAGTAGCTGGCAATGGAGGCCATGACAGCCCCGAGCACCAGCAGGGGTACGACCACGTAGCCGGCAACGAAATCGGGCGTCGTCAGCAGGAGCAGTATCTCCCGTCCGAAGAGCGCGAGCCCCACGAGGATCGTCATGGTCAGGAAAAGGTAGACCTCGAAGACGCGGCTGAACTTCGCGGGGGCGTCGGGCTCGCGGAAACTGCGCAGCACCTCCGGGTAC
>CALGMY010000137.1 GCA_937958785.1 uncultured Gammaproteobacteria bacterium | reverse complement strand
GGCGGGACCTGCTCCGCGCCGGGGTTCGGCTCTACGAACTCCGGCCCGGGGCCGCGACGCCGCCGGACGGCGCCAGCGGCGCGAACGGCAGCAAGGTCTTCGGCGGCAGTTCCGCGGCCAGCCTGCACGCCAAGTCCATGGCCGCCGACCGGCAGCGGCTCTTCGTGGGTTCGTTCAACCTGGACCTGCGCTCCCTGAACCTGAACACCGAGATGGGACTCGTCGTGGACAGTCCCCGTCTGGCCGGCCAGCTGTCCGGCTGGTTCGATGACGGCCTGCTGCTTGCCGCCTACGAGGTTCGGCTGGCGGCCGACGGCCACAGCCTGGAATGGGTCGAGCGCACCGGGACTGCGGAGGTGATCCACCGGGCGGAACCGGAGACCGGCTTCTTCCAGCGCTTCGGCATCGGGTTCCTGTCGCTCCTGCCGATCGACTGGCTGCTCTAGCGCGCTGCCGGCGGGTTCAAGCCGTGTGCGGGACGGGGGCGTCCGGGGCGCGACCCGCATCGATGATCCGCTGCACCCGGGCATGGCGCGTCCGCCGGCCCAGCGTGAGCAGGTAGAGCCGGTCCTTGAGGCCCGGTACGAGCCCCACCCGGTGCAGGCCGTGGCGTCGCTGGGCGTCCTCCGCCTCCGCGCGGCGCAGCGGGACCAGGCCCTGGCCACCGCTAGCGAAGTACTTCGCCGTCGGCGCGTCGTCGAATTCTCCGACGATGCGGGGCCGTAGCCCCTCCGCCGCGAACCAGGCCGCGAGGTTGTCCCGCAGGGGCGAGCCCTCGCCGGGCATCAGCACGGGCGCCCCGTCCAGTGCCGCGGGAAACCGCTCCCGGTGGCGCTCCGCGAGGCGCCGCGTGCCGAAGAACCCCACCCGGCTCTCCAGCAGGATGCGCGCATGGAGCGGTGAGTCCACCGGCCTGGTCGGCAGCCGGTCGCTCACCGCCGCATGCAGGCGTCCGCTGATCAGTTCGTTGCAGATCCTGGTCAGGTCTCCCGTGACGACTTCGAGCCGCACGCCGGGCTCGGGGCCCATCGCCGGCCGCACCGCGTCGTGCAGCAGGTTTCGGGACACGGAGGGCAGGGCGCCGATGCGCAGGCGGCCCGCACGTCCCTTGCGGGTGCCTGCCAGCTCCGTGATCTCCGCTCCCAGCCGGAAGATCTCGTTGCAATAGCCCTGGATGGTCTCGCCGAGGGGCGTCAGGCGCACGCCGCGCGGCCGCCGCAGCATGAGCTTCCCCCCGAGGGCCTGCTCGAGCATCTGCAGCTGGACGCTGATCGTCGAGTGGCTGAGCCCGAGGCGCCGGCTGGCGCCGACCAGGCTGCCTTCCCGGGCCACCACCCAGAACTGGTACAGGTGGCGGAAGTTGACCATGCCCAGATTCTTCATGTGCGCGCTCCTCCGGCCCGGCCTCGTGTTGGGTTTTCCTACAGGAGATGTAACCGGACATGCCTAGGAGGCATTCTCCCCGATCGGTATCGTCGTTGCAGTGTCATGCTTGCAACAGCACAACCACGTGACGGGCGGCATTGATTGCGGGCCGGGCTGACATGGCCGGCCTCGCCATCAAGGACTGCGCACTCGTCTCCATCGCCACCGGGCGCCGCGCCAGCAGCCTGCCCGAGCTGCGGGATGGCATCCGCGCGGTGCCCCAGGAGAGCCTGTACTTCCACTTCTGGGGCCGGTTGCTGCGGCCGCGGTTCGACGACCCGGAGTACCACAGCGACTTCGCCAGCTGGGCCCAGCACTGCCTGCACGACGAGCTGCTCGCCGAGCGCCTGGCCGTCATCGACCCGGCGGACTTCACGGACCTCGAGCGGCTGCGGGAGGAGGTGGTGGACGTCATCGACAACCATCTCCAGGAGGCGGTGCCGGTCTACACCCGGCCCGACCGCCAGTTCCACTTCCGCCGCTGCCAGACGGTGGTGTTCGATACCGGCCAGGTGATCACGCGGCCGGAGGTGCTGCCCCAGGCCATCTCCGCGCTCTCGCTGGGCTCGATCTATTACCACGTCATCGACGCTCGTCGCCGCGAGCCGGTCCGCAAGGACGACTTCCGGGCCTGGGCCGAGGGCCTCGGCGCCCGCTACCAGGGCCTGGCCGACCGGCTGGGGGGCATCGATCCCTATTTTTCCAACCTGGCCGAGCTGCGGGAGCAGCTGAGCGTGGCGGCGGCCCGGTTCTTTGCGGAGGAAGGCTAGGCCCGTGGCGACCACGCTCGAGCAGTACGGAAACATCGCGGGCAGCGACGTGGTGCGCCAGCTGGAGCTGCTGGCGCGGCCCATGCGCGGGCTGCGGGTGGTGCATGTCAATTCCACCCGTCAGGGCGGCGGCGTCGCGGAGATCCTGGCGACGCTGGTGCCGCTCATGGAGGAGCTGGGGCTGCGGACGAGCTGGGAGGTGGTCGAAGGATCACCGGGCTTCTTCCAGGTGACGAAGCTGTTCCACAACGGCATCCAGGGGCAGCAGGTGGTGCTGCCCGAGGCGCTGCTCGCCGAATACCGGCGGGTGACCCTCGAGAACGCCGAGCGCCTGCGGAGCACGCTGGAGGAGGCCGATATCGTCTTCATCCACGATCCCCAGCCGGCCGGGCTCCTCGCCGCCCTCCCGGCGCGCCGTGGCAAGTGGATCTGGCGCTGCCACATCGACGCGGGACATCCCCACCGGCCCGTGTGGCGCTTCCTGCGACCCCTGGTCCAGGGCTACGACGCCTGCATCTTCTCGCTGCCCGACTTTGCCCAGGAGCTGCCGCAGCCCTGCTACCTCATTCCGCCCAGCATCGACCCGCTGGCGGTGAAGAACGTCGACCTTGGCGAGGACGAGATCGATGCCGTCTGCGCCGAACATCGGCTGGACCGGGGGCGGCCGCTGCTCGTGCAGGTCTCGCGCTTCGACCGCTTCAAGGACCCGGTGGGGCTGATCGCGGCCTTCCGCCTGGCCCGGCCCTTCATACCGGGACTGCAGCTGGTGCTGGCGGGCGGCGGCGCCGCCGACGATCCCGAAGGGGCCGCGGTCCAGGAGGAGGTGATGGCCGCCGCGGCCGGCGACCCCGACATCCGCGTGCTGTCGTTGCCCCCGGATGCCCACCGCGTGATCAACGCCTTGCAGCGGGCGGCGGACGTGGTGCTGCAGAAGTCCACCCGCGAGGGCTTTGGCCTGACGGTGGCGGAAGCCCTGTGGAAGTCGAAGGCCGTGATCGGCGGCAATACGGGCGGCATCCGCCTGCAGGTGGTGAACCACCAGACGGGCTTCCTCGTGAATTCCCCGGAGGGAGCCGCGCTCCGGATCCGCTACCTGCTGCGCCACCGGGACCGGTTGCAGGCGATGGGGCAACGGGGCCGGGAGCACGTCCACCAGAATTTCCTGATCACCCGCCAGCTCCGGGAGTACCTCACGGTGATGCTCGGCCTGGTGCGGGCCGCCACCGACCGGCTCGAGCTGGACTGAGCCGGAGTGGGCATGGCGCTGTTGCAGGGAAACGAGGGCACCCGCGACGTGTTGCGTCGCCTGCGCGCCACCGGGCGCGGCGTGCTGCTGCTGGACTTCGACGGCACGCTGGCGCCGTTCACGGCGGACCCGGCCAGCACCCGACCGTATCCCGGGGTACCGGCGGCGCTCGACGCACTGATCCAGCAGGGGGCCACCCGCATCGTCGTCGTGACCGGGCGCTCCGTCGCCGACGGGCTGCCCCAGCTACCCACCTCGTTGCCCCTCGAACTGTGGGGTGGGCACGGCCGGGAACGGCGGCTGCCGGATGGCACCTACCGGATCCAGCCCCTCGAGGAGACGGCCCTGCGGGCACTGCTCGCCGCCGATGAGTGGGCCGGCGAAGTGGAGGCGCTCGGCGGCCGCACGGAGCGCAAGCCCGGCTCCCTGGCCTTCCACTGGCGCGGGCTGCCGGAGGACCAGGTGCCGGCCATCCGCCGGCTCGTGCTGTACCGCTACGCGTCCCTGCCAGCCTATGGCGGACTGCGCTGGCTCGACTTCGACGGCGGCATCGAGCTGTCCGCCCCGGGCCCCAGCAAGGCCGATGCCGTCACGACCCTGCAGGCGGAGAGCGGCGCCGAGGTGCCCATGGCCTTCCTCGGTGATGACCGCACGGACGAAGACGCCTTCGTGGCCATCCGGGACCGGGGGCTCGGCATCCTGGTGCGGCGGGAGTTCCGGCCCACCGCCGCGGGCGCCTGGCTGCGCCCGCCCGCGGAGCTGCTCGACTTCCTCACGGGCTGGTACGCCAGCCTCGAGCCGGCACGCTGATGGACGAACTGCTGGCACTGATCACCCCGGCGCTGATGGTGCAGGCGGCCATCGCGGCGCTGGTGTTCGTGCTGGTCGCGGGCGGCCTGCTGCTGGTGCGGCGGGTGGCGGGCCGGCGGCTGGCAGCCTGGGCCCGTGGTACGGAACGCTACTCGGACGATGTGCTGGTAGCCGTCCTGCTGGCCACCCGCACCTGGTTCATCGTCGCGGTGGCCCTGATTGCCGGCCTGACGTTCGCGGCGCTGCCCGCCGAAGCGGCCAGGGTCGTCAGCAAGGTCACGGTCGTCGTCTTCCTGCTGCAGGTCGCGATCTGGGGTCACACGGCCATCGGGGTCGTCATGGGCCGGGTGGTGTCCAGCGGCACCGGCAGCGTGGTAACCACCGCGTCCGCCATTGCGTTTCTCGTTCGCCTGGCGTTCTGGTCACTGCTCGTCCTGCTCCTGCTCGACAACCTGGGCTTCGATGTCACCGCCATCGTGGCGGGCCTCGGAGTCGGTGGCATCGCCGTCGCCCTGGCCTTGCAGAACATCCTCGGGGACCTCTTCGCCTCCCTGGCCATCGCCCTGGACAAACCGGTGGTGCATGGCGACTTCGTGGTGATTGGCGATTTCATGGGCACGGTCGAGCGCATCGGCCTCAAGACCACCCAGCTGCGCAGCCTGTCGGGCGAGCAGATCATCCTGGCCAACGGTGACCTGCTGTCGAGCAGGATCCGCAACTACAAGCGCATGCAGGAGCGGCGGGTCGTACTGAAGTTCGGGGTCATCTACCAGACCGCGGAGCCGGTCCTCCGGCAGATCCCGGGCATGGTCCGCGAGGCCATCACCGCCCAGGACCGTACGCGGTTCGACCGCGCCCACTTCAGCGGCTTTGGTGCCTCGTCACTGGATTTCGAGGCCGTGTACTTCGTGCTGGACGCTGATTTCAACGTGCACATGGACATCCAGCAGGCCATCGGCCTCGCGCTGGTGCAGCGGTTCGCCGCCGAGGGCATCGAATTTGCCTATCCCACCCAGACCCTCTTCCTGGCCGGCGACGTTCCGGCGGCGGACAGTCAATGACCCTCGAGCGCAAGGGCGGGCTCGTGGTGGTCGCGAACCGGCTGCCGGTGAGCATCCGGCAGGGCCCCGATGGGCGCGCGACCATCCGGCCCAGCGATGGCGGGCTGGTCGCCGCCCTGACGCCCGCGCTGAACCACGCGGGCGGCACGTGGATCGGCTGGCCCGGCACCGGGCACTCGACCCCGGCCCTGCTGGCGGAACTGGCGGCCGAGGGCACCCGCGCCGGCTATACGCTGGAGCCCGTGTTCCTGACGGCCGAGGAGCAGCAGGGCTTCTACGCCGGCTTCTCCAACGAGGTGATCTGGCCGCTCTTCCACGACCTGCTCGCCCGGTGCAACTTCGCGCCGGCCTACTGGGACGCCTACGAGGCGGTGACCGACCGCTACGCAGAGCGGGTAGCGGCGGTGGCGGAGGGGGCCGACCTCGTCTGGGTGCACGACTACCACCTGATCAGGCTCGGCGAGCGCGTGCGCGACCTCGGCGTCACGGCCCCGCTGGCCTTCTTCCTGCACATCCCCTTCCCGGCGCCCGACATGTTCCTGCGCCTGCCCTGGCGGGACCAGATCCTGCGGGCGTTCCTCGCCTTCGACCTGGTGGGCTTCCAGACGCCCCGGGACCGGCGGAACTTCCTCGACTGCCTGCGCCAGTTCCTCCCCGCCGTGACCCTGAGCGGGCGGGGCCAGCCCGTGGTCCGCGCCTTGCATGAGGGCCGGGAGGTGCGCATCGGCCGCTTCCCGATCGGCGTCGACTTCCGGGACCTGGCGACCCGTTCATCCGCACCCGGCGTGGTCGGCCGTGCCCGGGGCCTGCGGAACCTGTTGCCGGACCGGCAGCTGCTGCTTGGTGTCGACCGGCTCGACTACACCAAGGGAATCCCCGAGCGGCTCGAGGCCTTCGCCGATGCGCTCACCCGCTACCCGGAACTCCGCGAACGCGTGACGCTGATACAGGTGCCGAGCCGCGACGACCTGCCCGAATACGCGAGCCTCAAGCAGCGCATCGAGAACCTGGTGGGCGAGATCAACGGGCGCTTCACCCACCCGGGCGGCTGGGTGCCCATCCACTATCTCTACCGCCGGCTCGAGGCCGGCGAGCTGCTGGCCTACTACCGGGCCGCCGACGTGGCCCTGGTCACGCCGCTCAAGGACGGCATGAACCTGGTCGCCAAGGAGTACTGCGCCTGCAGCCGGAGCGGGGTGCTGGTGCTGTCGGAATTCGCGGGTGTCGCGGCGGAGATGCACCACGCGGCCCTGCTCGTGAATCCCCACGCGGTCCGTGACGTGGCCGACGCGATCCAGCAGGCGTGCACCATGCGGCCGGCGGACCGGCAGCGACGCATGCGTGCACTGCGGCGCCAGGTGCGGCGACACGACGTGTACTGGTGGCTCGACTCGTTCCTGCGGGCAGCGATCATGCGGGACCTGTCGGCCTTTCCCCAGCCGCCTGACCACCTGCACGCGGGTTGACCCGCACGATGCGGGGCGGGCGCCGGGTGCGCCGTGTATGATCCCGGCGCATGCCCGTAGCGCCCCTAAGTGCCCACGGCATCGCGGTGCTCCTGGGACTCGTCGCGGTGTTCGTGATCTTCGCCCGCGACCGCATTCCCATCGTCGTCACCAGCCTCGCGGTCATCGCCGTCCTCGCCGCCGGCTTCTTCCTGTTCCCCTACCGCCAGCCTGACGGCACCGTGCTGCCGGCGACGGAGTTCTTCGCCGGCTTCGGCCACCCGGCCCTCGTCGCGATCTGCGCCCTCATGATCCTCGGCCGTGGCCTGGTCGTGACCGGCGCGCTCGAGCCCCTCGCACGGCTGCTGTCCTCGCTCTGGCAGAGGAGCGCCCTGCTGGCCCTGTTCGTGGTGTTGGTGGCCTGCCTGGCCCTGAGCGGCGTGCTCAACGACACCCCGATCGTCGTCTTCATGACGCCGCTGCTCGTGAGCCTGGCCGCCCGCACGTCGTCCTCGGCGGCGCCGATCCTCATGCCGATGAACTACGCCGTGCTGATCGGAGGCATGGCCACCTCGATCGGCACCTCGACGAACCTGCTGGTGGTGTCCCTGGCGGCCGACCTGGGTGCCCGCCCGTTCGGCGTGTTCGACTTCACGCCCCTGGTCGCGCTGGCGGCCATCCCCGCGTTCCTCTACCTGTGGCTGGTCGTGCCCCGGATCCTTGCCGGGTCCGGTACGCCGGCCGAGCGCGTCGCGAGCCGGGAATACGACGCCGTGTTGCGCGTGCTTCCGGGGTCCTTCGCCGCGGGCAAGACCCTGGCCGAGATCCTCGAACGGGCCAGCCGGATCCCGGTCCGTGGCCTGGTGCGCCCCGACGGCCAGCCCGTCGCCAAGCTGCCCACGACGGTGGTCGGCCCGGACTTCCGACTGCGCATCCGGGGCACGGCCGACCAGCTCAGGGACTGCGAGGCCATGCTCGGGGGCACCTTGTCGATGGAGGAGGAGCCGGATCATCGCGATCCCTCGCCTGCGGAGGAGCATCATCTCGTCGAGATGATCGTGTCGGGCGACTCGGGGATGATCGGGCGCCCCCTCGGCCAGCTCTATTTCGGCGCCATCTACGGGCTGCAGCTGCTCGGCATCCACCGGGACGAGAATCCCTCCACGGCGCCTGATGTCAGGGACTGGCGCCTGCACGCGGGGGATGTCCTGCTGCTCCAGGGTTCGACGCCCGACATCGAGCGGGCGAAGCGCGATGGCGATCTTCTGGCGCTGGACGGCATGATCAGCGTGCCACGCACCTCGAAGGCATTCCTGGCGCTCGCCATCATCGCCGGGGTCGTGCTTGCTGCGGCGACCGGGATCATGCCGATTGCCATCGCCGCCGTGCTGGGGGCGGTCGTCATGCTGCTGACCGGCTGCGTGCTGCCCCGGAACCTGGGCAAGGCGGTGAGCCCGGAAGTGATCCTGCTGATCCCGGCCAGCCTGGCGCTCGGCAAGGCGCTCACGGTGACGGGTGGCGCCGCCTGGGTCGCGGGGCTGCTGCAGGTCGTGGCCCGGGACCTGCCCGTTGGCCTGGTGCTCGGGGGCATCATCGCGCTCATGTCCCTGCTCACCAACTTCATCTCGAACAACGCCGCGGCCGTCATCGGCACGCCCATCGCCATCGCCATTGCCGCGGACCTGGGCGCGCCGCCCGAGCCCTTCGCCCTGGCCGTGCTGTTCGGCTGCAACCTGTGCTTCGCCACCCCGATGGCCTACCAGACCAACCTCATCGTGATGAGTGCCGCCGGGTACCGCTTCGCAGACTTCCTGAAGGCGGGTCTGCCCCTGGTGGTGCTGATGGTTGCCGCCTTCAGCTGGTTGCTGCCCCGCTGGTACGGGCTCTAGCGGCCGGCGCTCAGGCAGACCGGACGCGGCCGACCAGCGCCCGCGTGTACTCCGCCGTGCTGGCCCTGCCGCCCAGGTCGCCGGTGCGCACGTTGCCGGCATTCAGCGTGTCGTGGATCGCCTGGCGCAGGCGGTCGGCGAGGTCCACCCGCTGGCAGTGGTCGAGCATCATGGCGGCTGCGAGCAGCAGGGCGGTGGGATTCGCCACGCCCTTGCCGGCGATGTCGGGGGCCGAGCCGTGCACCGCCTCGAAGATCGCCGCGTTGGCGCCGATGTTGGCACCCGGCGTCATGCCGAGGCCGCCCACCAGTCCCGCCACCAGGTCCGACAGGATGTCGCCGAACAGGTTGGTCGTGACCAGCACGTCGAAGTGCCAGGGATTCAGCACCAGCTTCATGGCGCAGGCGTCCACGATGACCGTCTCGAGCTCGATCTTCCCCTTGTACTTCCGTTCCCACAGGTCGGTCCCGGTCTCGAGGAAGATCCCCGTCAGTGCCTTCATGATGTTGGCCTTGTGCACCAGCGTGACCTTGCGGCGCCCGGTCGCGATGGCGTGCTCGAAGGCGAACTCGAGTACGTTCCGGCTGCCCTGCCGGGTGTTGACGCCGGTCGCCATGGCCACGGCGTGGGGGTCGTCGTCGATCGGGATGTAGATCTCGTGGCCGATGTACAGGCCCTCGAGGTTCTCCCGCACGACCACCAGGTCGATGTCGTCGAAGCGACCGCCGGGAACCATCGTGCGGGCCGGCCGCAGGTTGGCATAGAGCCGGAACTCCTCCCGCAGGCGCACGTTGGAGGACCGGTAGCCGCCGCCCGAGGGTGTCTCGAGCGGGCCCTTCAGTGCGAGCCGGGTCCGGTGGATGCTGTCGAGCGTCGCCCGTGGCAACGGATCGCCCGCCGCCCTGATGCCCGCGAGGCCTGCAACCTGCCAGTCCCATTCGAAGGGTGCACCGAGGGCGTCGAGCACCGCGACGACGGACTCGACGATCTCGGGACCGATCCCGTCGCCCGGCACGAGGGTGGCGGGGATGCGTGCCGGCGCGGCCATCAGCGTGTCCCGCCCGCGCGGCGGAAGTTGACCACGAGGTCCTTCTCCCCGCCGTCCCGCCGGATCCGCGCCTTGGCCACGTCGCCCCAGCGATAGCGGGCCAGGATCTTGCGCAGGCCATTGTCGGAGGCGACGCTCTCGCCGTCGAACCGCAGCAGCACGTCGCCCACCCGGAAGCCGGCCCGTTCCGCCACGGAGTCCCGGCTGACCTGGATGACCTGGCCGGGCTCCTTGCCCAGGGCACCCATCAGGGAGAGGCCGAGGCCCGGATAGACCGTGTCTGCTTCCCGCGGGAGGCCCCACACGAAGGAGGCATAGGACGCCCGGACCGACTTCACGGGCTTGCCGTCATCGTCGACGACGGTAACGGGGACGACCGAGGCGATGTTGCCCTCGTAGAAGGGACTGATCTGCCGCTCCGAACCCAGCCCGAAGGTGACATGACCGGCGCCGATCAGCACCACCATGATGGCCTGTGGACCGCCATGGCGACGAAGGGCCTGCAGCGCATTCCAGCCCATCGTCGCGTCCCACATGGTCTGGGCCCGGTACAGGCCGTCGAGAGCCGCCTCGTTCATGTGCAGGGCATCGTCCTCGTCGAAGAAGGCCCGGTACATCCGCCTGTGCTCGTCGCTGTCGGGCGCCAGCCGGGGTGGCAGGCGGGCCGCTTCCTCGGGCGTCAGCTGGTCGAAGCCCTTGGAACGCACCGCCTTGACGACCTCGCGCGGGCTGTTGATCGCGTACATGGGCAGCCCCTTCGCGCGCGCGTAGGCGAAGATCTCCCGGTAGTAGTTCCAGTGGTAGCCCCAGTTCTCGTACCAGCGGGCGAGCTCGACGAAACCGTCCTCGGTGTAGCGGCCGGCATTCCAGTTGTCGAGCGCCGGCTGCTCGGTATAGGGAAACATCTCGAGGCCGATCAGCACCTCGCGTCCGGCGTCGTGCAACGCGCGGATCACCCGCAGCTGCACGTCGTGGAAGCCCTGGTCCGTATGGTTCTCGCCCAGGAAGACGATGCCGGTGTCGGCCAGGCGCCGGGCCAGCTCGTCCGGGGTCACCAGCCCGCCGGTGGCGGTGTCGGTGATGCCGTCCAGGACCAGTGGCACCTCCCGGTCCCGGCGCGCCGGATCGCCGATCGCCATGTGGAGAACCGCCTGGTCGGCGAGGAGGGGCGCGGTGGCGGCCAGGGCCAGCGTCCCGGCGATGAACCGGGCAGCGAGGTGGCGCAGGGTCTTCGACGGGTGGGCGTGCATCGGTGCGGCTCCGCTTGTTTCCCGACATTGTGCCATCCGGCATCGTGGGAACCACTAGAATCCGCGCATGAGCCGGACTCGTCATCGACTGGGCAAAGTGCTTCTCCTCGCCTCTGCACTGACGGCCTGCGGCGGGTCCGGGCCGACCGGTCCCGGGCGCCTGCCGGAGGGCCTGCCGGCCGATCATCCTGCGCTGGAGGGTGTTGGCGGGCCTGCACCCGCACCCGCGCCGGATACCGTCCTCGCCGAGGTCAACGGCCACGCGATCACGTCGGCCGACCTCGATGTGGCGCTCGCGGCCATGCCTGGCGAGGACCGGCTCGAGTACACCACGCCGGAGATGCTGACCGAACTCGTCGAATCCCTCGTCGATCGTCACCTGCAGGCGGAGGCTGCGAAGGCCGCGGGACTCCCGGCAGAGGACTGGCTCGTCCGGGAGCTGGGTCGCGTACCGGCGCCGACGCCCGACGAGATCGCGGTTCACTACGCCGCGCACAGGGACGAATTCCGGGTTCCGGCGCGGGTACTCGTGACCCGCGTGAGGGTGGCGTCGCGCGACGGGGCGGAACGGGCGCGGGTTGACCTCGAGGCCGGCGTTCCGTTCAGCGGGCTGCTGGCGCGGACCGAGGAGACCGGCCTTGCGGTCGACCAGGTCTGGTTGCAGGCAGGGACCGCGCCGGGCCCGGTGGGCAGCATCGCCCTGGCTCTCGGCCCGGGCGAAGTCAGTGAGGTCCTCGACGTCCCCGCGGGCTACGCGGTAGTGCGCGCCGAGTCCCGCGAGCCCGGGGCAGAGCGCCCCCTCGCCGAGGTGAGCGATGGCATTCGCGCGTCGCTTGCGGATGCCCGGCGCCAGGCGGCCTGGGCGGGAGTGCGCGACGGTTTGCGCAAGGATGCGCGAATAGTTCTCAATACAGCCGCGATCGCGGCCCACGCACCGCCTGCGGACCCGGCGCCCTGAGCGTCGCGCATCCGGCGAAACTGCCGGAGGATCAACATCGTCGAAGGCGGATCGCTGTCGTCGGCTCACCCGGCGGTCGCCGGCACCCATTGACCTCTTGCGCCGCTCTCGATTAAACGAAAGGTCATGTGGATATGACCTTATCCCATTGCCGTCACGGGGGAACCACCATGCAAGCATCGCTCCGCACCTCAATCCTGGCCGCAGCGGCCGTCGCCCTGCTGCCGATCGGTAACGCAGCGCTGGCCGAGTGCCGGGCGCCTGCCTCGTGCATCAGCTGCCACGCCGGCATACCCAACTCGCCCCCGCCCGAGGTGCTCGAGGCAATCGGGCCGGCCAGCTGCGAGGTCGGTGACTTCACCCGCGGATTGAACATGACGGTGCCGCGCTTCATCCATCGCACCGCCAAGCTCGCCGACGGGCGGGTGCTGCTGACGGGCGGCCAGGTCCAGAACGCGCCCGTATCGGTGATCACCAATTCGGTGGACGCCTTCAATCCCGGGGACAACTCGGTGACGCCTGTCGGTCCCATGACCATCCGGCGCTGGTCCCACACGGCCACGACGCTCGCCGACGGTCGTGTGCTGGTGACCGGCGAACCGGGTCCACGGCTGCCACCGGCATCGTGCTGGCGACGGCGGAGATCTACGACCCGCTCACCAACGAGTGGACGGAAACGGCCGGTCCCATGAGCGTCGCCCGCCGCAGCCATACGGCGACGCTACTGCCGAACGGCAAGGTCCTGATCGTGGGTGGAGGCAACGGCGTCAGCACCACGACCTCCCAGCCCATCCAGTCCGTCGAGCTGTTCGACCCGGCCACCGGCCTGTTCACGGTCATCGGCAACATGCTGGCGCCCCGGTCCGCCCACAGCGCGATCCTGCTGGACGACGGCACGGTGCTGATCTCCGGCGGTTCCACCGGCACGGGCACCCTGTTCCCGACCAATACGGCGGAGGTCTTCGACCCCGCCGACAACAGCTTCACCGCCGTCGGGCCCATGAACTTCTCCCACCTGGCCCAGCTGCCCGGCAAGCTCCGGGATGGCCGCGTGGTGCAGGGGAGTTCCTACTACAACGAAACGCACACGTCGGCAGGCGGCCGCATCACGGACGAGAGCGAGATCTACGATCCGGTCACGCGGACCTTCACGCCGGTTGCGCCCATGTTCAAGCAGCGCATCGACATCGGCGCCCAGGGCCTGCTGGACGGGACGCTGCTGATCGCTGGCGGCGTGACCACCAGCCCGAATTTCCCGAGCATCTTCCAGCCCACGTCCGAGGTGTTCGACCCGGCCACGAGTTCCTGGAAGCTGTCCGGCATCATGTCGTCGGGGCGGGACGAGTTCAGTGGCCTGCTGCTCGACGACGGCCGGGTCATGATCTCCGGCGGCTTCGTCTCGCCGGGTGCCGTCCTGCTGCGGACTGTGGAGGTCTACACCCCGGGTCTGCTGCCCCAGGTGAAGGGCCTGAAGAACGTCCTGGCGGACACCCCGAATTCCGCCCTGCGCCTCGGCAAGGTCAGCCGGGTGCTGCTCGAGGGTTGGCTGTACCTGATCTCCCAGACCGTCGGCGGCGGGGATCCCCGGCTCAGGAACCTGCCGGTGGCCGCCACGCTCACCGGCCTCTTCGACGATGCCATCGGGCGACAGGTGAAGAGCGCTGCGCAGCGCCAGCGCCTGCAGGCCATCAACGGCGTCCTGGCCCGGACGATCGACGACAAGCTGAGTCCGAACCTGGCGCCCACCGTCGCCCCGGTGGCCGCGCCGGCCGCGGGCGTTGAGCCCGTATCGGTCGCGTTCACCAGCAACGCCGTGGACCCGGACGGGAGCATCACCTACACGCTGTGGAACTTCGGGGATGGCAGCACCAGCAACGATCCCAACCCGACCCACGTCTACACGTGCGATGGCAACTACACTGCCTCGGTCGAGGTAGTGGACGACCGGGGCGCAGTGACCTCGGCCACGGTGGCCGTCTCGGTGACGTCGTCGGGTGGCGGCATCACCTATGCCTGCGACGTGCAGCCGGTCCTCAGCCGCACCTGCACGGGATGCCACGGTGCAGCGGCGCGGCTCAGTCTCACGACCTGCGACAACCTGCGGACCGGGAGTTTCCGTGGCCCGGTCGTCACGCCCGGCGTGAAGGAGACCAGCACCCTGTGGCAGCGGATCAACGACACGGCCCGCCCCATGCCGCCCATTGGTGGCCTGCTGGCCCAGTCGGAGCGGGATGCGATCGGCGCCTGGATCGACGGCCTGGATCCGCTGGACGCCAATTACTGCGACTAGCCTCGTGTCAATCTAAAGGGGGCCGGGCCTGGACAGGCCCGGCCCTTCCTTTCCGGGGGAGACCACGCCCGGCCTGGCCTATACTGCGGGCTTCCATCGGTCACCCACCGGAGCCGCCATGCGTAACGCTGTCCTGTCCCTGGCCCTCGTCGCCTTCGCCGCGCCCGCCACCGCCCAGTTCATGCCCGAGAAACTGTCGCCCCTCGGCGAGAAGATCGAGGCGGCGATGAAGGCCGACATCCGGACGCCCGAGGAGAAGGCCCGGGATGCGGAGCGCAAGCCGCGCAAGACGCTGGAGTTCATGGGGCTGAAGGACGACCAGCGGGTCGTCGAGCTGTTGCCGGCCGGGGGGTATTTCACGAAGATCCTGGGGCCCGTGCTCGCGGACAAGGGTGAGTTGCACGTCGCCATTGGCACCACGCGCCTCGAGCCGGTGCTGAAGTCCACACCATCGCTGCAGAAGGTGAAGGTCGCCCCGGCGGATGCGGCCCTGAAGCCCGCGGCGGGCAAGATGGGCCTGTTCGAGATGGGGCCGTTCTCGCTCGGCGTCAAGGACGTCGACCTCGTCGTCACCTTCCGCAACTACCACAACATGACGCCGGAGGCCCGCGCGAACCTCAACAATGCCGTGTTCGCGGCCGTGAAGAAGGGCGGCCTCTACTCCATCCTCGACCACACGCGGCGTCACAATGAACCGGACACGGCCGAAAGCTGGCGGCGCATGGACCCCGTGCTGGTGATCAAGGAGGTACAGGCGGCGGGCTTCGTGCTCGACGACTTCTCCAGCCTGCACTACACGCCGGATGACGAGCTCCGCTACGAGGTGGGCCGCAAGTCGGTCACCGGGAACACGGACCGCTTCATCCTGCGGTTCCGCAAGCCCTGACCCGGCGCGCTCGGGGGCGGCTCAGTCGCCGCCCGCGAGCAGCCGGGAGTAGCTGAGTTCGAAGCGGAGGGCCACGACCAGCGCGTTGTCCAGGTCCGGGTCGTTGCCCGGGTTGACGATGTACTGGACGTCCGGCTGCAGCACCAGCCAGTCCGTCACCGGCGCGCGCCAGGTCAGTTCCAGCGTGGTCTCGTGGCTGTCGGTCCCGAGGCCGTCCAGCGCCCGGCTGGCCTCGAACTCGTCACCGGCAAGGCCGATCGCCACCGCGAGGCCCAGCTCGTCTTCCGGCCGGCTGGCCAGGAAGCCGGCGACCGTGGTGCCGAAGCCCACGTAGCCGTCGTAGGGGTTGTACTTCTCCTCGGCCTGGCCGATCCGGAGGAAGGCGGCCACCGTCGCGGCATCGCCCCGCCAGACCGTACGGTCCGCGATCGCATACCAGCCCTCGTTGCCGTCGTCCTCCGCGCCACCCGGGTCGGTGAGGCGCTCGAAGTCGGCGGTGTAGACCCAGGCGCCGAGCGCCAGCTTGCGCCAGTCACCACCGGCCCAGCCCACCTCCGCGACGATGAGCGCGCCGTCGTCCCCGGACAGGTCGATGCGGTTGCTCTTGGAGTCGTCCGGGTCGCCGGGCACGCCGTCCAGCACGGCGAACTGGCCATAGCCGCCATCGCCCCAGCCCGTGCGGACGCGGAGCGCGAGCGAGGTCACGGGGAAGATCGAAGGCCCGTTCAGTCCCGACTGGCTGAAGTCGGTGCCGATGCCGTGGGCGGAGTTGATGAAGAGGCCGCCGGTCTCGTGGCTGTCGAACTCGGAATTCAGGTCGTAGAGTCCGGCGCGGATGGAGAAGTCGCCCTCGTCGCGCGGTGCCCAGTCGAGCCACGCCTCGAAGATCCGCCAGGCCTGCCCCGCGTCGATATTGCTCACGACGTGGGCATCACCCACGTACTCCCCGCTGAACTCGTTGGCATTGTTGTAGAGCCCGTAGAGGAGGCCCGACAGCCCGGGAATGCCGAAAATGCTGCCGCGCTCCGCATTGATCTGCAGGTCCAGGTTGTCCAGGTAGGTGCCGCCGGTCTTCACCCCGCCGTCCAGGTTCCGGATCAGGTCGCCGGTGTAGGTCCCGTCGAAGGTGATGGCGGGCGCCGCCGCGTCCGCGAGCGGCGCGGCGAGGAGCAGCAGCAGGCCGGGCCAGGCAGCCTGGCGGGGCAGGACATCACGGGGCATTCGACGGCTCCTCTGGCGGGCGCCACAATCTAGCAATCACGCCTTCGGCGGCTCAACCCATGAACGTCATCCTGCACACGAATTGCCTGCGCGTGCGTCAATTCACCACAGCGGACGTCGACGCATTGCATGCGATCTGCGGTGACCGGCGAACCATGCGCTACGTGGGCGACGGCATGGTCCTCAGCCGCCGGCGTTGCGCAGAGTGGATCGACGAGTCGCTGGTGGACTACGCGTCCCATGGCCGCGGGGCCTGGGCGCTCGAACTGGCCGCCAGCCCCGGCGTCGTCGGCTATGGCGGGATCGTCAGCGCCCGGCGGCGGGCCGACCCGGAGCTGATCTATGCGCTGCGGCCCGACCTGTGGGGCCGGGGCCTCGCCAGCGAGCTCGTGCCGGCACTGGTGGACCACGCCTGGCGGGCCTTCGGCCTGCGGCGGCTCGTGGCCCTGGTGCACCCGGACAACGGGGCCTCGGTGCGGGTGCTGGAGAAGGCGGGGCTGCACTGTGCCGGCGAGGAGCTCGGGCCGGAGGGGGTGGTGATGCTCATATATGTGATCGAGAAGCGGGATCGCGCCTGAAGGCGCTCCTACAGGTGCTCGTCAGTCTTCCGGGTCGCCTTCGGCGTTCCACTTCTCGCGGTGGGCCTGCTCGGCCTGCTGGCGGATACCCTCGTGACGGCGCTGCAGCAGCAGGGACGAGGGGTCACAGACCCGGGCCCGGAGGATGCCGAGATCCACGGCCGCGTCGAACAGGCTCGGATACCAGGTCCGCCAGTTCGGCAGCAGGGCCTCCACCTCGTCCCGCAGGTTCATGGTCGCCCGACTCTACACCAGCGCTCAGCCCCGTGGCTTGACGCGCCGCGTGGGTTCCGCCTGCAGCGGGTCGTCCGGCCAGTAGTGGCGCGGGTAGCGGCCTTTCAGCTCCCGGCGGACCTCGTGGTACGCCGTCTGCCAGAAGCTGGCGAGGTCCCGGGTGACCTGCACGGGTCGGCGCGCGGGGGAGAGCAGCTTCATCAGCAGGGGCAGCCGGCCGCCCGCCACGCGGGGCGTCGCGGTGAGCCCGAACACCTCCTGGAGCCGCACCGACACGCTCGGCACCGGGCCGTCCAGGTAATCGATCGGCACCCGGGACCCGCTCGGCACCTGGCAGTGGGTCGGCGCCAGTTCGTCGAGGCGCTGGCGCCCAGGCCAGGCGAGGTGCGCGTGGAGCGCACCCGCGAGGTCGATGCGGGGAAAGTGCGCCGCCCGAGTGATGCCGGCGAGCCAGGGAGCCAGCCAGTCCTCCAGCGTGGCGAGCAGCGCCCCGTCGCTGACGTCGGGCCAGGGCTCCGCGGCATCCGGCACCGCTTCCCGGCACAGCAACACCCGGGCCTGCCACTGGCGGAGTTCCGGCGTCCAGGGCAATGCGGTGAGTCCCAGCTCCCGGATGCCGGTGAGCAGCGCCGCCGTGACCTCCTGGGGCTCCGCATCGCGCAGCGGTTCGTCGTCCAGCACCAGGGCGCCGAGGCGTCGCTGGCGGCGCGCCATCACCGCGCGCTCCCGGCTGTCCCACCGGACCTCGGCCACGGCCTCGATCAGGGCGCCGAGATGGGCCGTGAGCTCCGCGGCCTTTACCGGGGCCGCGAGCCTGATGCGCGCTTCCTTGTCGCTGCCTTCCAGTTCGGGAATCACGAGGAAGTCGGCGCGGGCCAGGGCATCGGGGTTGGCGAAGAAGGCGCCCCGGCCGCTGCTCAGCAGGTAGCGGCCCGAGGCGCCGTCCCGGGCGCGGGCGATCCGGTCGGGCCAGCCGAGCGCGAGCAGCCAGCCCGTGTCGGCCACGTCGATGCGGCGCGCGGCGGCGCCCAGGCCGAGCTGCTGGGCAAAGGCCCCGGCGGAGCGCTGCGCACGCTGGAGTGACTGGCGATCCACGTCGTCCCGGCCGGCCACGGCGGGATCCCGGGCGAGCAGCTCGAGCCGGGTCCGCAGGTCGTGGTCCCGGTCGCCGGGGTGGCCCCGCAGGAGGTCCCGCTCGCCGAGCACTGCTGCCAGCGCGCACCCGGTGCCGCCGGTGCCGGCCTCCCGGGCGGAGAGCATCAGGTGGGCCAGGCGCGGATGGGCCGGCAGCCCGGCGAGCTCCCTGCCGTGGGCGGTGATGGTGCCCGCGGCGGTGAGCGCGCCGAGGGCGGTGAGCAGTTCGCGGGCCTGGGCCAGTGCGCCCGCCGGCGGGGGCGTCAGCCACGCCAGCGTGTCCGCGTCCCGCGCACCCCAGCAGGCGAGCTCCAGTGCGAGGGGCGCGAGATCGGCAACCTCGATCTCCGGCGGCGTGAAGGGGAGCAGTGCCCGGTGTTCCGCCGGGGTCCACAGCCGGTAGCAGGCGCCCGGCGCGAGCCGCCCCGCCCGGCCCCGGCGCTGGTCCGCCGAGGCCTGGGAGATCCGGCCCGTCTCCAGCCGGCCGAGCCCGCTCTGCGGGTCGAAGCGCGCCCGGCGCTCGAGGCCGCCGTCCACGACCACCCGGATGCCCTCGATGGTGAGGCTGGTCTCGGCGATGTTCGTGGCCAGCACGACCTTCCGCCACCCGGGCCGTGCCGGCTGGATCGCGAGGTCCTGGGCTTCGCGGGCGAGGTCGCCGAAGAGCGGCCGTAGCTCGACCTGGGGCGGGAGGCCGCCCTCGGCCAGCAGCCGCTCGGCCCGCCGGATCTCGCCGGCGCCCGGCAGGAACACCAGGATGTCACCGGGCTCGTCCCGCAGCGCCCGGCGAACGGCCGCCACGGCCCGGCGGTCGACCGGTTCGGTGGAGGCCCGCTCCGCGTAGCGGGTCTCCACGGGGAAGGAGAGTCCTGGCGCCGAAACCACCGGCGCGTCCCCGAGCAGCCGGGCGAGCGCGGCGCTGTCGAGCGTCGCCGACATCACCAGGATGCGCAGCTCCGGGGTCAGGTGGCGCTGGGCGTCCAGCGCAAAGGCGAGGCCCGTGTCCGCCTGCAGGCTGCGCTCGTGGAACTCGTCGAAGATGACGAGGCCGACGCCCTCGAGGGACGGATCGCGCTGCAGCTGCCGGGTGAGGATGCCCTCGGTCACCACCTCGAGGCGCGTGCGGGGGCCGACCCGCGTGTCGAGGCGCATCCGGTAGCCCACCGTGCCACCGGGTGCTTCGCCGAGCTGGCCCGCCATGCGCGTGGCGACGGCCCGGGCCGCCAGTCGACGGGGTTCCAGCAGCAGGATGCGCCGGCCCGCGAGCCAGGACTCCTCGAGCAGGGCCAGCGGCACGACCGTGCTCTTGCCCGCACCTGGCGGCGCCTCGAGCACGGCACGCCGGCCGGCAGCGAGCGCTGCCCGGAGCGCGGGCAGGGCAGCGGCAACGGGCAGTGGTTCGCCGGGTCCTTGCATCGGGGCGCAGTCTAGTACCATAGGCCGCCCATGTTCGTGTATCCCGAGTTCGATCCGGTTGCCCTCCAGGTGGGCCCCCTCGCCGTGCGCTGGTACGGCATCACCTACCTGGTGGGCTTCGCCGCGGCCTGGTACCTGGGCCGGCGGCGCGCCGCGCGCCCGGACTCACCCGTCACCCCGCTGCAGGTGGACGACCTGATTTTCTACGGCGCCCTCGGCATCATCCTGGGCGGACGGCTGGGCTACATGCTGTTCTACGGCTTCGACCAGCTGCGCGACAACCCGCTCAGCATCCTGCGCATCTGGGAAGGTGGCATGTCCTTCCACGGCGGCTTCCTCGGCGTCCTGGCCGCCATGGCGCTCTATGCCCGGCGTATCGGCCGGGGCTTCTTCCAGCTCACGGACTTCGTCGCGCCCCTGGTGCCCATCGGCCTAGGCGCCGGGCGGATCGGCAACTTCATCAACGGGGAACTCTGGGGCGCCCCGGCGTCGGTGCCCTGGGCCTTCATCGTGGAGGGGGAGGCGCGCCACCCGTCCCAGCTCTACCAGGCCGGGCTCGAGGGCCTCCTGCTGTTCCTGGTCCTCTGGACCTACTCCGCGCGCCCCCGGCCGGTGATGTCGGTCTCGGCGCTGTTCCTGATCGGCTATGGCGTCTTCCGCTTCGCGGTGGAGTTCGTCCGGCTGCCCGATGCCCACATCGGCTACCTGGCCTTCGGCTGGCTGACCATGGGGCAGGTCCTCACGGTGCCCATGCTCGTCACCGGCCTCTGGCTCTGGTGGCTGGCCTCGCGCCAGCCCGTGCCGGCCGCCCAGCGGGGCTGAGGCGCCGCATGCAGGCGTACCTCGACCTCCTCCGGCACGTGCGGGCGAATGGCACCCGCAAGGACGACCGCACCGGCACGGGAACGCTGTCGGTCTTCGGTCACCAGATGCGCTTCGACCTTTCGGCAGGCTTTCCCCTGGTCACCACCAAGAAGCTGCACCTCCGCTCGATCATCCACGAGCTGCTCTGGTTCCTGAAGGGCGAGACCAACGTCCGCTACCTGCGCGAGAACAACGTCACCATCTGGGACGAGTGGGCGGATGCCAACGGCGACCTCGGGCCCGTGTACGGCGCCCAGTGGCGCTCCTGGCCGGCACCCGACGGCACCCACATCGACCAGATCCGGAATGCGCTGGAGCTCATTCGTCGCGACCCGGACTCCCGCCGCATCATTGTCAGCGCCTGGAACGTGGCCGAGATCCCGAAGATGGCGCTGGCACCCTGCCATGCGCTGTTCCAGTTCTGGGTCGCGGATGGCCGCCTGTCCTGCCAGCTGTACCAGCGCAGCGCGGACATCTTCCTCGGCGTGCCCTTCAACATCGCGTCCTACGCGCTGCTGACCCATCTCGTCGCGCACCAGGCAGGCCTCGAGCCTGGCGACTTCGTCTGGACGGGTGGCGACTGCCACCTCTACCTCAATCACCTGGAGCAGGCCGAGCTGCAGCTCGGCCGCACGCCACTGCCGCTCCCGCGCCTCGAGCTCAGGCGGCGGCCGCCTTCCCTCTTCGATTACGCTTACGACGACATCGCCATCGTGGGCTACGAGTCGCACCCGCACATCCGCGCGGCCGTCGCGGTGTGAGCGCAGTCGGTACTCGTCGCCTTGACATAATGCTCTGGCCGCGCCGGCGGCTTGGCCCGGCTGTTCATCTTTTCCCGTCAAGGTGTTGCACTCACCGTCAGCGCCAGGGCCGGAGGCCGCTGGTCCGCGCGGCTTGCGGACCGCTGCGCCATGGTGCAGCGTTGGCAAAAGCAAGCGGCTGCTTTAGCCGGACGCAGACATCCGCAGGGGATTGCCAGCATGCGTTTCAATGCACGAGTACGTCTCACCGCACTGGGTCTTGCCACCGTAGCGCTCTTCGCGAGCCTGCCTGCTGCGGCCGTCACCTTGAGTTTCCTGAGCGGCCCGGCGAATTCCGGCACCTGGGGCAATTCGCTCACTTTCTCGAATGGCGGCATCAGTGTCACGGCCTCCGCCTGGGCCGAGACGGGCGCCGAGTCACCCGCCGCTTCGGGCTGGTACCTCTTCCAGACCGCGCAGATCTACCGCTGGTCCACGGGCCTCGGCGTGTGCAACCGGAACGAGGGCCTCGCCAGCTCCACATGTTCGGACACCGAGCACGAGGTGGACACCGTGAGCCGGGACGACCTGCTGGTGTTCGTCTTCAGCCAGACCGTGAACTTCCAGAGCATCACGGTGGACCCCTACAACAGCTCGGGCGATGACCCGAACGACCGGGACATCACCTACTGGGTCGGCAGCACCGCCAACCTGGCCAACTTGGCCACCCAGACCTTCGATACCTTGGGGAACATGCCGGGCTTCACCGAGACCCAGGTATTCGCCACGTCGAGCTTCAATCCCATCACCCACGCGCTGACCGGCACGGGCAACGTACTGCTGCTGTCCGGCGACTACACCAATCGGAGCTGCAAGAACGCTGATGTGACCTCGAACAGCGAGTGCGAGGCCTACAAGATCCGGGACATCACCGTTTCCCCCGCGATGGCCGTCGTTCCCGTCCCGGCCGCCGCCTGGCTGTTCGGCTCCGCCCTCGGCCTGGTCGCCGTGGCCCGGCGGCGCGCCCGCTAGGGCGCGAAGGTTTCCCAGCCGCCGCCCAGGGCCTTGTAGACGGCCACCGCCGCCAGCGAGGCGTCGGTCTCGGCCGTGGCCCGGCGGTCCTCGGCCTCCAGCTGCCGACGCTCCGCATCCAGCACCGTCAGGAAGCTGTCCGCCCCGTTCCGGTAGCGCAGGCGGGCGAGTTCGGCTGCGCGGCTGCTGGCGTCGGCCGCGATGCCGAGGCGCGCCGCGGACTCGAGGGCCCGTGAATAGCGGTTGAGGGCCGCCTCGGTTTCCTCCAGGGCGCCCAGCACGGACTGTTCCCAGCGGGCGAGCGCGGCCTCGGTGCGGGCGTCGCTGGCCTGCACCCGGGCGCGCACCCGGCCCATGTCCAGCGCGGCCCAGCTGATCGTCGGCCCGAAGACGTAGCGCTCGGCGGCCGTGTCGCCGAGGTCCGACAGCGACGTCCCGCGCCAGCCGGCGGAACCGGTGAGCGTGACGCGGGGGAAATAGTCGGCCACGGCCACGCCGGTGCGAGCGGTGGCGGCTGCCAGCTGCCGCTCGGCCGCGCGGATGTCCGGCCGGCGCCGCAGGAGGAAGGCCCCCCGCGCGCGCACCAGCTCGAAGCCGGCACCGTGACGAACTCCGGCGGCCGGGGCAGCGCGGTGGTGGCCCGGAGCAACGCCCGGATGTCGTCGGGCGGGCCGCCGGCAAGGACCGCGAGCCGGCTGAGTGCCTCGCCCTCGGACGCCTGCAGCGGCCCCATGCTCGCGCGCGTCGACTCGAGCTGGGCCAGTGCCCGCGCGATGTCGAGGTCCGTGCCACGGCCGCCCTCCAGGAGGGCCAGGGTCAGGGCGTAGGTCTCCTCCTGGTTACGGGTGTTCCGGCGCGCCACCTCGAGCCGGTACTGCCAGCCCCGCAGCTCGACGTAGGTGCGGGCGACCTCGGCGATGACGCTGCGGAGCGTCTCCCGGTACAGGGCCTGTTCCGACTCGTAGTCGGCCTCCAGTGCCTCGACGGAGCGGCGGACCCGTCCGAAGACGTCGATCTCCCAGGTGGCATCGAAGCCTGCGTCGTAGTAGTCGTCCTCCAGGACGAAGGGCAGGCCCACGGCGGAGCTCTGCTTCTCCCGGGTGACGCTGCCCTGGGCCGTGATGATGGGCAGGAACTCCAGGCGGCCGCCGCGGAGCAGGGCCCGGGAGGCGCGCAGGTTCGCGGTGGCGATGCGCACGTCGTAGTTCGCGGCTGCGGCGCGCTCGACGAGGACCGCCAGCACCGGGTCATCGAAGCCCTGCCACCAGGCCGGATCGGGCACGCCGCTGGCGAGTCCCGGGCCGTCGGCCGCGACGAAGGCCGGCGGCGCGACCGCCTCCGGCCGACGATAATCCGGACCCGCCGCGCAGCCGGCCATGAGTGCCGCGGCCAGGGCCACCAGCAGCAATGCCCGGGTCACGGCGGAGTCCCCGCGGGCCTCGTGACCCAGCCCCGGATGACCGTATAGAACACCGGCGTCAGCAACAGCCCGATCAGGGTCACGCCCAGCATGCCGCCGAACACGACCGTGCCGAGGCCCTGGCGCATCTCGGCGCCGGCGCCCGAGGCGAACATCAGCGGCACCACGCCGGCAATGAACGCGAAGGAGGTCATGAGGATCGGCCGGAGGCGGAGCTGGGAGGCATCCGTGGCCGCGGTGAAGCGGTCCTTGCCACGGGCTTCTTCCTCGCGGGCGAACTCCACGATGAGGATGGCGTTCTTGCTCGCCAGGCCGATCAGCACCACGAAGCCGATCTGCGCGAGGATGTTGATGTCGAGGCCCCGGGCGAGAAGCGCCGCGATGGCGAACAGCAGGCACAGGGGCACGATCAGCACGATGGCGAGCGGCAGCGTCCAGCTCTCGTACTGGGCGGTGAGCACGAGGAAGACGAACAGCACGCTCAGCGGGAACATGAGCAGGCCCAGGCTGGTGGTCTCGGTCTGCTGGTAGGCGAGCTCCGTCCACTCGTACCCGATACCGGGCGGCAGGGTCGCCTCGGCGACCCGCGCCGCGCTGGCCAGCGTTTCTCCCGTGCTGGCGCCCGGCGGCGTACCGACCTGGACCTCCGCGGTGGGGTAGAGGTTGTGGCGCACCACCCGGTCGGGTCCCGAGGTCTCCCGGAGCGCCACCACGGAGCCGAGGGGCACCGTACCGCCGTCGGCGTTGCGGGTGCGGAGGCGGGCGATGTCGTCTGGTGCCAGCCGGAACGGCGCGTCCGCCTGGGCAGTCACCCGGTAGTTGCGCCCGAAGAGTGTGAAGTCATTCACGTAGGAGGAACCGAGGTAGATCTGCAGCGTGGCGAAGATGTTCTCGACCGGCACGTCGAGCATCTCGGCCCTCGTGCGGTCGATGTCCAGCTGGATCCGCGGCGCCGTGGTCGTGAAGGTGCTGAAGGGCCGTGCGATGTCCGGTGACTGGCCCAGTGCCCCCACCAGCTCCCAGGCGGCCGCCTCCAGGGACTTCAGTCCCTGGCCGCTCCGGTCCTGCACCATCAGCTTGAAGTCTCCGCCGCTGCCGATGCCGCGCACGGGCGGTGGTGCCACGACGAACAGGCTGCCCTCCTGGATCCCGCTGAACGCGGCATTGAGCCGGTCGGCGATTTCCGGCGCCGACTGGCCGCGGCCCCGGTCGGCGAAGTCCCTGAGCCCCGCGAAGACGGTGCCGGAGTGGCTGGCGTTGGAGTTGGTGACCACCGACAGGCCCGCGAAGGCGACCACCCGCTCGACGCCGGGCGTCTCGAGCGCAATGCGGGTGGCTTCCTGCACGACCGCGGTGGTCCGTTCCAGTGACGACCCCTTCGGCAATTCCACGATCGTGATCAGGTAGCCCTGGTCCTGCTGGGGAATGAAGCCGGTCGGCGCGACCAGGAGGCCGGCCACCGTCAGGGCCAGCATGGCGCCGAAGGCGCCGATCGCCAGACCCGGACGCCGGACGATCCGGCACACGGAGCGCCCATAGGCATCCCGAAGGCGCTCGAAGCCCCGGTTGAAGGCGCGGAAGACACCGCCCAGCAGCCAGTCGACGCCCCGGTCCAGTCGGTCCGGGGGCGCATCGTGGCGCCGGAGGAGGATGGCGCCGAGCGCCGGGCTCAGGGTGAGCGAGTTGAGGGCCGAGATGATGGTCGCGGTCGCGATCGTGACGGCGAACTGCTGGAAGAACTGCCCGGTGATGCCGCCCAGGAACGCGGTCGGCAGGAACACGGCCACGAGCACGAGTGCAATGGACACCAGAGCGGTGCCGACCTCGGTCATGGTCTGGCGGGAAGCGTCCCGGGCGGTCAGGCCCTTCTCGAGGTTCCGCTCGATGTTCTCCACCACGACGATGGCGTCGTCCACGACGATGCCGATGGCGAGCACCAGGCCGAACAGCGTCAGGTTGTTCAGGGAGAACCCGAGCGCTGCCATGACGCCGAAGGTGCCGATCAGAGACACCGGGATGGCGATGACGGGGATGATCGCCGCCCGCCAGTTCTGCAGGAACAGCAGGATCACGATGATCACGAGGGCGGTGGCCTCGAACAGCGTGACGTAGACCGCCTCGACGGACTGGGCGATGAATTCCGTGGGGTTGTAGACGATGCGGTAGGCGAGCCCCTGCGGGAAATCCGGCGCGAGGCGCGCCATCGTCCGCTTCACTTCCTCCGCCGTCTCCAGTGCATTGCTGCCGGGTCGCTGGAACATGACCAGGGCCACTGCCGGCCGGCCGTCCAGGAGACTGTTGGTGATGTAGTCACGGGCGCCCAGCTCCACCCGTGCGATGTCCGCCACCCGTGTCAGGCGGCCGTCGGCCCCCGTCTTGACGATGACCTTCCCGAACTCGTCCACGTCCATGAGCCGGCCCTGGCTGCTCACGGTCAGCTGGAACTGGTTGCCGCCGGGGGACGGCGGCTGGCCGAGGGCACCGCTCGCCACCTGCACGTTCTGGCCCCGGAGCGCCGCCACGACGTCGTCTGCCGTGATGTTGAGGCCTGCCATGCGGTCCGGGTCGAGCCAGACCCGCATGCTGTACTCCCGCGCGCCAACGACGTTGATCTGCCCGACGCCATCGATGCGGGCGAGGACGTCCTTGATGCGCAGCAAGGCATAGTTCGAGATGTAGAGCTGGTCCAGGCTGTCGTCGGGCGACTCGAGGTGCACGACGATCATGAGGTCCGGCGAGCTCTTGACCGTCACGACCCCGATGCGACGGACTTCCTCCGGCAGCCGCGGTTCCGCAATGGCCACCCGGTTCTGCACCAGCACCTGGGCAGCGTCCAGGTTGGTTCCCAGGGCGAAGGTGATGGTGAGCGTCATGACCCCGTCGCTGGTCGAGGACGAGGTGAGGTAGAGCATGTTCTCTACGCCGTTGATCTCCTGCTCGAGCGGCGCCGCGACCGTCTCGGCGATGACCTCCGGCGTGGCCCCCGGGTAGCTCGCGGTGACGACGATGGTCGGTGGCACCACGTCGGGGTACTGGGTGACCGGCAGGCCGACGTAGGCGATGGCCCCGATGATCGTGATGAGGATCGAGACGACCGCCGCGAACCGCGGCCGGTCGATGAAGAAATGGCTGAAGTTCATCGGCTGACGGCAGCCGCCGCCCCGTCGGCGGGCTCGGGGATCGTGCCGTCGACGGGTGTCACCTTGCTGCCCGGCCGGACACGGAGGATCCCGTTGATCACCACCCGGTCGGCGGGCGAGAGGCCGTCCCGTACGACCCGGAGGGCGCCGAGGGCGCGGCCGAGCGTCACCGGGCGGGGCTTCACGATGCCATCATCGCCCACGACGTACACCAGCCGCTGGGCCTGGTCCGTGCCGATCGCCGCGTCGGGGACGACCAGGGCCTCGTAGGGACCCTCGCCCAGCAGCTGGACGCGCCCGAACAGGCCGGGGGTCAAATCGCCACGCGGATTCGGGAAGACCGCCCGGCCCTGCATCGTGCCGGTGGCCTGGTCCACCACGTTGTCCACGAAGTCCATGACGCCCACGTGGGGAAAGCCGGTCTCGTCGGCGAGCTGCAGCCGGACGGGGTTCGCCGTGGTCCGGGAGCTCGGCCGGATGCCCTGCTCGGCGAGTCGCGTGTAGCGCAGGAAGGAACGCTCGTCCGCGGTGAAGTACACGTGGATCGGATCCACTGACACGAGCGTGGTGAGCAGCGTGGATTCACGACCCTCGCCCGAGACCAGGTTGCCGACGGTCACCAGCCGCCGCCCGATCCGGCCGCTGATGGGCGCCTTGATCCGGGTGAACTCCAGGCTGAGTGCCGCCGCCTTTTCCGCGGCCTGGGCAGCCTCCAGCGCGGCGTCTGCCTCGCGCTTCTCCTTCGTGCGGGCGTCGAGCTCCTCCTCGGAGATCGCCCGGGCGGCGAACAGCCGCTGGGCCCGGTCGAGGTCGTTGACGGCGAGCTCGAGCCGCACGCGGGCGCGGGTGAGCACCGCCCGGGCCTCGTCCAGCGCCGCCTGGTAGGGGCGTGGGTCGATGACGAACAGCAGGTCGCCCTGCTTCACGAGGCTGCCGTCCTGGAAATGGACCGACTGCAGGTAGCCACTGACCCGGGCCCGGAGCTCGACGGACTCCACGGCGGCCAGCCGCCCGGTGTACTCGTCCCAGTCGGTGATCTGACGTACCAGGGGACGGGCGACCGTCACTTCGGGCGCCGGCAGGGGCGGGGGGGCACCAGGGCCGCAGGCCGGGAGGGCGAGCGTCGCAGCCAGCAGGAGGGAGAGGGATTTCATGCGGCCAGAATACCAACGGCCGCGGACCACCGCTTGCGCGCCTAGCCGGCCGGTGGTGATGTGCAGGGTACGCTGAAGGTGCGCGAGGGTCCGTCCAGCCGTACCGCGGTCAGGCGCCGGCCCCAGACGCATCCCGTGTCGATGCCGAGCAGGTTGTCCCGCTGGACGAGGCCCAGCGAGGCCCAGTGGCCGAACACGATGCGCACCATCGCAGTCTGCCGCCCGGGAAGCTCGAACCAGGGGCGCAGGTGACCGGGCTGGCTGCCCGGCGGGCCATGCTCCCTGAGGTCCAGCGTGCCATCGATCCCGCAGTAACGGATCCGGGTGAGGCAGTTCGTGATGAAGCGCAGGCGGTCCTGGCCCGCGAGGGAGGGGGACCACCGATCCGGCTGTTCCCCGTAGAGGTCGCGCAGGTACTCCGCGCACTGCCGGCCCCGCAGGGCCTGCTCCACCTCCCGGGCCAGCTTGATGGTGAGCAGCGGGTCCCACTGGGGCGGCACCCCGGCATGCACCATCAGTGTGTTGAGCTCGGGGCGATAGTGGGCGAGGGGCTGCTGCCTGAGCCACGCCACCAGTTCGCCGGCGTCCGACGCGGCGAGGACCTCGGCAAGTTCACCATCGGCCGCCCGCTGGCGGTTGCCCTGGGCGAGGGCGATCAGGTGCAGGTCGTGGTTGCCGAGCACCACGGTGGCCGCGGCGCCGAGTGAACGCACGAGCCGGAGGGTGTCAAGGGAGCGGGGGCCCCGGTTCACGAGATCACCGACGAACCAGAGTTCGTCCCGGTTCGTGTCGATGCGCAGGGTGTCGATCAGCCGCTCGAGTTCATCGCAGCAGCCCTGCACGTCACCGATGGCGTAGATCGCCATGGGCTGTCAGTGCAGGACGCCGGGCACCGCCAGGCGGAAACGCGGGATCTCCGCGCGGAACTGGGTGCCATCGTCGGCCCGCATGCCGTAGCTGCCCTCCATGGTGCCGACGGGCGTCTCCAGCACTGCGCCGCTGGAGTAGCGGTGCTGCTGCCCGGGCTTGATGTGGGGCTGTTCGCCCACGACGCCTTCCCCCTGGACCTCCTGCACCTTGCCGTTGGCATCGGTGATGATCCAGTGGCGGTTGACGAGCCGGGCCGGCAGCATGCCGGTATTGCGGATGGTCACCGTGTAGGCGAAGACATACCGCTCGCCGTCCGGCTCCGACTGGTCCGGCAGGTACAGGGTCTCGACCGTGACCTCGATGTTCTTCCTGTCGGGCGGGGTTTTCATGGCGTGACGTTCATTCTGGGAGAGCCCCGAAGCCGTTGGCAAGGGACGGCTTCACGCGGGCCAGCGCCAGCCAGCTCTCCGGCGCCAGCTGCTCGGGCCGCACGCCGTCGTCGATGCCGGCCGACCGGATCTCGTCCGGCGACAGCAGGCCCCGCAGGCCGTTGCCGAGGCGCTTGCGGCGCATGCCGAAGGCCTGGGTGGCCAGCCGGTCCGCCGCAGCGAGAACCTGGTCCCCGGCCAGGGGCGTGCCGTGGGGCGTCAGGCGCAGGAACACGGAGTCGACCCGGGGCGGGGGGCGGAAGCTGCCGGGCTGGATGAGGAACAGCCGCTCGACCGTGCACCGCAGGGCCAGCGCGATCGTGAGCCGCCCGTAGGTCCGGCCGCCGGGCGTCGCCGTCATGCGCTCCCCGACCTCCTTCTGCAGCATGACGTGCAGGTCGCTGAACAGCGGGCCCTGGCCGAGCAGGTGGAACAGCAGCGGCGTGGAGATGTTGTAGGGCAGGTTGCCGGCGAGCCTGAGCCGTTCGCCCGGCGCCGCCAGCTGCCGGAAGTCGAAGCGCAGGGCATCTGCCGTGTGCACGGCACAGGCAGCCGTGCCGACGGTCGCTGGCAGCGCCGCGGCAAGGTCCCGGTCGATCTCGACCACGTCGAGCCGGACGCCCGCGGCCAGCAGCGGCAGCGTGATCGCGCCCCGGCCCGGGCCGATTTCCACGAAGTGCTCGCCCGGCCGCGGGGCGATGGCCTCGATGATCTTCCGGATGACGTTGCCGTCGGCCAGGAAGTGCTGGCCGAAGTGCTTGCGGGCCCTCACGAACCCGGGCGCGCGGAATTCACGGCCATCCCGATCGCCAGTTCCACGGCGGCGCGCAGGCTGCCGGCATCCGCGCGGCCGGTGCCGGCGAGGTCGAGCGCGGTCCCGTGGTCCACCGACGTGCGGATGATCGGCAGGCCCAGGGTGACGTTGACCGCATGGCCGAAGCCCCGGTGCTTCAGCACCGGCAGGCCCTGGTCGTGGTACATGGCCAGCACGGCGTCAACGCCGGCCAGGTTGGCCTCGATGAAGGCCGTATCGGCGGGCACGGGGCCGGTGACATCGAGGCCGGCCGCCTTAAGGGCCACGATGGCAGGCCCGATGTGCTCCTGCTCCTCGGTGCCGAGGTGACCCGATTCGCCCGCGTGGGGATTCAGGCCGAGGACCACGATGCGGGGTGCCGGCAGGCCGAAGCGGCGCTGCAGGCCATCTGCCAGGATTCGAGCCGTGACCTCCACCCGCTGCCGGCTGATGGCCGCGGGTACGGCCTTCAGCGGCAGGTGCGTGGTGACCAGGGCGACCCGGAGGCTGCCGGCGACCAGCAGCATTACCGGCACCTCACTGCCCGTCAGCCGGGCGAGGAACTCGGTGTGGCCGGTGAACGGCACGCCCGCGTCGTTGATGGCGCCCTTGTGGACGGGGGCCGTGACCATCGCGTCGAACCAGCCGCGCTGGCAACCGGTGCACGCCTCCCGGAGCAGGTCGAGCACCCAGGGGCCGTTGCGGGGATCGAGCCGGCCCGGGACGACGGGCACCGGCAGTGGCACGTCGGCGACCACGATCCGGCCGGCGCGGGCCTGCGCGGGGGGGGCACCCGGCACGAACTCCGCGATGCCGACCTGCCGGCCCATGGCCCGTGCCCTGCTCGCCAGCAGCCTCGCGTCGCCCAGCACGACGAGCTCGGCCGGCCAGGGTTGCCGGGCGATCTCCAGGATCAGTTCCGGGCCGACGCCCGCCGGCTCGCCGGTGGTGATCGCGATGCGCGGGATGGGGGCAGTCATGGGCAACCCGCGGGCGCGGGCTACAGGCGGTAGTCCACGAAGGCCTCGTCGCGCAGGCGACGGGTCCAGATGTCCACTTCGTCGCCGAGCTTGCTGTTGCGGATCGCGAGGATGGCTTCCTGGCGCTGCTTGTCGGCGGTCGCGTCGTACGTCCGCCGCTCCAGGACCTGCAGGATGTGCCAGCCGAACTGGGTGCGGAAGGGCGGGCTGATCTCGTCGATGGCGAGCCGGTTCATCTGCTCCTCGAAGGCCGGCACGAAGTTGCCCGGACCTGCCCAGCCAAGGTCGCCGCCATCCACGGCCGACTGTGGATCCTCGGAGACGGCCTTGGCCACGGCGGCGAAGTCCTCCCCTCCGAGGATCCGCGCCCGGATCTCCTCGAGCTGCGTCTTCACCGCGCTGTCGTCCAGCACCTCGTTGGTGGTCAGCAGGATGTGCCGGGCATGGGTCTGGTCTTCCATGATGGCCTCGCCACCCCGCCGGTCGTCGAGGCGGATGAGATGGAAGCCGCTGGAATTGCGCACCGGCTGGGACACCTGCCCCCTGGACAGTCCCGGCGCGACCTCGGCGAACAGGCTCGGCAGCTCGCTGCCCTTCAGCCAGCCCAGGCTGCCGCCCTCCAGGGCCTGCTGGCCATTGGAATAGGCGACCGCCAGCTTGGCGAAGTCCTCGCCGGCCTGGGTGCGGGCGTAGAGGTCCTGGACCTGGCGCTCGGCCGCCGTGATCTGGTCGGAGGTGGCGTTGGCAGGCACGGCAATGAGGATGTGCGAGAGCAGGAACTCCTGCCGGAGGCTGGCCTTGCCCTCCTGCCGGGCCAGGTAGGCGTCCAGCTCCCGGGGCGATACGCTGATCCGCTGCAGCACGTCGCGCTGGCGCAGCTGCTCGACGGTGACCTGGTTGCGCAGTTCGCGCCGGTAGTCGGCGTAGTCCACGCCCTCCCGGGCGAGCACGGCCGGCAGTTCGGCCAGGCTCACGTTGTTGCGCTGGGCGATGGTCGCGAGGGCCTGGTTGAGGGTCTCGTCCGAGACCTGGATGCCGAGCTTCTCGGCGCGCTGGAGCTGGAGCTGCTCGACCACGAGCCGCTCGAGCACCTGGCGCTGGAGGACCTGGGTGGGTGGCAGCTGGGTACCCTGCTGCTGCAGGCGGGCGACGATGCGGTCGGTCTCGGCCTGGAGCTCGCTCTTCAGCACCACGCCGTCGTTGACCAGGGCGGCGATGCCGTCGAGCAGCTCGCCCGAACTGCTGAGTTCCCGGGTCTGGGCGAGGGCAAGTCCCGGCAGGCCGGCCGTGAGGAGGGCAAGCAGGGCAAGCAGGCGGTGCGGCATGGGGGACCCGGTCAGTACTGGTCGAAGCGGTCGTAGCCCAGAATACCACGGTCGAGCAGGCGCTCGGCCGGGCTGCCGGAGCTGCCGAAGCCCTTGAGTAGCAGCTGCAGCGTGACCGAGGAGTCGGATTCCCCCTCGCGGCTGGTCAGGTTGCGACGCGCCACCACGCGCACGCCCCAGCAGCAGGTCGAGTACTCGAGGCCCAGGAACCGGTCCAGCGGTTCCTGGTCCTGGATGGAGTAATCGTAGCGGCCGACGATGCTCCAGCGGTTGCCGAGGGGCCAGGCACCCGCCAGGTCGATCTCCTCGATGGAGTCGCGCCGGAACCGGTAGGACAGGTTCAGCACCCGGAACTCGTCCGCCCGGTACAGCACGCGGGCCTCCGCCAGCTGCGTCTCGTGCTCGTCCGAGTCCCACTGATAGCCGAGGTCGACGTTCCACCGGTCGTTCACGTTGAGGCCGAGTTCTGCAATGTAGTCCGACGGGCCGTCGTCCTGGGGCAGCTCCCCGGGCAGCACGACCTCGCGGGAGCTGAAGTACTGCGTCTCGCCGATCGTCGCCGACAGGAACTGTGAGCCGTCGCCGGAGCGGATCAGCCGGGTGGTGATCCCCAGGTTCAGCTGGTCCGTGTCGCCGAGCCGGTCGAGCCCCACGTACCGGTTGCGGCGGAAGAGCTGGACCATGTTGAAGTCAGGTTCGATCGTGTCGAATACCGGCAGGTCGGCCTGGTCCTCGAAGGGCACGTGCACGTACTGCACCCGGGGCTCGATCGTCTGCAGCCACTTGCCGCCGTCGCCCCACACCCGCTCGAGCAGGGTCCGCATGTCGAGGCTGTAGATGGGCACTGAGCGCCCGGGCGAGGTGTCACTGCCCGGCGCCACGTCGCCGAGGTCGTAGGTCGTGTAGTCGAACGCCGCGTAGGGTTCGACCACCACCGGGCCGAGGGCCAGGGGCAAGCTCGCTTCCGGCAGCAGGTGCGAACGCAGGCCCGTGACGCCGGTGGACCGGTCGAAGTAGGTGAACTCCGAGTCGAAGCCCAGTTCGAGCCCGAGCGGCGCATCGGGCCAGGCGGCGTTGATGGCCAGCTGCGGCAGCCGCCGGTAGGGTTCGTCCTCCGGGACGATGGCCTCATCGAGTGTCTCGTAGTCCTCGAGCCGGAGCAGGCCGAACCAGGCATCGTCGGCGTACTCGAAGTCCACCCGCCGCCGGAGGTGGGTCTGGCTGGTGCTGGTGAGCCCGGTGTAGAGGTCCTCGAAGTAGGAGGTATCGCTGACGTCCGTGGCGTCGATGGTGGCGCGCCAGCCCGCCGACAGCCGGGACTGGTTGAACCAGGTGACCAGGCCACGGTCCTCGCCGGTGATGTCGTCGCCCGGCAGGAATTCGCCGTAGAACCTGCCGGACGTGCCGCCCTTCAGGTAGCGGAACTCGCCCTGGGCCTGCAGCCCGCGACGGGACATGTAGTGCGGGGTCAGCGTCGCGTCGTAGTTGGGCGCCAGGTTGAAGTAGTAGGGCAGCTCGAACTCGATGCCCCGCTGGCTGCTGTTGCCCACGTCGGGCAGCAGCAGGCCCGACTTGCGGCGGTTGTCGATGGGGTAGGTGAGGTAGGGCGAGTAGAGGATGGGCACGCCCTTGAACTCGAGCCGGGCGTGGCGCGCGGTGCCGGTACCCGTGTCCCGGTCGAGCTCGAGCGAGCCGGCGTGCAGCAGCCAGTCCTCCTTCCCGGCCGCGCAGGTGGTGTAGGTGACGTCGGTCAGCGTCAGCAGGCGCGCCTCGTCCACCTGGATCCGGTCCGCGGTCCCCCGGGCCGGGACGCTGAAGAGGTCGTACTCGGCGCCCTCCATGCTGAACTGGCCCGTCGTGCCGTTGTAGCGCGCGGCATCACCCCGGACCCAGGTGGCGGGATCCCGGTACTCCACGTTGCCTTCGGCGGCCAGTTCCCCGGTGGCCTGGTCGAAGCGGCCGGAGTCCGCGCCGAGCAGGCGGGCACCCTGGCGCAGCACCAGGCGGTCGTCGAACACCGCGGCGCCGTCGAGCTCGAGCTCGAGCTTGCCGGCCAGCACGTCGATTGGCCCGGTACCGTTGTCCCCGCTGGCTGCCGCCGGTTCCGGGAACAGCGCTTCACCGGCGCCGGGAACGGCCAGGCTGCTGTCGGCACGGGGCGTGATCGGGCAGCCGAAGACGGGGGGAGGCGCGTCGTCCGCCAGGGCGGCGGACGCGACCAGCACCAGCATTGCCGGCAGGCCGCGCCGGGCCCGTACCCCGGGGACGAAGAAGGATGAGCCCAGCACGGGCGAAGTATACCGGCGGCCGACGGCGCCACCTTGGCGCGACGCGGTCCGGCCCGGTTACCATCGCACCATGCGCGCCCTGATCCTGGCGGCCGGCCGTGGTGAGCGGATGCGGCCCCTCACCGAGCACCTCCCGAAGCCGCTCCTGCGGGCAGGTGGCCAGCCCCTCATCGACTACCACATCCAGGCGCTGGCCCGGGCCGGGATCCGGGAACTCGTGGTGAACCTGTCCTGGCAGGGCGACAGGCTGCGGGAGTACCTGGGCGATGGCCGCCGCCACGGCGTGTCCGTCGCCTTCAGCGAGGAGGGCCCCGAGCCCCTGGAGACCGGGGGCGGCATCCTGCACGCGCTGGGTTTGCTCGGCCCCGGGCCCTTCTGGGTCGTGAACGGCGACATCGCCTGTGACTTCGCCTTCACCGGTGAGCGGGACCTGCCCGCCGGGGTGCTGGCCCACCTGGTGCTGGTGCCGAACCCGCCCCACCACCCCCGGGGTGATTTCCTGCTCGACGGTGGCCGGATCACCGCCAGCCTGCCCGGTCCGGACGCCATCGGGCACCGCACCTTCGCCGGCATCTCGATCATCCATCCGGCCCTCTTCGACGGCGCGGGCCCGGGCCGTTTTCCGCTCGCCCCGCTGCTTCGCGCCGCCGCGGCCCGGGGCCAGGTCACCGGCGAGGAGCATCCGGGCCGCTGGACCGACGTCGGCACGCCGGAGCGGCTCGCGGAGCTGGATGCGGAACTCAGGGCCGGTCGAGCCTGAAGGGATCGCGCCTGAAGGCGCTCCTACGCCGGGACCAGGCCGAGGCGGGGCAGCAGTGCGGCGCTGAACCCGGCTGCCACGGCGTTGAGGTCCGTCGGCCCGCCGAGGCGCTGCAGTGAGGTCACGTCGAGTCCCGGATAGCCGCAGGGGTTGATCCCCGCGAACGGGGCGAGGTCGTTGGTCACGTTCAGGGCGAGGCCGTGGTAGGTGCAGCCCCGCCGGACCCGCAGGCCGACGCTGGCCAGCTTCGCGCCCGACACATACACACCCGGGGCTTCCCGCCGGGCCGACGCGTCGATGCCGTGGGCGGCGGCGAGGGCAATCACCGCGTCCTCGAGCGCCGACACGACCGTGCGGATGCCCAGCCCCGCCCGCCCGAGATCCACGAGCAGGTAGGCCATGAGCTGACCGGGCCCGTGGTAGGTGACCTGGCCGCCCCGGTCCGTCTGCACCACGGGGACGCCGCCGGTGGCCAGCAGGTGATCCGGGCTGGCATTCAGGCCGAGCGTGTAGACGGGCGGGTGCTCGAGCAGCCAGAGCTCGTCCGCCGTGGTTCCATCCCGGGTGGCGGTGAAGGCCTGCATGTCCGCCACGGCCGTCGCGTAGGCGGTGAGCCCCGGCATGCGGCGCACCCGGACCGGCGGCAGCGTGAGCCCGGTTCCTCCCATGGCTTCAGAGGAGGAAGAGCACCTGGTCGCTCGCGCTCAGGGTGCGGTAGATGTCATCGAGCTGCGCCCGGCTCGTGGCGGTGAAGGTCACCGTGACGGCCAGGAACCGCGCGTTGCGGCTGGGGCGGGTGGTCACGGTGCCGAGGGCCTGGGAGCCCGCATGGGTGCGCACGATCTCCACCACGTACTGCTCGAAGGCGGGCCGGTTGTGGCCCATCACCTTCAGCGGAAAGCTGCAGGGAAACTCGAGGGGCGATTCGTCCGTCACCGGGCGGCGCCCTGCATCCCGGACCCGGGACGGGTGGCGTCGAAGGCCGCCGCCACCTCGGCCCACACGGGGCCCGGACGGCCCGTGCCGACCGGGTGTCCGTCCAGCTGCACCACCGGTACCACGCCCCGGGTGGCCGCGGCGATCCAGATCTCGTCGGCGGCGTGCAGCCGCGCCTCCGGGATCTGCTCGTCCCGGCAGGTGCGTCCGCAGGCCTGGGCAGCGGCGAACACGGCGTCGGTGGTGGTGCCGGGCAGGATCCCGGGACCGCCCGGCGGCCGGAGCAGCGTCCCGCCCTCAACCACGATCACCGAGCTTGCGCTGCCCTCGGTGAGTTCGCCATCGCGCAGGAGCAGCGCCTCGCCCGCGCCTGCCTCCGTGGCGGCCTGGCGGGCGAGCAGGTTGGCAAGCAGGGCGGTCGACTTGATGTCACAGCGCCCCCAGCGGATGTCCGGGACCGTGATGGCCCGGATGCCGTCCTGCCCGGCCGCGGAACTGATCGGGGTCACCATGCCGAACACGGTGGGCGCCACTGCGGGGCCGGGGAAGGCATGGTCACGGCCCTGGTCGGCTCCGCGCGTGACCTGCAGGTACACCGCCGCGTCGCCCCCGCCGTTGCGTTCCACCAGCCCGGCCACGAGCGCGACCCAGGTGGCCCGGTCGTAGGGATTGCGGATGCGCAGGCCGGCCAGGCTGCGCTCCAGCCGGTCCAGGTGCGGGTCCAGCAGGAACGGCTGGCCCGCATACACCGGGATCACCTCGTAGACGGCATCGCCGAAGAGAAAGCCCCGGTCCAGGGGCGAGACGCGCACCTCGGCCAGGGGCAGGAAGCCGCCATTGAACCAGGCCGTCGGCCGTGGCGGCGCCATGGCTACCGGCTCACTCGAACCACAGCAGCACCGTGTCGCGCCCCTGCTGCCACAGCGATCCGGTGGCGACCGGCTTCAGGGGGTACAGCGGGACCTCGGCCACCGTGGCGCCCGCGAGCGCCACCCGGACCTTGCCGAGTTCCTTCCCGGGATCCAGCGGCGCCATGAGCTGGGCCGGCAGGGTCACGGCCGGTTCCAGCTGGTCGGCCTTGCCGCGCGGGACGGTCACCCACACGTCGCGCCGGACGCCCACGTCCACGAGTTCGGTCTCCGCCTTCCAGACCCGCGCCTCGGCGAGCCGCTGGCCGGCCGTCAGGATCTTCTTCGTCTCGAAGAAGCGGTAGCCGTAGTTCAGCAGGGCCTGGGACTCCCGCTCCCGCGCGGTCGGGCTGTCCGTGCCGAGCACCACGGCGACCAGCCGCATGCCGTCCCGGGCCGCGGAGGACACGAGGCAGTAGCCGGCGGCCTCGGTGAACCCCGTCTTCATGCCGTCCACGGTGGAGTCGCGCCAGAGCAGGCCGTTGCGGTTGCTCTGGGTGATGCCGTTCCAGGTGAACTCCTTCTGGGAGTACCAGCGGTAGTACTCGGGGAACTCCCGGATGATGGCATTGGCCAGCTTGAGGATGTCCGCCGCGGTGGTGTAGTGCTCCGGGTCGGGCAGCCCCGTGCTGTTGCGGTAGCTGGTGTCACGCATGCCGAGTTCACGCGCGTACTGGTTCATGAGGTCGGCGAAGGCGGGCTCCGTGCCCGAGACGTGCTCCGCCAGCGCAACGCTGGCATCGTTGCCCGACTGGATGATCATGCCCTGCAGCAGCACGGAGAGCGGCACCCGGTCCCCCAGGTCGACGAAGGAGCGGGAGCCCCCGGTGCGCCAGGCCGCCTCGCTGATCAGCACGGGGTCCTCGAGCCCGATCCGCTTGTCGCGGATGCTGCGGAAGATCGCATAGGCGGTCATGAGCTTGGTGATGCTGGCGGGGTCGAGCCGCTCCGTCTCGTTGAGTGCCGCCAGGGTCCGGCCGCTGTTGTGATCCACGAGGAGGTAGGCCCGGGCCGCGATGGCCGGCGGTGGGGGCACGGCATTCGGATCGGCGGCTTCAGCGGCCAGGACAGGGATCGACAGCAGGGTCAGCAGCAGGGCTGGCAGGGCGGCCAGCCGTGCACCGGGCAATCGTCGCAACATTCGCAGGGACTCCTGAATATTCTCGTGGACGCCGCCGGCCGGCGGCCTTCAATCGGACTCGGTGACCAGCTGGGGATTCGCGATGCGGAGGGCCGCCAGGCGCGACGCCAGCGCGTCGTACTCCGCCGCCCCCTGGATGGGCCCGATGCGCACCCGGTACAACGCCGGGCGGACGTCGTCATCGTAGCGGATGACGACGTTCCTGACACCGCTGGTGGCCAGGTCGTCGCGCAGCCGCGCCGCATTGGCCTGGTCGCTGAAGGCGCCGACCTGCATGTAGGACAGGACGGGCGAGGCAGGCGCGGGGCTGGTGCCCGCCGTCGTTGCCGCCCGCCGGGTCGGGACGGCCTCCACTTCCACCCGGCCCGTGCCGGACCGCACGATGTCGAGTTCGGTGGCAGCCGCGAAGGAGAGGTCGATGAGGCGGTTCTTCACGAACGGCCCCCGGTCGTCGACGGTGACCAGCACGCTCCGGCCGTTCTCGAGATTGGTCACCCGCACGAGGGTCGGCAGGGGCAGCGTCTTGTGGGCCGCCGTCATGTCGTGCATGTCGTAGACGGTGCCGCTCGAGGTGCGCTTGCCGTGGAAATCCTTGCCATACCAGGACGCGACGCCCTGCTCCCGGTAGCCCGTGCTGTCTTCCATCACGAAGTAACGCTGGCCCAGCACGTCGTAGAACGGGGGGTTGCCGGAGCGGGAGCGGGGCAGTGGTTCGGGGGCCTCGTCCGGGATGGCGGTTCCGGCCGGCGGGACCGGGGCGGGCGCTGGCGCCGGCTTCACCGGAGGGGGGAGCTTCTCCGCCCGGGGCACGGGGGACTCCGGCGCGGGCGCCGGCTGCTCGGGCCAGCGGGTGGGCATGCAGCCAGCGAGCAGCAGTACGGTTGCAAGGAACCCCGCGAGGGTCCTGGCCGAAGTCGTCATCCGGCCCTACTCACTGGCCGCACCCGCCATAGGGGTGCGGATGCCGGCGGCGATCGCCTCGCTCAGCTCGAACACGGCGAGGGCGTACATGGTGCTGCGGTTGTAGCGGGTGATCGTGTAGTAGTTCTGGAAGCCGACCCAGTACTCGTCGCCATCCTCGCCCTTCAGGGTCACGAGCAGGGCGGGCGCCGTGGCCGGCAGGTCGGTCGTGAACTGCACGCCCTGGCGGGCGAGCGAGCCTACGGTGTCCTTCATCACGAGTTCGGTCGGGCCCGTGGGCCGGATGGCATCCCGGGCGAACTCCGCCCGGGTGGCGACGGGCTGGCCCGGCTGCCAGTTGTGGCGTGCGAAGTAGTTGGCGATGCTCGCGACGATGTCGTCCCAGTTCTTCAGGAGGTCGCGCCGGCCGTCGCCGCTGCCGTCCACCGCGTAGGCCCGGTAGCTGCTGGGGATGAACTGGGGCGGCCCCATGGCGCCCGCGTAGGAGCCGGTGAGGGTGCCGATGTCGAGCTGCTCTTCCCGGGCCAGCAGGAACAGGTGCCGCAACTCGCTGCGGAAGAAGTCGCTGCGGGGCGGGTAGTCGAAGGCGAGGGTGGACAGGGCGTCCACGGCCCGGAAGCTGCCCGTGCGCGTGCCATAGAAGGTCTCGACGCCGAGGATCGCGGTGATGATCTCGGCAGGAATCCCCGTGCTGGCACTGATTTCCCGCAGGCGCGCCTCGTGGGCCCGGTAGAAGTCGACCCCGGCGCTGATGCGCCGCGGCGTCAGGAAGATTGCCCGGTACTCGAACCAGGGCTTCACCTTCTCGGCCGGGCGGCTCATGGCATCCAGGATGCCCTGCTTCGACTCGACACCCCCGAACACGCCCCTGACGTAAGCCTGCTCGAACCCGTCCTTGCTGACGAGGTCGTCCATGAAGGCCCGGACATCCGGCCTCGCGGTGTCGAGGGCAGGGGCGGCCACGGGACTCAGCAGGGCCGCCGCCTGCAGG
>CALGMY010000136.1 GCA_937958785.1 uncultured Gammaproteobacteria bacterium | reverse complement strand
GGGGGGGGATGGGGCCGGATCAGCACGTGGCCTACGCCGTACAATGGTTCGGACTGGCGGTCACCGTGGTGGTGATCCATGCCGTCCTCGTGTTCAGGAACCGGAAGCCGTCCCCGTGACAGAACCTGCCCCGCCGGCCCCCCGGCCGCGCACTTCCCGGCTCATCCCCGTGCTGCTGGCGCTGCTGTTCTTCGGCCCCCTCGCGGCGGCCATCCTGCTGTACTACGTGGGGGGCGATGAGTGGCGCCCCTCCGGCTCCGTGGCCCACGGCATCCTGCTCGAGGACAGCCGTGCGCTGCCCACCGGTGGCATCCCGCTGCCGGATGGCGCCACCGCCGATTTCGGTGGCAAGTGGTCGCTGATCTACGTGGGCCGCGGCGACTGCGGCGAAGCCTGCCGGCAGACCCTGTATCACACCCGCCAGGTGCGCCGGGCCCTGGGCAAGGAGGCGGACCGCGTGCAGCGACTCTTCGTCTCCACCGGCGGTGCGCCCAATTCCGGGTTCATCGCGGCCGACCACCCGGGCCTGCTGGTCCTCGGTGACGGCCTGGCTTCCCGGGACACCGTGCTCGCCGCCCTCGGCGAATTCGCCGAAGGTGACGTGTTCATTGCCGACCCGCTCGGCAACCTGGTCCTGCGCTTCCCGGCGGGCAGCACCATGAAGGACATGCACGAGGACCTGGAGCTGCTGCTCAAGGCATCGCAGATCGGATGAACTACGCCAGCTGGTATCGCCGTTGCCTGGGCGTGGGCACCCTGCTCTGCCTCGTCGTGGTCGTGCTCGGCGCCTATGTGCGCCTGTCGGACGCCGGCCTCGGGTGCCCCGACTGGCCGGGCTGCTACGGCCACCTGGTCCTGCCCGGCAACGAGGACGCCCGGGCAGCCGCCCAGTCGGCGTTTCCCGAACGGGAGCTGGAGGCCGGCAAGGCCTGGCGGGAGATGATCCACCGGTACGCCGCCTCGACGCTGGGACTCTCGATCGTGTTCGCGGCCCTCTTCGCCTGGCTGAACCGGCGCTCGCCGCGACAACCGGTGGCGACGCCCTTCATCCTGCTCGGCGTCGTGATCTTCCAGGGCCTGCTGGGCATGTGGACCGTCACCCTGCTGCTGAAGCCGCTCATCGTCATGGGTCACCTGCTCGGCGGACTGACCACCCTCGCGCTGCTGGTGTGGCTGCTGCTCGAGGACCGGCGCCGCAACGCGGACCGCCAACCGCGGGCGGCGGCCGGGCCGGTGGTGGCGGGCCTGCTGGTGCTCGTGGCGCAGATCGCGCTCGGCGGCTGGACCAGCTCCAACTACGCGGCGCTCGCCTGTCCGGACGTGCCCACCTGCCAGGGCCAGTGGTGGCCCGAGGAAGCCGACTTTGGCGAGGGCTTCGTGCTCTGGCGGGGGCTCGGCGTGAACTACGAGTTCGGCGTACTGGATGCGCCCTCCCGGGTGGCCATTCACTTCACGCACCGCCTGGGTGCCCTGGTGACACTGGCCGTCCTGGTGGCCGTGGCCCTCTGGGCCCGACGCCGCGCCCGGGTGCCGGCGGTCCACACCGCCAGCACGCTCGTGCTGGCGGCCGTGCTGGTGCAGGTGGCCATTGGCGTCGGCATCGTCTGGTTCGGCCTGCCGCTGCCGCTCGCCACGGCCCACAACGGCGGGGCGGCGCTGCTGCTGCTGGCGATGATCAACCTGCTGCACCACACCTCCTTCCAGTCGGCGCTGCGGCCCGCGCCGGGACGCTGACCCATGTCGCGCAGCGCACTGGCGGTGGCCGTGGGGCTGTTTGCCCTCGGCGCACTCGCCTGGTGGCTGGGCACCGGCGGCGATCGCGAACCGCCGGCGCCACCGTCCCCGGCGGCACTCGCGCCGCCGCCATCGGCAACCCGCCTGCCGGAGCCCCCGGGGCTTCCGACCGGCCCCGCGCGGGCAACGCCCCCTGCGCCGCCTGGCGCCCCCGTGCGGATCACCACCAGCGAGGAATTCGTCCGCGCCCTGGACGCCCGTGGCCTGGACGGCGCCCGGGCCCTGGCGGCCTACCGGGAATGGCGGGTCGGGCGCGGCTACCTCGGCGCGGATCCGCTCGCCGGCGTGCCGGCGGAAGCGGCGCCCGAACAGGTCTACGCCGTCATGGACCGGCCCACCCAGCTCGCCCTCGCCGACAGCGGGGACCTCGGGGCGATCCAGGCCTACGCGGCGGGCAGCCTGCCCGCCGATCCGGTGACCGCCGTGGAGTACTACGGCAAGGCGGCATCGCGCGGGTCCGCCGCGGCCATGTTCGAGGTCGCGACGGTACTCGCCGGCATCGGCGACCAGCAGCCCGGGGGCCCCGGCAACGACCCGACGTTCGCCCGGCGGCTGCTCGCCCTGCGGGGCGGTGACCCGCTGCGCAACCTCCGGCTGGACGCCATGGCCTGGACCCTGGCTGCGATCCGCCAGCATGGCCCGGCAGTGGCCACGCCGTCGGCCCTCGCCCTCACCGCGGACCTCGGCCGCAACCCGGACAAGGACATCGTGGCGGCCGTCTGTGGGCGGTCACTCGCCATCCTCGCAGACCTGCGCGCAACGGCCAGCGGCCAGCAGGATCCGGACGCGCTGCCGCCCGCCTTCCTCGCGGAGCGGGACCTCTACGAGCCCCTGCCCTGCCCGGACACGCCGGCGCCGGTCATGCCGCCCCGCGCACTCGCCGGCTGCAGCGCGAGCCCGGCCCTGGCCGACGGCGACCGGCCTGTCGAGCTCTGGGTCTGTGCAGCGGACTAAGCTGCTAGACTCGTCGGCCGACATGGACGTCACGCCAATCCTCGACCCGCTGAACGACGCCCAGCGGGAGGCGGTCTCCGCCCCGCAGGAACCCATGCTGGTGGTGGCGGGCGCCGGCAGCGGCAAGACCCGCGTGCTGGTCCACCGCATCGCCTGGCTGATCCAGGTCGAGAATGTCTCGCCCCTCGGCATCCTCGCGGTCACCTTCACCAACAAGGCGGCGGCCGAGATGCGCGGCCGGGTCCAGGAACTCCTGGACATGCCGGTGAACCACCTCTGGATCGGCACCTTCCATGGCCTTGCCCACCGGCTGCTCCGCCGCCACGCCCAGGAGGCAGGCCTGCCGGAAGGCTTCCAGATCCTGGATGCGGAGGACCAGCAGCGGCTCATCCGGCGCCTGCTGAAGAACCTGGACCTGGACGAGAACACCTGGGTACCCAGGGAAGTCCAGTGGTTCATCAACCACCACAAGGACGAAGGCCAGCGTGCCGCGGACCTCCGGGACGACGGCGACGAGACCCGGCGGCAGCTGATCCGCCTGTACGCCCTGTACCAGGAAAACTGCGACAAGGCGGGGCTCGTGGACTTCGCCGAGCTGCTGCTCCGGGCCTTCGAGCTCTGGAAGAAGAATCCCGACGTGCTCGCCCAGTACCGGCGCCGGTTCCGCCACATCCTGGTGGACGAGTTCCAGGACACCAACGCCATCCAGTACGCCTGGCTGAAGCTGCTCGCGGGGGACACCGGCGTGCCCTTCGTGGTGGGGGACGACGACCAGTCCATCTACCGGTGGCGCGGTGCCCGGCAGGAGCACCTGCGCCGCTTCCAGCGTGACTTCCCCGGCGCCCGGCTGGTGAAGCTCGAGCAGAACTACCGGTCCACCAAGACCATCCTCAATGCCGCCAACGCCATCATCGGCCACAACACCGGGCGGCTCGGCAAGGAGCTGTGGACGGCGGGCAGCGAGGGCGCGCCCATCCGTCTCTACCGGGCCTACAACGAGCGGGACGAGGCCGAGTTCGTCGTGGGGCGGATCCAGGACTGGGTGCGCCAGGGCAACTCCCGCAACGAGGTCGCGGTGCTCTACCGGTCCAATGCCCAGTCCCGGGTGTTCGAGGAAGTCCTGCTCCGCGCCGGACTGCCCTACCGGGTGTACGGCGGACAGCGGTTCTTCGAGCGGGCCGAGATCAAGGACGCGCTGGCTTACCTGCGCCTGCTCGCCAATCCGGACGACGACCCGTCCTTCGAGCGGGTCGTGAACGTCCCGACGCGGGGCATCGGCGCCCGGTCGGTGGATGCGATCCGGGAGTACGCGAAGGCCAACGGCCTCTCGCTCTGGCGCGCTGCCCAGGTGGTCGCCGCCAGCGACGTGGCCGGCCGGGGCGCGAAGGCCGTGCAGGTATTCCTCCACCTCATTGCGACCCTGACCCGGGATACGGCCGGGCTGGCCCTGCACGAACAGGTCGATCACGTCATCCAGCGCAGCGGGCTCATCGAGCACTATCGCAAGGAGCCCCGGGACCGGGCCGAGGCCCGGCTCGAGAACCTGGACGAGCTGGTCAGCGCGGCCCGCAGCTTCGACCCGGAGGACACCGAGGAGTCCATGCCCCCGCTGGTGGCCTTCCTGGCCCATGCCGCCCTCGAGGCCGGCGATGCCCAGGGCGATGCCTGGGACGACTGCGTGCAGCTCATGACGCTGCACTCGGCCAAGGGCCTCGAGTTTCCGGTTGTCTTCCTCACGGGCCTGGAGGACGGGCTGTTCCCCCACCGCCGTTCCCTGAACGATGCGGACGGCCTCGAGGAGGAGCGGCGTCTCTGCTACGTGGGCATCACCCGGGCCATGAGCGATCTCTACCTGTCCCATGCGGAGCAACGCCGGCTGCACGGCACCGACAGCTTCGGCCAGGCCTCCCGCTTCATCAGCGAGGTCCCGGCCGGCCTGGTCGAGGAAGTGCGGCCGCGGGTCAACGTGTCCCAACCGGTCTACCGGCGCGGCGGCATCCCCGCGGAGGACGCCGGCTTCGGGGGCCTGAGGCTGGGCCAGCGGGTCAGGCACGGCAAATTCGGTGAGGGCATCGTGCTGAGCTACGAGGGCGCGGGCGCGCACGCCCGGGTGCAGGTCAATTTCGAGGACTCCGGTGCCAAGTGGCTGGTAATGTCCTACGCGAACCTGGAAGTGATGTAGGTCGATGAAGATCCTGATTCTCGGCGCCGGCCAGGTCGGCTCCACGGCCGCGTACCACCTGGCCCGGGAGGAGTCGAACGAGGTCACCATCATCGACTCGAACCCGGCCGTGCTGCGCGACCTGCAGGACCGGCTCGACGTCCGCACGGTGCAGGGACACGCCGCATCCCCCGGCGCCCTCGAGCGGGCGGGGGGCGCCGACGCGGACATGGTCGTCGCGCTCACCAGCAGCGACGAGGTGAACATGATCGCCTGCCAGGTGGCCTACACCCTGTTCGGCACCCAGACCAAGATCGCCCGGGTCCGCTCCGCGGAATACATGAACACGCCGGGGCTCTTCGGGGCGGACCGGGTCCCCGTGGACCTCTGCATCAGCCCGGAACAGCTGGTCACCCGCTACATCGAGCAGCTCATCCGCTATCCGGGCGCTTTCCAGGTGCTGGACTTCGCCGACGGCAAGGTCCGGCTCGTGGGCGTCCGTGCCCACCGGGACGGTCCGCTGGTGGGCCAGGAGATCCGGACCCTGCGCGACCACATCCCCGGGATCGAGACGCGGATTTCCGCCATCTACCGGGACGGGCAGGAGATCGTGCCGGAGGGAAAGACCCGGTTGCTCGAGAACGACGAGGTGTTCTTCGTGGCCGCCCGGGACGACATTCGCACGGTCATGCGGGAAATGCGCAAGCTGGAGGACCCGGTCCGGCGCATCTTCATCGCCGGCGGCGGCAACATCGGCTTCCGGGTGGCACAGTCCCTGGAGCAGACCAACCAGGTGAAGCTCATCGAGCGCTCCCGGGACCGGGCCCGCATGGTGTCCGAGCGGCTCGGC
>CALGMY010000135.1 GCA_937958785.1 uncultured Gammaproteobacteria bacterium | reverse complement strand
CCTTCCGCTTCCTCGAGCGGGCAATCCTCTTCGAGGTCGAGCGCCAGATCGAGGTCCTGGAGGGCGGCGGCACCGTGGTCCAGGAAACCCGCCTCTACGATCCGGACCGGGACGAGACCCGGCCCATGCGCAGCAAGGAAGAGGCCAACGACTACCGCTACTTCCCCGACCCCGACCTGCTGCCGGTGGTGCTCGACGAGGCCTTCGTGGCCGGGGTCCGCGCCTCCCTCCCCGAACTCCCCGACGCCCGGCGGGAGCGCTGGACCCGGGAGCTCGGCCTGAAGCCGGACGCTGCCGAGGTGCTGGCCGCCGACCCGGACGTGGCCGACCTGTTCGATGCCCTGGCCCGGGCGTCCGGCCAGCCGGTCGTTGCCGCCAACACGCTGCAGACCCAGCTCTTCGGACTGTTCGGGCCCGACCGGCCGCCCGCGGCGGTGAACGTGCCGGCCATCGCCGCCATCCTGCGCCTGGCGGCGGACGGCACCCTCGCCCGGAGCAGTGCCAAGGAGCTGGTGGAGGAGTTCGCCTTTGCGCCGGAGGCCCCGGACCTGGCCCGGCTGGTCAGGGAGCGGGGCCTCGCCCAGATCAGCGACTCGGGCGCCCTCGAGGCGATCGTGGACCAGGTGCTCGCCGGCAACGCCGCCCAGGTGGAGCAGTACCGGGCGGGCCAGACCAAGGTGCTCGGCTTCCTCGTCGGCCAGGTCATGAAGGCGAGTGGGGGCAAGGCCAATCCCGGCCAGGTCAACGAACTGCTCAAGCGAAAACTGTAGGAGCGGCTTCAGCCGCGAAATGTAGGTTCGCGCCTGAAGGCGCTCCTACGGAGGCGAATCGACATGGCAAAGACGCTCGGCTGGCTGATCGCCATCCTCTACTCCGTGCAGGCCGCCGTCGGCGTGCGCATGCCCCGCACCGAGAAGACCTCGCTGCTGCGGGAGGAGCTGCGCAGCTGGCACTACCTGGTCGGCCTCGTGCTGTTCGTGCTGCTGCTCTGGCGCCTCTGGTGCTGGTTCCGGGACCGGCCGGCCCCGCGTCATCCGCGGCTGACCGGCAGCGCCCACGCCTGGACCTCGGGTCTCGCCCTCGCCAGCTACCTGGTGCTGGCCGTCATGCCGGTGTTCGGCATTACCCAGGCCTGGACCGAGGGGCTCACCGTGCGGCTCGGGCCCTTCGTCACGCTGCCGCCCCTCATCGCCGAGGACCACCTGGGCTGGATGTTCTTCGGCTACTTCCATTCCGCCCTCGGGTTTTCCTTCACCCTGTTGACCCTCGCCACCGTCTTCACGGGCGTCTGGCTGTGGCTGCGCCGGGGCGTGGGCCTGCTGGCGGCGTTCCCGCCCGGATTCGGCGCCCAGGTCTACGCGACCCTGGTCATCACGGTGTACGCCTTCTCCACCTTCAAGGCCCCGGAGCCCGGCGCGCGGGCGGTGACCATCCTGCTGGTCGTCACGGGGCTCGTCTGGGTCCTCGGCGCCTGGCTGCGGAGCCGGCGCGGGGCCGTCCACGCGGGCGGCGCCCCCGGACTGCTGGCGCGGGCTGCCACGGTGCTGGTCGTTGCGGGCCTGGTGGTGCTCGGTGCGCTCGGGCCGTACCAGATGTTTCGCGTGACGCCCTGGCCGGTGGGCGAGGTGGTCGAGGCGGCGCCGGAGGTGACCTCCCACGACGCGCCCGTCACGACGGTCACCGTGGCGCCGGAAACGCCCTACGAGGCCCAGGTGAGGAACGAGACCTACAAGTGGTGCCGCTTCTGCCACACGGTCGAGAAGGGCGGCAAGCACCTGGTCGGGCCAAACCTCTACGCGATCTTCGGGCAGCGGGCCGGTACCGTGCCGAATTTCCACTATTCCACGGTCATGGCCGAGGCCGGGCGCAATGGCCTCGTCTGGGACGACGAGAGCCTGGACCGTTTCCTGGCGAACCCGGACGAGTTCCTGCCCGGAACGAAGATGATCATCTCCAGCGGGCCGGTGAAGACGCCGGAGGAGCGGGCGGCGATCATCAACATCCTGAAGCGGGAGACGATGCCGGCGCCGTAGGAGCGGCTTCAGCCGCGACGGGGCCTGGCCGCCATGAGCGTACTCGCGACCGAGGCCAGGCCCCGTCGCGGCTGAAGCCGCTCCTACGGTAGGCTAGCGGCCCATGCCCGAATCCCAGACCTGGACCACCGAACGCATCGCCCGCCTCGTGGCCCTGGCGCTGCTCACCATCGCCTGCCTGCAGATCATCCTGCCATTTCTCGGGGCCCTCACCTGGGCCGCCATCATCGCCATCACGGTCTGGCCGGCCTTCGTCTGGCTGTCCGGCCGGCTCGGCAGCCGGCCGGTGCTCGCGGCGGGGCTGTGCAGCCTCGCGCTCTTCCTCGTGCTGGTGCTGCCCTTCGCGGTGCTCACCGCGACCCTGGGCCAGGCGGTGCCCCAGGTCGCGACCATGCTGAAGGATCTCGCCGTGTCCATCGCGCCCGTCCCGCCGGACTGGGTGGCGGACCTGCCCCTCGTGGGCGGCCTGATCCGCGATGCCTGGCTAGACGCGGTTTCCGACATGTCCGGGCTGGTGGGCAAGGCGCTGCCCGCGGCGGAAGAGGCGGGCGTCTGGGCCCTGGCCCCGGGCGCCAACCTGGCCCTCGCCCTGCTCGAGTTCCTGTTCGCAATCCTCATTGCGGGCGTCTTCCTGGTCACGGCCGACCGGTCGGCGGACCTTGCCGAACGGCTGGTGGCGCGGCTCAACATCGGGGAGCAGGGCCGCATCATCCCGCTGGTCGTGGGCACGGTGCGCAGCGTCTCCATCGGGCTCGTGGGCACCGCCGCCGTCCAGTCGCTGATCGCCACCCTGGGCTTCTTCATTGCGGACATGCCGGGCGTGGCGCTGCTCGGCTTCGCCACCTTCATGCTGGCCCTCGTCCAGCTGCCGACCTTCCTCATCTGGCTGCCCTCCGCGGGCTGGCTCTACTACACCGGGGAAACGGGTTCGGCGCTGTTCCTGGTCATCTGGGGCCTCGCCTTCATCAACACGGTGGACAACTTCCTGCGCCCCTGGCTGATCAGCCGGGGCGCCAAGCTGCCCTTCGCCCTGATCCTGATGGGCGTGCTGGGCGGGTTGCTGGCCTGGGGCATCATCGGGCTCTTCATCGGCCCGACCCTGCTGGCCGTGGCCTACTCCCTGGTGCGGAGCTGGATCGGCACCGCCCGGGAAGCCGTCAACCTGCCGCCTGATCCCGGCTGATTCGGCGATGATCGCCGCCTTTTTGCCGCGCCGGCCGGTCCGGCGCGCCCGGTCGCGCACCTGTGATATCCGCACTTGAAAGATATATAACGATCTCTTTATATTTCATCGGATGACGCTCGAACAGATGGTCCGCCAGCTCGACGCCGCCGCGGAGCCCACCCGGCTGCGGCTCCTCACGGCGCTGCTCGGCGGCGAGCTGCCGGTCGGCGACCTGGTGGCCATGCTCGGACAGAGCCAGCCCCGGGTGTCCCGCCACCTGCGGCTCCTGGCCGAGGCGGACCTGCTGGACTGCTTCCGGGAGGGCCGCTCGGTCTTCTACCGCTGGTCTGCCGGCGGCCTCGAGGCCGGGGTGGCCCGCTCCGTGGCCGCGGTGGCAGCGAGTCACGATCCCACGGTGCTCAGGGACCGGGAGCGGCTGGTGCGTGGTGCGCGCCAGCGCGAGCGGGAGGCACTGCGCCGGGCCCTGCGGAGTGGCGGCCAGGCCCACGGCGCGGACCCGGACCACACCCTCGGGGAGCTGCTGGAGGCCGTGCTGGCCCCTGCCGGCACAGTCGCCGGCACTGCCGCCCTCGTGATCGGCTGCGGCTCCGGGGACCTGGTCCGGCTGCTGCTGCCCTGGTTCCGCCTGGTCGTCGGCACCGAACCCTCTGCCCACCGGCGCCAGCTGGCCCGGGCCCGCCTCCGCCAGCTCGGGGTGAGCGGCTGGTCCCTGCGGGATGCCGGTCCGGGACAGCTGCCCTTTGCCCCCGCGTCGTTCGACCTGGTGGTGCTGCAGGACGTGCTGGGCGCCGACCGGGGTGCGCCGGCCCGCGCGGTAGTGAGCACTGCTGCCCACCTGCTGCGCCCGGGCGGGCGCCTGCTGCTGGTCGACCGCATCCTGCCGACTGACGGCGAACTCACTGCGATCCTGGCGTCTGCCGGCTTCGCCATCGCCCGGCGCCAGTGGGCGCCGGGTCGCGCCCCGGACCGGGCGCTGTTGCTGGCTACCCCGATGCCGGGCCCACCGGCGAGGACCGGAACCCATGACTGAACCGACCCCGAAGCCCGCGAAGCCGCCCGTCGAGGTGTCCTTCGAGTTCTTCCCGCCGAAGTCCGCCGAGATGGAGGCCACGCTCTGGCAGGCCATCGAGAAGCTCGCGCCACTGCGGCCCCGCTTCGTGTCGGTCACCTATGGCGCGGACGGCTCGACCCGTGACCGTACCCACCGCATCGTGTCGCGCATCGCCGCGGAGACGGGGCTGGTGAGCGCGCCCCACCTCACCTGCGTCGGCGCGGACCGGGACGAGATCCGGGCGATTGCCCGCACCTACCGGGACGAGGGCATCCGCCACATCGTCGCCCTCCGGGGTGACCCGCCCCAGGGCGCCACCACCTACGTGCCGCACCCGGGCGGTTACGCGTACGCCGCGGACCTCGTGCGCGGCCTGAAGGAGGTCGCGGATTTCGACCTCTCCGTGGCCGCCTATCCCGAGGTGCACCCGGAGGCGGCCAGCCCCGAGGCGGACCTCGACAACCTGAAACGCAAGTTCGACTCGGGCGCCAGCCGCGCCATCACCCAGTTCTTCTACGACACCGACAACTTCCTGCGTTTCCGCGACCGGTGCGTCGCCCGGGGCATCACGGGGCCGATCGTGCCCGGGATCCTGCCCATCGCGAAGTTCAGGCAGATGCAGAATTTCGCTGCCCGGGCCGGCGCCCGCGTGCCCGACTGGCTGCACGAGCGCTTCGCCGGGCTGGATGACGATCCCGAGACCCAGCGGATGCTCGGCGCCAGCCTCGCGATCGAGCAGGTGGCGACCCTGCGCCGGCATGGCCTGACCGAGTTCCACTTCTACACGCTGAACCGGGCGGAGCTCACCTTCGCCATCTGCTGCGCACTCGGGCTGCGGCCCGTGAGCGGGGTCGCCCGGTGAGCCGCGCCGGCCACCTGCCCTCCACGGCCGGCTTTCCCGCCCTGGAGGCGCTGCTCGTCCAGCGCATCGTCATCCTGGACGGCGCGATGGGGACCATGGTCCAGGGCCACCGGCTGGCCGAGGGCGACTACCGCGGCGAGCGCTTCGCCGGCTCGGCGCGGGACCTCAAGGGCAACCACGACGTCCTCTCCATCACCCGTCCCGACGTGATCGGCGGCATCCACCGGCAGTTCCGCGAGGCGGGCGCCGACATCATCGAGACCAACACGTTCAATTCCACGGCGCCGTCCCTCGCGGACTACGGCCTCGAGGCACACGTGCGCGAGCTGAACCTGGCGGGCGCGCGCGTGGCCCGCGCCGCGGCTGACGCTGTGTCGGCGGCAACCGGCCGGCCCCGCTTCGTCGCCGGCGTGCTCGGGCCCACCAGCCGCACCGCTTCCATCTCGCCCGACGTGAATGACCCCGGCCTGCGCAACATCACCTGGGACGAGCTGGTCTCGACCTACACCGAGGCTACCCGCGCCCTGCTCGATGGCGGCGCCGACTTCATCCTGGTGGAGACGGTCTTCGACACGCTGAACGCGAAGGCGGCACTCTATGCGATCGCCGCCGCCGGCGAGGCGCTCGGTATCCGCATTCCCGTGATGATCTCCGGCACGATCACCGATGCCTCGGGTCGCACCCTGTCCGGCCAGACGCCGGAGGCGTTCTGGAACTCGCTCCGGCACGTCAATCCGTTCATGATGGGCTTCAACTGCGCCCTGGGTGCAAAGGACCTGCGTCCCCACGTCAGCGAGCTGTCCCGGGTGGCGGACACCCGGGTGAGCGTCCACCCCAACGCCGGCCTGCCCAACGCCTTCGGCGGCTACGACGACACGCCGGCGGCCATGGCGTCCGTGCTCGGTGAATTCGCGGCCTCCGGGCTGCTCAACATGGTCGGCGGATGCTGTGGCACCACGCCCGCCCACATCGCCGCCATCCGCGAGGCCGTCGCCGGCCACGCGCCCCGGGCCGTGCCCTCCATTGCCCCACAGCTGCGGCTCTCCGGCCTCGAACCCTGCAACATCGCCGACGACTCGCTGTTCGTGAACGTGGGTGAGCGCACCAACGTGGCGGGCTCGGCCCAGTTCCGGAAGATGATCGTCGCCGGTGACTACGGCGCCGCGCTGGCCGTCGCGCGCCAGCAGGTCGACAACGGGGCCCAGGTCATCGACGTGAACATGGACGAGGGCATGCTCGACTCCGTGGTGGCGATGGACCGCTTCCTCAAGATCGTCGCGACGGAGCCGGACATTGCCCGCGTCCCGGTGATGATCGACTCGTCCCGATGGAGCGTGATCGAGGCCGGGCTGAAGTGCGTGCAGGGCAAGCCGGTCGTCAATTCCATCAGCCTGAAGGAAGGGGAGGGGCCATTCCTCGCCCAGGCGCGGGAAATCCGTCGGCACGGGGCAGCGGTGGTCGTCATGGCCTTCGACGAGCAGGGCCAGGCCGAGACTGTCGCGCGGAAGGTCGACATCTGCGCGCGCTCATACCGCCTGCTCACGGGACAGGTGGGATTCCCGCCCGAGGACATCATCTTCGACCCCAACATCTTTGCCGTTGCGACGGGGATCGAGGAACACAACGGCTACGGGGTGGCGTTCATCGAGGCCACGCGCCGGATCAAGGCCGAATTGCCCCGCGCACTGGTGAGCGGGGGCGTCAGCAACGTCTCCTTCTCGTTCCGGGGCAACGACCGCGTGCGGGAGGCCATGCACTCGGTCTTCCTCTACCACGCCATCCAGGCGGGCATGGACATGGGCATCGTCAATGCCGGCCAGCTCGCCATCTACGAGCAGATCGAGCCGGAACTCCGCGAGGCCGTGGAGGACGTCATCCTGGACCGGCGTCCGGACGCCACCGAGCGCCTGCTGGACCTGGCGGGCCGCTACAAGTCCGCGGCCGGCGGCACCGTGCGCCAGGCTGACCTGGAGTGGCGCAAGCTGCCGCCCGGCGAGCGCCTGTCCCATGCGCTCGTGAAGGGCCTCGACGAGTTCATCGTGGCGGACACCGAGGAGGCCAGGCTCGCCGCCCGTCGCCCGCTCGACGTCATCGAGGGGCCGCTCATGGACGGCATGAACGTCGTCGGCGACCTCTTCGGGTCGGGCAAGATGTTCCTGCCCCAGGTCGTGAAGTCCGCCCGGGTCATGAAGAAGGCCGTGGCGCACCTGGTGCCGTTCATCGAGGCATCCCAGTCAGGCGATGCCCGCAAGGCGGGCAAGATCGTGCTCGCCACCGTCAAGGGCGACGTGCACGACATCGGCAAGAACATCGTGGGCGTGGTGCTCCAGTGCAACAACTTCGAGGTCATCGACCTCGGCGTCATGGTGCCCTGCGAGCGCATCCTCGAGACGGCGCGCCGGGAGAACGCCGACATGATCGGATTGTCGGGGCTGATCACACCCTCGCTCGAGGAAATGGTGCATGTGGCGAAGGAGATGAAGCGCCAGGGCTTCACGCTGCCGCTGCTGATCGGCGGCGCAACCACGTCGCCGGCCCACACCTCGGTGAAGATCGACCCCGAGTACGACGGCCCGGTGGTCTACGTGAAGGACGCCTCACGGTCCGTGGGCGTCGCCCAGAAGCTGGCCAGCCCGGAGGATCGCGTGGCCTACGTGGCCGGATTGAAGGAGGATGCCCGGGTGCGCCGGGAGCGCCACGGCCGGCGCAGCGAGGCGGCACCGCAGCTGTCCATCGCCGAGGCGCGGGCCAATCGGATCCCGGTCGCCTGGGACGCGCCGCCGCCCGTGCCTGCCTTCATGGGGGTCCGCGTCCTTGACGACATTCCCCTCGCGAGCCTCGTGCCGTACATCGACTGGATGCCCTTTTTCAACGCCTACGAGTTCCGGGGCACTTTCCCGGCAGTCCTCGACGACGAGGTGGTGGGCGAGGCAGCGCGCGACCTGTATGGCGACGCCCGGCAGATGCTCGAACGGATCGTGGGCGAGCGCTGGCTCACGGCCCGGGCGGTGTTCGGTATCTTCCCTGCCAACCGCATCGGCGACGACGACGTTGCGGTGTACGCCGACGAGCAGCGGTCGGGTCCCCTCGCTGTCCTGCACCACCTGCGGCAGCAGAAGCCGCTCGCCGACAACCGGCCCAATGCCTGCCTTGCCGACTTCGTGGCGCCCCACGACAGCGGACTGCGGGACTACGTGGGGGCCTTCGTGGTGACGGCGGGCATCGGCATCGACAGCCACGTCGCGGCCTTCGAGCGGGCCCACGACGACTATTCGGCGATCATGCTGAAGGCACTCGCCGACCGGTTCGCCGAGGCGGCCGCGGAATACCTGCACGAGCAGGTGCGGCGTGAGCATTGGGGCTACGCCCCCGGCGAGCGGCTCGCGAACGAGCAACTGGTCCGGGAGGAGTACCGTGGCATCCGGCCGGCCCCCGGCTATCCCGCCTGCCCGGACCACACCGAGAAGGCCACCCTGTGGAAGCTGCTCGACGCGGAACGCCGGATCGGCGTGCGGCTCACCGAGTCGTTCGTGATGATGCCGGCCGCGTCGGTGAGCGGGTTCTACTATGCCCACCCGGATTCCCGGTATTTCGCCGTAGGCCGCATCGGCCGCGACCAGGCCGAGGACTATGCGCGCCGCAAGGGGCTGCCGCTGGCCACCGTCGAGCGGTGGCTCGCCTCGAACCTGGCCTACGACCCGGAGTAGACACCTTGCAGAAGACCCTCACCGTGCGCACGCCGGGTCCCGGGCTCCACGAGTTCACCGGGGATGTTCTGCGGTTCGTGGCCGGCAGTGGCATCGACGCCGGGTTGCTCACCCTGTACTGCCGGCACACGTCCTGCTCGCTCTGCATCCAGGAGAACGCCGACGCGGACGTGCGCCGGGACCTGGACGAATTCTTCCGCCGGCTCGTTCCCCCGGGCGACGATCCCGCCATGGGCTGGCTGCGCCATGCCACCGAGGGACCCGACGACATGCCGGCCCACATCAAGGCGGCCCTGACGGCGGTATCCCTGTCCATACCGGTGGCTGGCGGGCGTCCCGTACTCGGGCAGTGGCAGGGCATCTACCTATTCGAGCACCGGCAGCGGCCCCACAGCCGGGAGGTCGTGCTCCACCTGCTGGCCGATCCGCAGTAAGCTCCCGGTGATGACGGACACCGGCAAGCTGATCCTGCGGCTCGCGCTGGGCGCACTGATCCTGCTGCACGGGCTCGCGAAGCTCGGCAGCGGCATCGAGGGCATCACCCGCATGGTCACGGGCGCCGGGCTGCCCGACTGGGTGGCCTGGGGCGTTTACGTCGGCGAGATCCTGGCACCCCTCATGGTGCTGGCCGGCTGGTTCGCGCGGATCGGCGCCGCCATCATCGCGGTCAACATGGTCTTTGCGGTGGCGCTGGCCCACCGGGCCGAGCTCCTCGCCCTCGGCGCTACCGGCGGCTGGGCCCTGGAACTCCAGGGCATGTACCTCTTCACGGCGATTGCCGTCGCCTGCCTGGGCCCCGGCCGCTACAGCCTCAATCGCCAGTAAAAGGTACCGGACACTTAGTTATTGAGGTTTCGACCCCGGAAACCTGAATAACTAAGTGTCCGGTACCTTTCGTCCGATATTTCCGCAGGCCGGGCAGCCCGGGTTTCGCCGGATGCCGACGAGCCGTGTCGCCCCGGACAGGGCGTCGTAGACCCACAGGTGATTGCGCAGGCCGGACCCGAGCCCGAGCAGCAGCTTGAGGGCCTCCGTGGCGACCAGCGTCCCCACCGTGCCGGCGACCGGTGCCAGGATGCCCTGGCCGGCGCAGTTGGCGAAGTTCTCGTCCTCATCCGAGTACAGGCACCGGTAGCAGGGCCCGTCGCCGCCTTCGTTGGGGAATACCGCCACCTGGCCCTCGAAGCGGATGGCAGCGCCGCTCACCAGCGGCTTCCGGGCAGTCACGCAGGCGGCGTTCAGCAGCAGCCGCGTGGCGAAGTTGTCGGTGCAGTCGAGCACGAGGTCGCAGGCCACCATGGCGTCCCGGAGCTCGTCCGCGTCGAGCCGCCGGTTGAGGACGTTCACCCGGGTCGCCGGATTGGCCGCCTTCAGGCGCTCGGCAGTGGCGTGGGTCTTGTATTCACCCACGTCGCTCTCCCGGAAGAGGATCTGCCGGGGCAGGTTGGTCGGGTCCACCCGGTCGAAGTCGTTGATCACCAGGTGCCCGACGCCGGCGTTGGCGAGGTATAGGCTCGCCACCGAGCCGAGCCCGCCGAGTCCGACCACGAGCACGCTGCCGTGCCCGAGCCTGGCCTGCCCCGCGCTACCCACCTGGGGCAGGGCGACGTGCCGGCTGTAGCGCGCCGGGTTCAAGGGGCCTCGTCCCCGGACTGCCCGCCAGTCACCCGCGGCCGCCCGGCCAGGTCGTTCGCCGAGCTGATCCGCCGGAAGCCCGCCTGCTTCAAAAGGTCCCGCACGGCCTCGTCCTGCCTGGCGCCGTGCTCGAGCAGCAGCCAGCCGCCGGGGCGCAGGTGCCGGGGCGCGCCCGCCGCGAGCACCCGCAGGGCGGCGAGGCCGTCGCGGCCACCGTCCAGCGCGAGGCGGGGCTCGAAGGCGAGTTCCGGGTCTGTCCCCTGCCACTCGTCCGCGGCAATGTAGGGCGGGTTCGACACGATGACGTGGAAGCGCCAGCGGGCGGAGTCCGGCCGGGGCAGGGGCGTGAACCAGTCGCCCTGCCTGAAACTGATGTTCCGCACGCCAATGGCCTTCGCATTGCGGCGCGCGACGGCGAGGGCCGGCTTGCTGAGGTCGGTGGCGAGCACCTTGCAGCCCGGCCGCTCCCGCGCGATCGCGAGCGCCACGGCGCCGGTGCCCGTGCCGAGGTCCGCGGCCGTGCACACCCCGTCGGCCGGGAGCAGGGCGAGGGCACGTTCCACCAGCAGCTCCGTCTCCGGGCGGGGGACCAGCGTGGCCCGGGTGACCTCCAGGCTGAAGCTCCAGAAATCCCGGCGACCCACCAGCTGGGCGACGGGCCGGTGGGTCTCCCGCTCGGCGAGCAGTGCCGTGTAGCGCTCCTCGGCCTCGTCCGGCACCGGGTTGAACAGGGACCGGTACAGCTCCTCGCGGCGCTGTCCCAGCGCATGGCCGAGCAGCAGCTCGGCATCCAGCCGGGGCGATCCGCCGAGTCCGCCCAGGCGGCGGGCTCCGGCCCTCAACAGCTGGTCCACAGTGCTCATGTCCCTATGTTAGCCTGCCGGCCCCGCGGCCCTTGAGAACCGGGCCGCACCGCCCACGGAAAGCATGCCTGCCATGTCAGCCCGCAAGAACCCCGACCGCCCCGGCCAGTTCGCCACCCGGGTCATCCACGCCGGCGCCACCACCGACGCGGCGACTGGCGCCGTGATGCCCCCCATCGTCACCAGCACCACCTTCGAGTGGGAGGCGCTGGGCCAGCCCCGGGAGCACATCTATACCCGCTCGTCGAACCCGACCCGGGATGCCCTGGAGCGTTGCGTGGCGGAGCTGGAGGGCGGCGCCCGGGGCCTCGCCTACGCGTCCGGCCAGGCGGCCACGGCCGGCATCCTGGACCTGCTGGACGCGGGCAGCCATGTGATCGCACCCCTCGACTTCTACGGTGGCACCCGCCGACTGTTCGACCAGGTGCGCCGGCGCGTCGGTGCACTCGAGTTCAGCTGGGTGGACATGACCGACCCGTCCCGCGTCGAGGCGGCCATCCGCCCCGGCACGAAACTGCTGTGGATCGAGACGCCGACCAATCCGCTGCTGAACGTCAGCGACATCGCCGCTCTGACTGCGATCGCCCGGAAGCACGGCGTCCTCTCCTGCGTGGACAACACCTTCGCGACACCCTGCCTCCAGCGGCCGCTCGAGCTCGGTGCCGACCTCGTGATGCACTCGGCCACCAAGTACCTGGGCGGCCACTCGGATGTGCTCGGCGGCATCAACGTGGTCCGCGATGCGGAGCTCGGCAAGCAGCTGCACCTGTTGCGCAGCGCGTCCGGCGGCGTCCTGGGGCCCTTCGACGCCTACCTCGTCCTGCGCGGTGTAAAGACGCTCGCGCTCCGCATGGAGCGGCAGTGCGCCAACGCGCTCACGATCGCGGAGCACCTGGCGAAGCACCCGAAAGTGGCCCGCGTGTATTACCCGGGCCTGCCGGACCATCCCCACCACGCGCTGGCGAAGCGCCAGATGAACGGCGCCTTCGGTGCGGTGGTCTGCTTCGAGGTCAAGGGCGATGCGACGGCGGTCGGGAGCTTCCTGAACCGGCTGCAGGTGTTCGCCGTTGCCGAGAGCCTCGGCGCCGTGGAGAGCCTGGCCGGCCAGCCCGCGACCATGAGCCATTCGAGCGTGCCCGCCGACGAGCGGCGGAAGATGGGGATCGCGGATACGCTCATCCGCCTTTCCGTGGGCGTCGAGCACGTCGACGACCTGCTGGCCGACGTCCGGCAGGCACTCGGCTGACCGTCCCGGGGTTCCGCCGCCGCCTGGGGCGGCAGCACATGCCACCAGTGCCCGCCTTCTACGGGTGCAATCCCGACGGCCCCGGCTGTGATCCGAGCAGCTGGCGGAAGCGGGTGCTGTCCTGGGCGTTGACGACGCCGTTGCAGTTGATGTCGGCCTCGTTGTAGGTCGGGGGCGCGCTGGGCTGGCCGAGTTGCTGCCGGAACAACGTGGTGTCCTGGGCGTTGGTCGCGCCGTTGTTGTTCAGGTCGCCGTCGCAGAGGTTGCCGTAGCCGTCGCCATCTGAGTCGCATTGGCTCTGGTTCGCGCGGAACGTGCAGTTGTCCGTCGCGTCGGGTTGGCCGTCGTTGTCGGTATCGGGCAGGCCGGCCGTCGTGAAATCGATGCGGAAGATCGAGAAGTCCGTGCCCTGGCCCCGGAGGACGTAGGAGTCGGCACCGACGGGCGTCACGCTGCCGTTCAGCTGGTACCGGAGGCCGTCCAGGCGAAATATGTCGGCGATGAAGAGGGCGCAGACGGAGCCCGAGCAGCTGTCGATGACCGTGCTGAAGGGTGGAAGGTCGAGAGTTTCCATGTTGGGAGCGTCGTCGTGGCGGAATAATGTGACCGCACCGACTGCCGCCCCCTGGTCCGGGTCGGTCGTCGCGTTCGGGGCAAGGGTGCCGCCCCGGAGGTAGGTCAGGCCGGGTGCGGTCGGATCGGCCGGATCCATGACAAACGTCGTGGCGTCAGTGGTGACCTGGACCGTGAGCTTCGGCAGGAAGATCTCCAGGGAATTCACCTGGGTGATTTCCCCGGTGATGTCGTTGTACTGGATATCCAGCGTTCCGGTGCCGGTGCCGACCGGCGTGACGACCATTGCCCGTGTCGCCGGCGTGTAACCGGAGAAGAACGTGCAGGTGGCGTTGTCGTAGGGTGGAGAGGGCGGTGGTGCGGCGCAGGAGACGAGGGCGGGGTCGAAGATGCCGCTGTACCAGTCGACGAAGTCCGCCGAGTTGATCGTCAATAGGCGGTTGACGATGGCTGCCGAGGCCGACGGGACGAAGAGTGGAAAGCTCGCAGCGATGGCCATGAGGCCATTGCGGCAGGTGTCGATCCCGGAAGTGGCCATGGGTGTTGCCCCCCGTACGGGTCACCCGGTAGCCGGGTGAACCCCTGACGCAGGACTCTAGACCAGGCGTGTCGAAAGCGGCAAGCACCGCTTGACGCGGACATGATTGCGCGCCGCGAACTCCGTTGGCCGGCGTCGGCCGCGGTGTGCCTTGGCCCCGCCTCTTGCGGTGCGCTAGGCTGGGGCCCCCGGAGGAGGAACCCCCCATGCCGAACGTCGTCATCCTCGTCGCCACCCGCAAGGGGGCCTGGTTCTTCCACGGCGATGCCGCCCGCCAGGCCTGGCGCGCCGACGGCCCCCACTTCCTCGGCCAGATCATCCACCACCTCGTCGCCGATCCCCGGCAGCCCGGCGTGCTGCTCGCGGCGACGAGCACGGGGCATCTCGGCCCCGCCCTGATGCGCTCTGGCGACTTCGGCCGCACCTGGCAGGAGGCGAAGCGGCCGCCGGCCTTCGACAAGGTGCCCGAGGGCGACCAGGCGGCCGGGAAGGGCAGGGTGGTGAACCACACCTTCTGGCTCACGCCGGGCCACGCGAGCCAGCCCGGCACCTGGTGGGCGGGCACGTCGCCCCACGGCCTCTTCCGCTCGGCCGACGGCGGCGACACCTGGGAACCGTGTCGCGGGCTGAACGACGACCCGCAATACCGTGAGTGGATGGGCGGCCCCCAGGACGGCACGCCGGACGGCCCCAAGCTGCACTCGGTGATCGTGGACCCCCGGGATCCGGACCACCTCTACATCGGCATGTCGAGTGGCGGCGTCCACGAGTCCGTGGACGGCGGGCGATCCTGGCAACCCCTCATCGACGGCCTCGCGGTGGTCGAGGACTTCGACCCGACGAAGGTGTGGTTCCACGATCCGCACTGCGTGCGCCTCTGTCCCGGCAACCCGGACCGGCTCTACCAGCAGAACCACTGCGGCATCTACCGGCTCGACCGGCCTGGCACCCGCTGGGAGCGCATCGGCGACCACATGCCCCGGGACGTCGGCGACATCGGCTTCCCGATGGTCGTGCACCCGACCGATCCCGACACGGCCTGGGTCTTCCCCATGGACGGCTCGATGGTCTGGCCCCGCGTCGCCCTCGAGGGTCGGCCGGCGGCCTTCGTCACCCGCGACGGCGGGCGCAGCTGGCAACGCCAGGACCAGGGATTCCCGGCGTCCCAGGCCTGGTGGACCGTGAAGCGGCAGGCCATGACCTGTGACGGCCGGGATCCCGCCGGGCTGTACCTCGGCACCACCAGCGGCGAGCTGTGGGCGAGCAGCGACGAGGGCGGGCGGTGGACCTGCATCGCCCGGCACCTGCCGGAGATCTACGCCGTGGAAACGGCGCTGGCGTGAGCGGAGGCCTGCGGCGGTGAAGGTGCTGATCCCGAGCCCGCTGCTCTCCTACACCCGGGTCCGCGAGGTGCAGGCCGAGGGCGCCACGCTCGGTGGGTTGCTCGCCGACCTGGACCGCCAATACCCCGGCATCCGCTTCCGGATGGTGGACGAGCAGGATTCGATCCGGCCCCACATGCGCATCTTCGTCAACGGGGACCAGGTAATGGACCTCCGGCACCCCCTGGGCGCGGGCGACGCCGTGCAGATCATCCAGGCCCTCAGTGGTGGCTGACCTCGTGCGGGAAATCGACGCGGCGGAACTCGCCGCCCGGCTCGGCGCCCCGGCGCCGCCCGTCGTCGTCGACGTGCGCAATCCCGACGAGCACGCAGCCGGCGCACTGGCCGGCGCGATGCTGGTGCCGCTGCCCGACCTGGCGGGCCGGATCGGCTCGTTGCTGGCTGACCGCGCCACGCCTGTCGCGGTGATCTGTGCCGGTGGCGTGCGCTCGGCCCGCGCCGCTGAACAGCTCGCGGGCCTTGGCTACACCCGCGTCTGGTCCGTGCGGGGCGGGTTCACGGCCTGGCAGAAGGCGGGCCTGCCCTGGATCGTGCCGGCCCCTGCGGATGGCACCGCGCCACTTCGTGCCGACCAGGCGGAACGTTACGCCCGGCACCTGCGCCTGCCCGAGGTCGGCCCGGCCCGACAGCGCCGGCTGCTGGACGCCCGGATCCTCTGCATCGGCGCGGGCGGGCTGGGCTCGCCGGCCGCCCTGTACCTCGCCGCAGCCGGCGTCGGTACCCTCGGCATCGTGGACGACGACCGCGTGGAACTCAGCAACCTGCAGCGGCAGGTGCTGCATGCCACCGGCCGCGTGGGCGACGCGAAGGTGACTAGCGCGGCGACCACGATCGCGGCGCTGAATCCCGACGTGAAGGTGGTGCAGCTCGACCAGCGCCTGGTCGACGCCAATGCATCCGCGATCCTCGGCGATTACGACGTCATCGTGGACGGCAGCGACAACGTGGCGACCCGCTACCTGGTCAACGACGTGGCCCTCGCCCTCGGCAAGCCGGTGGTGCACGCGGCGATCCACCGCTTCGAGGGCCAGCTCACCGTGTTCCCGGCCGGGGGCAGGCCCTGCTACCGCTGCCTGTTTCCCGAGCCGCCGCCGCCGGAAGCTTCCCCGTCCTGCGCCGAGGCGGGCGTCCTCGGTGTGCTGCCCGGCGTGCTCGGCATCCTCCAGGCCACCGAGGCCCTCAAGCTGATCCTCGGCATCGGCGTGCCGCTTGCCGGCCGCCTGCTGACCTACGATGCGCTGTCGCTCACCTTCAGCGAAGTCCGCCTGCAGCCGGACGCCGGCTGCCCGGCCTGCGGACGCCAGTAGGAGCGCCTTCAGGCGCGATCGAGCCGGATCGCGCCTGAAGGCGCTCCTACTGGCGCTCCTAACGGCCGTTCCTATTCCCTGGCCGACAGCCAGCGGTGCACGACGCCGGCGAGGATGCCGCCCGCGATCGGCGCCACCCAGAACACCCAGAGCTGCTGGAGCGCCCAGCCGCCCACGAACAGGGCCTGGCTGGTGCTGCGGGCCGGGTTCACCGAAGTGTTGGTGACCGGGATGCTGATGAGGTGGATCAGCGTGAGGCAGAGGCCGATGGCGATCGGCGCGAAGCCGGCCGGGGCCCGGGCGTCGGTCGCGCCCAGGATCACCATCAGGAAGAAGAAGGTCAGGACCACCTCGCAGACGATCGCCGCCTGCAGGCCGTAGCCGCCGGGAGAGTGCTCGCCGAAGCCATTGGCCGCGAAGCCGCTCGTGACCAGGTTGAAGTCGGCCTTGCCGGTCGCGATCGCGGCGATGGCCGCCGCGCCGGCGAGGCCGCCAATGACCTGCGCCACGATGTAGGGCACCACGTCTCCCGCCGGGACCCGGCCGGCCGACCAGAGGCCCAGCGTCACCGCCGGATTCAGGTGGCAGCCCGAGATGTGCCCGATGGCGAAGGCCATCGTCAGCACCGTGAGGCCAAAGGCCAGCGACACGCCGACGAAGCCGATGCCCAGCTCCGGGAACCCCGCTGCCAGCACGGCGCTGCCACAGCCACCCAGCACGAGCCAGGCCGTCCCCAGGAATTCCGCACCCAGTTTCCTCACCATCGTGATTTTCCCCCTGTAGGAGCGCCTTCAGGCGCGATTGTCGTTGCCTACCGCTTCAGTTCCGCCGGGATGAACTCATCCCTGACCAGCTGCGCCAGCAACGCGGGCGGCAGCACCCCCTGGGCCAGCACGAAGTCGTGGAAGCGCTGGCGGTCGAACCGGCGTCCCAAGGTTAATTCCGTCGCGGCCCGCAGGTCCAGCAGGCGCTGGTAGCCGTAGAAATAGCTGGTCGCCTGCCCCGGGTCCCGGAAGGTGTAGCGCTGCAACTCCTGCTCCGCCATGGCCTCGGTGAGCACGACCTCCCCGACGAGGATGCGCCGGGCGCCCGCGAGGTCGATCGTGCCCTCCTGCAGCTGGGGGTCGAGGAAGGCCCGGGCGGCGCGGAGCAGGCGGAACTGCAGGGCGATCAGCTGGCCCTCCAGCGGCAGGAACGGCTGGACCTCTGCCTCGGCGTAGAGTGCCCAGCCTTCCACGTTGACGCTGTTCAGGGCGAACAGGGCCCGGGCGAGCGACACCCCGTTTTCCACCATGCTGGCGAACTGCAACTCGTGGCCCGGCCGTGCCTCGTGGGCGGTGAGGGTCCAGGTGACGGCATCAAACGTGAAGTCCTCCAGCCGGCGACCCGCCGCCTCGCCGGGGGCGGGCGGCATTGCAAGGGGCAGCACGAATTCGCCCCGCTCGCCCTGGTTGTTCACGAAGGGGGGCGGCTTCATCTGGGGTGCCGGTACCGCGGCGCTCTCGGCGGCCGTGGCCAGCCGGATGATGGCCTCGCGCTCCGGCAGGCTCACGAGCCGTTCCCGGCGGATGATCTCCTCCAGCGCCGCGAGGCGCTCCCGGTAGAGGGGCAGGGTGGCCTCGCCGGTGACCTGCGCAGAGCGCAGCGCGCGGATGACCGAGGGGTAATCGGTCGCATCCAGGCCGAGTTGCGCCGCCACCACCGGCGCCAGCGCGACGAGCTGGTTGCGGATCTCCTGGTAGGAGGTGCGGGCGCGGGCCACGAGATCCGCCGGCGGGATGTCCACGCCAACGTCCTTGAGCTGCACGGCGTACAGCTCGGCCGGCAGGCGGAAGTCCTCCCGGGCCTTCGGCAACACCTCCCGGCGCAGGAAGTCGTCGTAGGCAGCGACCTGCACCCGCAGTTCCTTCAGCGCCTTGCCGGCCCCCTTCACCTTGTACTGGTCCAGCAGTTCCTCGACGCCGTCCAGGTACAGGCTGCTGTTGGCGAGCTGCTGTTCCAGCTCTTCACGCACGGGATACAGCAGCCCGATGGTGCCGAGCCGCTCGCGTACCCGGGCCTCGGCGAGCACGCTGGCCGGCGTGTAACCCTCCTCGAGGCCGGCGTAGCGCTGCAGCCGGATCGCGGCTGCTGGCCGGCGCTCGCCCGCCACCTGGTCGTTCAGCAGGGCGCGCACCCCGGCGTAGACGCTGCCGGCCACGTCGAAGGCGGTTAGCAGGTAGCGCTGGCGCGTGGCCTCCAGCTCGGCCTGCAGCAGGGCATCCTGCCGCAGGATCTCGAGGTCCATGACCACGCGGGCGTCACGCGCCACGGCCTTGCGATCCTCGAGTTCCCTTGCCGCCGCGGTGAACGCTGCGCTGATCCGCTCGCTCAGGGCCGGTCCGAGGTCCAGGACGCGGGTGTCGAGGCCGGTCACCCCGAGCTCGCCGGCCGTCTCGGGGAAGAACCGCGCGTAGGTGTCCAGCAGGACTGCCGCCTCGGCGTTGCTGGCGGCGATCCACCGGGGGGTATTCGCCTCGTCGGCGGTGCCGGCGCCGGGCAGGAAGCCGGCAAGCACCGTGGCGAGGGCCAGCATTGTCGTGCGCATGGGATCGCTCCTTGGGGGTCAGGCGTCGAGGTTCAGCCAGTCTGGCAGGGCGAGGCCCCGGGCCGCCAGGAATTCCCGGTTGAAGAGGCGCTGCCGGTAGCGCAGGCCGGAATCGCACAGCATGGTGACGATCACGTGCCCCGGGCCGACCGCCCGCGCCAGCCGCACGGCGCCGGCCACGTTCACGCCGCTCGAACCACCGACCAGCAGGCCCTCGCTGCGGATCAGGTCGTACACCAGCGGCACCGACTCGCTGTCGGGGATCTGGAAGGGATGGTCCACCGGCGTGTCCGCGAAGTTTGCGGTGATGCGGCTCGTGCCGATACCTTCGCTGATCGAGCTGCCCTCGGCCTTGAGCTCGCCGCTCGTGAACCAGTTGTAGAGGGCCGAGCCCTGGGGGTCGGCCAGGCCGATCCGCACGTCGGGCCGGAAGGCCCGGAGTCCCCGGGCAACTCCCGCCAGCGTGCCCCCGGTGCCTACCGAGCAGATGAACCCGTCGACCCGCCCCCCGGTCTGCTGCCAGATCTCCGCCGCGGTGATCCGCTCGTGGTATTCGCGGTTGGCCAGGTTGTCAAACTGGTTGGCCCAGACCGCGCCCTGGGGCAGGGACGCGGCGAGTTCCTCCGCCAGCCGGCGGGAGGTGTGCACGAAGTGGTTGGGGTCCTTGAACGGCACGGCAGGCACCAGTCGCACCTCCGCGCCGTAGGCCCGCAGCGTGTCGACCTTGTCCCGGCTCTGGTTGTCGGGCATGACGATGACCGTCGGGTAGCCAAGGCAGTTGCCGACCACCGCGAGGCCGATGCCGGTGTTGCCCGCAGTGCCTTCCACGATGGTCCCGCCCGGGCGCAGCGCGCCCCGGCGCTCCGCGTCCCGCACGATGCCGAGTGCGGCCCGGTCCTTCACGGAGCCGCCGGGGTTCATGAATTCGGCCTTGCCGAGGATCTCGCAGCCGGTGGCCGCGGACAGCCGGTTCAGGCGGATCAGCGGCGTGTTGCCGATGCTGTCGACCAGCGACGGAAAAGGGGTCTGCATGATCAGTTCTCGAGGGCCGCCAGCTGCCCGGCCTGGTACTCGTTGATGAGCGGACCCACCAGCGGGTCCAGGTCGCCTTCCAGGATATCGTCGAGCTTGTAGAGCGTCAGGTTGATGCGGTGGTCGGTGACCCGGCTCTGGGCGAAGTTGTAGGTGCGGATGCGCTCCGAGCGGTCGCCGGTGCCAACCTGGCTCTTGCGGCGGGCCGCCTGCTCGCTGGACTGCTTCTGTCGGGCCTGGTCGAGCAGCCGGGCCTGCAGCAGCTTCATCGCCCGCGCCCGGTTCTTGTGCTGGGAGCGCTCGTCCTGGCACTCCACCACGATGCCCGTCGGCAGGTGGGTCAGGCGCACGGCGGAATCCGTCTTGTTGACGTGCTGGCCGCCGGCGCCCGAGGCCCGGTAGGTATCGGTGCGGAGGTCGGCGGGGTTGATCGGGATCGCGTCGATCTCCTCCGGCTCGGGCAGCACGGCGACCGTGCAGGTCGAGGTATGCACCCGGCCCTGGGCCTCGGTGGCGGGCACCCGCTGCACCCGGTGGGCGCCGGACTCGAACTTGAGGCGGGAGTAGGCGCCCTGGCCGATGATCCGGCTGATCACTTCCTTGAAGCCGCCGTGCTCGCCCGCGCTGGAATTGATCACCTCGATCTGCCAGCCCCGGCCCTCGGCGTACTTCGAGTACATGCGGAAGAGGTCGCCGGCGAAGATCGCCGCCTCGTCGCCGCCGGCCGCCGCCCGGATCTCCAGGTAGATGTTGCTGTCATCGAGCGGGTCCTTCGGAATCAGCTGCAGTCGCACCCGGGACTCCAGGTCGGCCAGCTCGTCGCGGATGCGGCTGGTCTCTTCCTGGCCGAGGCGGCGGAGTTCCGCGTCCTCGCCGGCCAGCATCTCCGCGGCGGCCGCCTGGTCTGCCTCCGTGCGGCGCCAGTCCCGGAACAGGCTGACCACCGGCAGCAGCTGGGCGTACTCCCGGGACAGGTCCCGGAACCTCGCCGGGTCACCCGACACGGCCGGGTCGTTCAGCAGCTCGCCGAGCTCCTCCGAGCGGGCCACGAGTCTCTGGAGCTTTTCGACGATGGAAGGCTGCATTGCCGGTATTATCCCCGATGTGAATCGCGCTGCTAACCAGCCACCTTACCGCACGTCGCTGCTGCTGGTGCTGGTCGCGTTCTGCCTGCCCCGTCTCGCCGCCGCGGCCCTGCTCCCGGACGTGCTGCTCGCCGAGGCGGAAGCCGCCCTCACGCGGCGCGACCTGCCCGCCGCCGCCGCCGCCTTCACGGCCGCCGCCGGGGCCTCGGAGGACCCGGCCCTGGCCGAGCGCGCCACCCAGTTCACGTTCGGCACCGGCTTCGACGCACTGGCCGAGGAGGCCGTGACCCGCTGGATCACCCTGGCACCGGGCAACCCGCTGCCCCGGGAGTTGCGGGGCCGGCTCCGCCTGCGCCGGCACGCTATCGACGAGGCCGTTGTGGACCTCGGCGCCGCCCTCGGGCCGGGCGAACCCCGGCGCGACGAGGTCTACCTTGCGCTGGCGGCGGACCTTGCCGCAGAGGAAGCCCCGCTGGTGACCCGGGCACTCGCCCGGCTCACGGCGCTCGACCCGCTCTCGCCAGGGCTGCAGCTCGCCCTCGGCACCGCCGCCCTGCGCTCCGGGGACCTGGAACTCGCCCTGGCTGCCGGGGAGTCGGCTGCCTTCGACGATCCCGGCTGGCCCGAGCCCCAGCTGCTGATCGCCCGGGCGCTGGCGGCCTCCGGCCGCGTCGACGAGGGCCTGGCCCGGGCGGATGACCTTCGTGCCACCGCCGAGGGCCCGCTGGTGGAACTCGAGTACGCCCGGCTCCTCGCGGACTCGGGGCGGATCGGCGAGGCCCGCACGACCATCGCCGGGCTCGCCAGTCGCTTCGGCGACCGGCCGGAGCTTTCGCGCACGCTGGCTTTCATGGAGCTGGCGACCGGCGACCTCGACGCTGCCGACCAGCGCTTCGATGCCCTCGACGACGGGGGCGCGGACCGCTTCGAGGCCTTCTATTACCGGGCCCGCATCGCCAGCCAGCGGGGCGACGGGGAGGCGGCGCGACGCTACCTCGAGCGGATCACCGCCGGCCCGTACCTGCTGCCCGCCCGGCTGGCCATGGCGGAACTGCTGCTCCGGGACGGCGTGCCCGATGCGGCGCTCGACGAACTGTCCGTCTTTGCGAGCGACCACCCGGCCCAGACCTTCGAAGTACTCGAGTGGCGGGCGCAGGTGCTCCAGGCCCTGGGTCGTCCGGACGAGGCCCTCGCCGCCTACACCGAGGCGCTCCGCTACAAGCCGGCGTCGGTCCGCCTGTTGCTCGCCCGCGGTGGGTTGCTGGAGCAGCAGGACCGGGTCCGGGAAGCGCTCGCGGACCTGGGCAAGGCGGCTGCCCTCGCACCCGACAGCGCGCTCGCGGCCAATGCCTACGGTTACACCCTCGTGAGTCGCGCCGGCCAGGCCCGCAAGGCCTGGCCCTGGGTGCGCCGCGCGTTCGAGCTCGAGCCGGAGAGCGCGGCGATCGAGGACAGCGTCGGCTGGACCCTGTTCCGCCTGGGCCGCCAGCGGGAGGCGCGGAGCCACCTCGAAGCGGCCCTCGCGCGGCTCCCCGATCCCGAGATCGCGAGCCACCTCGCCGAGGTGCTCTGGTCGCTCGGCGAGCAGGAGGAGGCCACCGACCTGCTCCGCACGGCCGCCGTGGCGTTCCCGGACAGCAGGCCCGTGCGGGAAACCGCCGAACGCCTGCTGCGCTGAGCGATGGGGTCCTGCACCTCCCCGGCGCGGTGGATGCCGGCCGCGGCGGTGGCGGTATGCCTCGTGGCCGGATGCACGGCGCCTCCGCGGCGGGACGGGGCGGCCCCCGTCGATGCGGCGGCGCGCCGGGCCGCCCTCGTCGCAGTCGACACCTGGGAGGCCCGGGGCCGGATGGCCCTGAAGGCGCCCGGGGCTGGCGGCCAGGGCAGCTTCACCTGGCAGCAGGCCGGTGAGCGGACGGTGCTCCGCGTCGCCGGGCCCTTCGGCGCCGGGGCCTACGAGGTCCACGTCGAGCCGACCCGCCTCACCGTCCTGTCCGCACGGGGCGAGGTGGCTGCCGATTACACCGGGCCGGAGGCCGCCGAACGTTTCCTGGAGGCGCAGCTCGGCTGGGCCCTGCCCGTGGCCAACGCCCGCTACTGGCTGCTGGGCGTCCCGGGGCCGGGCAGCATCGCCACGGAGACCGCGGACGGGCGGGGACTGCCCGCCGGGCTCGTCCAGGACGGCTGGTCCATCGCCTACCAGGACTACGTGCCGGAAGGCGCCGTCGAACTGCCCCGCAAGGTGGTGCTCACGGCGCCGGACCGTCGCCTCCGGCTCGTGATCGACGAGTGGCAGCTCGGGCCACGGGATTTCTGACCGGCCGCCGACAGCGTAAGATGGCGCGGGCGACGCAGACGCGACTGGAGCGAAGCCAGTTGGGGCGTAGCCAAGTGGTAAGGCAGCGGGTTTTGATCCCGCCATCCGTAGGTTCGAATCCTACCGCCCCAGCCAGTTCCAGCGATCACACTAAAGAAGGGCCGGCACCCCAGTGGACTCAACGAATTTCGCGATCCTCTCCGGGAACGCCAATCCTGACCTTGCCCAGCGCATCGCCCGTCACCTGAAGCAGCCCATGGGCCGGGCCCAGGTCGGCCGCTTCAGCGACGGCGAGGTGCTGGTCGAGGTGTACGAGAACGTCCGCGGCCGTGACGTCTTCCTGGTGCAGTCCACCTGCCCGCCGGTCAACGACAACCTCATGGAACTGCTGGTGCTCGCCGATGCGTGCCGGCGGTCGTCGGCCGCCAGCATCACCGCGGTGATCCCCTACTTCGGCTACGCCCGCCAGGACCGCCGGCCCCGCGCGGCCCGCGTGCCCATCACGGCGAGCATGGTCGCGCGCATGATCGCCGAGGCCGGCATCAACCACGTGCTGACCGTCGACCTGCATGCCGACCAGATCCAGGGCTTCTTCTCCATCCCGGTGGACAACGTCTACTCCTCACCGGTGCTGCTCGGCGACCTCTGGCGCCAGAAGTACGCCGACATGGTGGTGGTCTCGCCCGACGTGGGCGGCGTCGTGCGCGCCCGGGCCATCGCCAAGCGCATGGACGACGCGGACCTCGCGATCATCGACAAGCGGCGTCCCAGGGCCAACGTCTCCGAGGTGATGAACATCATCGGCGAGGTGGAGGGCAAGGTCTGCGTGCTGGTGGACGACATGGTGGACACCGCCGGCACGCTGTGCCACGCGGCGGGTGCGCTCAAGGAGCACGGTGCCGAGAAGGTGCTGGCCTACGTCACCCACCCGGTGCTGTCCGGCCCGGCCGTGGAGCGGATCGCCGCCTCGAAGCTCGACGAGCTGGTGGTCACGGACACCATCCCCCTGTCCCCGGAGGCCGTGGCCACGGGCCGGATCCGCCAGCTCTCCGTCGCGGAACTGCTGGGGGAGACCATGCGGCGCATCAGCTCGGCGGAGTCCGTGAGCTCGCTGTACCTGGACTGACGCCGGTAGGAGCGCCTTCAGGCGCGAGGGGGGAAGTCCCCTTCGCTCGCTAGATGAACACGCTCGCTGCGGGGACTCCCGGCCTCGCGCCTGAAGGCGCTCCTACGGGAGGGACGCCTGTGCTATGCTCCGCGGCCCGCCGGATGGGCCCCTGGTCGCAGGGGGCCCCGGATCCAGACCCGGCGGGATAACCCCCAAGGAGCATTTCAATGGCACATCAGTTCAATCTCGCCGCGGAGACCCGGCGTGATGCAGGGAAAGGTGCGAGCCGCCGCCTGCGTCGCGAAGGCAAGATCCCCGGCATTATGTATGGTGGCGGCGAGCCGCCGACCGGCGTCGCCTTCGACGCCAACGCCCTGCACCGGAACATGGCCGAGGAGGCTTTCCTGTCCAGCATCATCAGCGTCGCGCTGGATGGCAAGCAGCTGCAGGCCGTCGTCCGCGACTATCAGCCCCATCCGGCCAAGCGGGCCATCCTGCATCTCGACCTGCAGCGGGTCGTGGCCACCGAGAAGCTGCGCATGACGATCCCGCTGCACTTCATCAACCAGGAGCAGTCCCCGGGCGTGAAGCTCGGCGGCGGTTCCGTGTCGCACCTGCTCACCGAACTCGAGGTCAGCTGCCTGCCGAAGGACCTGCCCGAGTACATCGAGGTCGATGTGGGCCCGATGGAGCTGAACGACATGCTGCACATCCGGGACCTGAAGCTGCCCTCGGGCGTCGAGGTGCCGGGCTTCGAGGCCAACACCGACAGCGACCTGCCGGTCGTGCACGTGCACGTGCTGCGCGTCGTGGAGGAGCCGGCTCCCGAGGCCGCGGCTGCCGGCGAGGGCGCTGCTGCCGCCACGCCGGCCGCCGGCGACAAGGCCGCGGCGCCAGCCGCTGCCCCCGCCAAGGGCGACAAGAAGTAGGCGCGGCTTCGGCCGCGATCCGGAAGGGCCGCGCACTGCGCGGCCTTTTCTTTTCTGCAGTGCTATCTTGCGACCCGTGGCGACCAGTACCGACACCCTGCTCATCGTCGGCCTCGGCAATCCGGGGCCGAAGCACGCCGGCGATCGCCACAACGTGGGCTTCTGGTTCGTCGACCAGCTGGCGGCCCACGCGGGCGGGCGGTTCGCCCCCGAATCCCGCTTCGACGGGGAGGAGTGCCGGCTCACTCTGCCTGGCCGGCCCGTGCGCCTGCTGAAGCCGTCCACCTTCATGAACCGCAGCGGCCGCTCGGTGCGCAAGGTGCTCGACTACTACGGCCTGTCGCCGGAGCAGGTACTCGTCGTCCACGACGAACTGGACCTGCCGCCGGGCACCGCCCGCCTGAAGAAGGGGGGCGGCCATGGGGGCCACAACGGCCTCCGGGACATCGTGGCAACCTGCGGGCCCGATTTCCTGCGGTTGCGGCTCGGCATCGGCCATCCGGGCCACAAGGATCTCGTCACCGACTACGTGCTGCACGCGCCGGGCAAGGCCGAACGGGCCCTGGTCCTGGATGCGATTGCCGCCGCCCTCGCCGCCGTCGAGATCCTCGCCGCCAGCGGCCCCGACAAGGCCATGCAGCAGCTGCACACGACGACGCCGCGCACCGACGCGACGGGGGAGTTCGGGCCGGCGGGGTAGGCGCTGCTAGTGATGCAGCGCGAACGTGCTCGTCGTCAGCCGCCAGAAGCCGGTCCCGCCGGTCCGGCAGAACTCGAACACGCCGTCGTCGCTGCCGGCATCCACGTCGATGCTGATGCGGAGCTTGCGGCAGGTGCCGTCGCCGGCGGTGGTGGTGCTGATCGCCCGGACGCTGCCGGAGTGCTCAGAGACGGGCTCGGACCAGCCCACGGATTCACCGTCGCCCAGTTCGTAGAGCGCGAGGCGGATGTTCTGGTTGAGCAGGTCCCAGTCGGCGGGCACCAGGTCTGCGGCCGAGAGGCGGTCCAGGAACCAGTAGCGGGGGCTCTCATCCGCCGGTTGCGCGCTGGCCCCGAGGGTGAGCATCAGCCCGAGCAGTCCAGCGCGGACCCGGGTGTTCATGGTCACCCGCCCAGCTTGCGTCGCGCCAGCGCGGCGCCCGCGCCGAGGGCCTTCAGCTTGCCGAGGGCCGCGTCGTAGGCGATCGGCGCCATGCCGCAGTTGGTGCAGGGGAGCATGCGCTCGAGCTCCACGTGCTTGGCGGCGGCGCCGAGGGTCGCGGCCACTTCCTCCGCTGACTCCACCCGGTCACCCGTCACCTCGATGGCGCCCACCATCAGCTGCTTGTCCGGCAGCAGGCGGAGCAGGGACAGCGGTACCTTCGAGCCGGCGCACTCCAGGGACACCTGGTCGATGCGGCTCGCGTTCAGGGCCGGGAAGATCTCCTCGTACTGGCGCCACTCGCCGCCCAGGGATTTCTTCCAGTCCAGGTTCGCCTGGATGCCATAGCCGTAGCAGATGTGTACCGCGGTGGTGCACTTCAGGCCCGCGCTGGCCCGGTGCAGGGCCTCGATGCCCCAGTCCTTCACCTCGTGCAGGAACACGTTGAATGCCGGCTCGTCGAACTGGATGATGTCGACCCCCGCTGCCTCGAGTTCCTTCGCCTCCGCATTCAGGATGTCGGCGAAGGCCAGCGCCATCTCGGGGCGGCTGCCGTAGTGACCGTCGGCGATGGTGTCGCAGATGGTCATGGGCCCCGGCAGCGTGAACTTGAATTTTGCGCGGGTCGCGCCCCGGGAGAACTGCACCTCCTCGAGGTGCACGGGCATCGGCCGGGACAACGGGCCGGTCACCGTCGGTACGTCCAGCTCGTAGCGGTTGTTGCGGATGCCCATGCGGGTCATCTTCTGCCAGTCAATGCCCGTCAGGCCCTCCAGGAAGCCGTGCACGAAGTGCTGCCGGAACACCTCGCCATTCGTGACGATGTCGATGCCGGCCTCCTCCTGGTGGCGGAGCCATTCCGCGGCGGCGCGGCGCTTGCCGTCCTCCAGCGCGGCGCCGGACAGCTTCCAGGCGCCCTTCAGGGTTTCGGGTTCCGCCAGCCAGGCGGGGCGGGGCAGGCTGCCAGCGATCGAGGTTTCGAGCATGGCGCCCATCCTAGCAAGGCTGACCGCCCGAATTTGCAGCAACCGTTCAGCTTGGCGGACCTAGACTCGGCTCCAGAGAGGTGTCCCATGGCCGCCATCCGCTCCGCTGCCGCCCTTGCCATAACGCTCGTCCTGCTGCCCGTCCTGTGGTCGGGTGCCGAGGCCGCCGCCTGGCCCCGGGAGGTCCGGTCCGGGGATGCCACCATCGTCCTGTACCAGCCCCAGTTCGATGCCCTGGACGGCATCGACACCCGCGCCCGCATCGCCGTGGCCATCCAGCGGCCGGGACTGCCTCCCGAGTTCGGTGCCCTCTGGGTCGCGGCGACCCTCGACGTGGACCGGGACCAGGGCCTCGTCCGGTTCAAGACCTTCGACATCGAGCGGGCCCGGTTCCCCGATGCGACCGGGCCCGAGGTGCAGGACCTCACCGCCCTCATCGAACGCACCGCCCCCGGGTGGGGCCTGGACCTCACCCTCGACGAGCTCCGGGCCGGCCTCGAGGCCGGGGGCGCTGATGGCGATCCCGGCTTCCGCAACGACCCGCCGGAGATCCTCTACCGGGACCGCCCGGCGATCCTCGTGACCCTGGACGGCGCTCCGCGCCTGCAGCCCATCGACGGCACGGCCTACCAGCGGGTCGCCAACACGCCGTTCCCGATCGTCTACGACCAGGCCGCCCGCCAGTACTGGCTGTTCGGGTCCACCGTGTGGTTCACCACCCGCGACCTCGTCCGCGGCCCCTGGGCCGCCCGGGATGCGCCCCCCGCGGGCATCGCCGCGCTGTTCTCCCGGGGCGCCGACGACCCGCCGCTGGATGCCGGCGACGGCGTGCCCGCCGACCAGCTGCGCCGGGCGGAGATCGTCGTCAGCACCCGCCCCGCCGAACTCATCGCCACCGACGGTCCGGCCCAGTACCGGCCGCTGGTGGGCGACGAGATGCTCTATGTCACCAACACGGGCAGTGACCTCTTCCTCGAGGTGCCCACCCGCTACTACTACGTGGTGCTGTCGGGCCGCTGGTACCGGGCGCGGGCGCTCACCGGGCCCTGGGGATTCGTGGACCCCGACGACGTACCCCGGGCCTTCGCCGAGGTGCCCCGCCAGTCCGGCAAGGCCGAGGTGCTGGCCCACGTGCCGGGCACCGACGAGGCCGCCGACGCCGTGATGGACACGATGATCCCCCAGACGGCACCGGTGCGCCGCGGCCGGGGCGAACTGGAGGTGACCTGGGACGGCGTGCCCCGCTTCGAGCTCATCCCGGGGACCTCGCTGCTCTATGGGCAGAACACGGCCTCCCAGGTGCTGAAGGTGGGCGCGCGCTTCTACGCGGTGGACGAGGGCGTCTGGTACGTGTCCGCCTCGGCCTACGGCCCCTGGGACGTGGCCGACGAGCGCCCCGGCGAGGTGGAGAACATCCCGGCGAGCAGCCCCGCCTACAACGTGAAATACGTGTACATCTACGACACCACGCCCGACGTGGTCTACGTGGGCTACCTGCCGGGCTACACCTGGGCCTTTCCCTACCGCGGGACGGTCGTCTACGGCACCGGCTGGTACTACCGGCCCTGGTACGGACGGGCCGTGTACTACCCGCGGCCGGCCACCTTCGGCTTCCACGTGCATTACACGCCCTGGTACGGCTGGGGCTACGGCATGAGCTGGAGCGCCGGCTGGGCCAGCTTCTCCTGGGCCTGGGGCCCGGGCTGGGGCGGCTGGGGCCATGGCTACTACCCGCTCCATCGTCCCGTCGTCGGGGCCGGCTACCGGGCCGGTTACCGGCAGGGCTACTGGGACGGCCAACACACCGGCGGCTGGTTCGGCCCGGGCGGTTACCGTCCCCCCCGGCACGACCGCCCGCATGACCACCGGAGCGAGCCCCGCCGGGGCTTCCGGCCGCCGGAGCGGAGCCAGATCGCCCAGCTGCCGGGCATCGGCGGCCGGCCCTCGGCCCGGCCCCGGCCCGCGAACAACCTCTATGCCCAGCGCGACGGGCGCCCCCGCCACGAGCCCCGGCGGGACACCCAGCCCGTGGCCCGGCCGAATCCCCGCCGCCCGAATGACGTCTACGTGGACCGCAACGGCACGCCTTACCGCAGTACCCGGGACGGCTGGCAGACCCGGGCCAACCCAGCGCCGCGCCAGCAACAGCCGGACCGGGCCCGCCCACCGACCTTCGGTGCGTCCCCCCGGGAGGTGCGGCCCCAGCAGCCGCGATCCCAGCCACGCCCTGAGTCCCGATCGGCGTGGCGGCCAGAGTCGCGGCCAGCATCGCGGCCAGCATCGCGGCCAGAGTCGCGCCCAGAGTCGCGCCCAGAATCGCGCCCAGAATCGCGCCCAGAGTCGCGGCCCCGGCAGCCGCCGGCGTCCCGACCGGACGCCCGCCCCGAACCCCGGCAGCCACCGGCGGGTGGCTGGGGCAACCGGGCCGGGCCCCGGGACGGCCCGTCGGTGCCGTCCGCCGAGCGCGTGCGCAGCCGGGACCGGGGCGAGGACCGGGGGCACCGGGGCGAGCGGGGTCAACGGCACTGACGGAGCCGGTATGATGGCGCCCCGTTTCGACTCCCGGTTCCTCCCATGGCCATCCAGTGCGGCATCGTCGGCTTGCCCAACGTGGGCAAGTCCACCCTCTTCAATGCGTTGACCGCGGCGGGCATCGCCGCCGAGAACTACCCGTTCTGCACCATCGACCCCAACGTGGGCGTGGTGCCGGTGCCGGACGCCCGCCTCGCGCAGCTCGCGGCCATCGCGAAGTCCGAGAAGATCCTGCCCGCCACCGTGGAGTTCGTGGACATCGCGGGCCTGGTGGCCGGGGCGTCGAAGGGCGAGGGGCTCGGCAACAAGTTCCTGGCCAACATCCGCGAGACCCACGCCATCGCCCACGTGGTCCGCTGCTTCGAGAACGACGACGTGGTGCACGTGGCGGGCCGCATCGATCCCATCCACGACATCGAGGTCATCAACACCGAGCTGCTGCTCGCGGACCTCGCCGGCGTCGAGAAGGCGGCGGACAAGGCCGAGAAGGCCGCGAAGGCCGGCAAGAAGGAGGACATCGCCCGGCGGGACCTCCTGCAGAAGCTCCGTGCCCACCTGGACGGCGGCCAGCCCGCGCGCACCTTCCCGGTGCCGGAGGAGCACCGCCAGGCCGTCGCCGAGATGTTCCTGCTCACCGGGAAGCCCGTGATGTACGTGGCGAATGTGGACGAGAAGGGCCTCAAGGGCAACGCGCTCGTCGAGCGCGTCCGCGCCCACGCGGCGCAGGATGGCAGCGAAGTGGTGGTGGTGTGCGCCGCCATCGAGGCGGAGATTGCCCAGCTGGACGAGGCCGACAAGCAGGCCTTCCTCGACGACCTGGGCCTCACCGAGCCGGGCCTGAACCGCGTCATCGTGGCGGGCTACCGCCTGCTCGGCCTGCAGACCTACTTCACCTGCGGCCCGAAGGAGACCCGGGCCTGGACCATCCCGACGGGCGCCACGGCGCCCCAGGCGGCGGGCGTCATCCACACGGATTTCGAGAAGGGCTTCATCCGCGCCGAGGTCATCGCCTTCGCCGACTACATCGCGGGCAAGGGCGAGCAGGGGGCCAAGGAGGCGGGCCGCCTCCGGCTGGAGGGCAAGGACTACGTCATGCACGAGGGCGACGTCGTCCACTTCCGCTTCAACGTGTAGTCCCGCCTGCAGGAGCGCCTTCAGGCGCGATTCCGGCGCGCCCCGGAACCTGCCACTATCCGGCCATGCCGCCCCCGGATCCCGCCACCACCCTGGTCGTCTTCGGCGCCGACAGCGACACCGGCTACCGCCTGGTGCAGCTGGCCCGCCGGGCCGGCCGGGCCGTGCTGGGCGTGGTGTCCCGGGACCGGGACCTCGGCCTCGTGGAGCGGCTGGGGGCCGGGGGCGCGGTGGCGGACCCGGTGCAGCGCGACGAGGTGGAGGCGGTCTTCCGCGGCCGGGATGCCGCCCGGCTCGAGGTCGTCTGCTTCATCGGCGGCACGCCCCAGCTGAACAGCCAGGGCAACATCAACGTGATCGACGCGGCGCATGCCGCGGGCGTGCGGCGCTTCATCCTGACCACCTCGATCGGCTGCGGCGACAGCGCCGTCGTCCTGGACCCCTTCGTGAAGGCCTTCGCGGGCAAGTCGATCCGGGCGAAGGACTGGGCGGAGAAGCGCCTGACCGCCACGGGCATGGACTGGACCATCGTGCGTTCCGGCGGCATGCATGGGCGCCCGGCCCGGGGCAGCGCCATGCTGGTGGAGAGCCCCTGGGTAGTCGGCTACATCAACCGCACCGACCTCGGCGACCTGGTCTGGCAGGTGGTCGCCAGCCCGAAGTCCGTGGGGCGGACCTTCGCCGCCGTGGACGGGGGCAAGGCCATGAATATCAAGGGCGAACCCCTGGTCCCTGCGGAACTGTGATTGGCCCGTAGGAGCGCCTTCAGGCGCGATCCCGCCCGTTTCTTGACACCCCACCGCCCCGGCCAAGACAATGCCGCCCCCGCGTGGTGATGTAGCTCAGTTGGTTAGAGCGCGGCACTCATAATGCTGAGGTCGGTGGTTCAACTCCACCCATCACCACCATTCATCCGGC
>CALGMY010000134.1 GCA_937958785.1 uncultured Gammaproteobacteria bacterium | reverse complement strand
GATCAAGGTCGGTGCCGCGACCGAGGTCGAGATGAAGGAAAAGAAGGCCCGCGTCGAGGACGCGCTGCACGCCACGCGTGCCGCCGTCGAAGAGGGCGTGGTGCCGGGCGGTGGCGTGGCCCTGCTGCGCGCCCGTGAGGCCCTGAAGGACCTCAAGGGCATCAACGAGGACCAGAACGCGGGCATCAGCATCCTGCGTCGCGCCCTCGAGGAGCCGCTGCGCCAGATCGTCATCAACGCCGGCGAAGACGGCGCGGTGGTCCTGAACAAGGTCGCCGAGGGCAAGGGCAACTACGGCTACAACGCCGCCACGGGTGACTACGGCGACATGGTGGCCATGGGCATCATCGACCCGACCAAGGTCGTGCGCTACGCCCTGCAGAACGCGGCTTCCGTGTCCGGCCTCCTGCTGACGACCGAGGCGATGATCGCCGACGCGCCGAAGAAGGATGCCCCGCCCCCGATGCCGGGTGGCGGCATGGGCGGGATGGACATGTAACGACCCGCTGGTAGGAGCGCGTTCACGCGCGATCGCAAGCCGGTCGCGGCTGAAGCCGCTCCTGCTGACGACCCCGGAAAGCCCCGCTTCGGCGGGGCTTTTCTTTTTCTTGCCAGCGGACAGGATCGTCGTAAAGTGTGCCGCTCCATCCTCTGGGAGCCCGCTCATGCCTGTCATCCGCCTGCTGCTGCCCGCCTCGCTGCTCGGCCTGGTCGTCGCGTCCTGCGCCAGTGCCCCGGAGGGCCCCGCTGCTGCCAGCCCGCCCCCCGTGGACGGCGCCCTGCCGGTGCCGGCCGACTACCGAAGCTGGCCCGTATTCCTCACGGGCATCGACCGGCCCGACGTGAAGCAGGTGCGGGACATCTATGTGAACGCCACGGGCAGCAGGGCCGTCGCCGGCCAACCCTTCCCCGCCGGCACCGTGTTCGTCATGGAACTGCACAAGGCAGCGGAGGGCGCCGACGGCAACCTCACCCGGGACGCGGCCGGCAAGCTCGTGAAGGGCGACCTCATCAAGACCTTCGTGATGGGCAAGGGCGAGGGCTGGGGCGCCACCGTCACGCCGCCGGAACTCCGCAACGGCGACTGGCTGTACGCCGCCTGGCTGCCGGACGGCACTGCCGCCCCGGATCCGGTCGCCGGCTGCCGGGGCTGCCACCTGCCCCAGGCGGGCAAGGACTTCGTGCACCGGGCCGACGAGTACTTCGCCACCCGCGGGCAGTGAGCGACCTGAGATACCCGCGGGCCGCGATCGCCGGGGCCCTGGTGGCGATCTCGTTGCTGCCGGGCGTTGCCCGGGCCGCCGACATCGTGATCGAGAGGCCCTGGTCCCGGGCCACGCCGCCGGGCGCCACCGTGGGCGCGGGTTATCTCGTGATCCGCAACACGGGCAAGTCCGCCGACCGGCTCGTGGGAGCGGCCACGCCGGCCGCCGCGATGGTCCAGGTCCACGAGATCCGCATGGCCGACGGCGAGATGCAGATGCGGGAGGTCGACGACCTGGAAATTCCCGCGGGCGGCAGCGTGCACCTCGAGCCCGGCGGCCTGCACCTCATGCTCATGGACCTCGTGGCGCCGCTCGTCACGGGCACGACGGTCCCCGTCACCCTCGAGTTTGCAGGGGCGGGGCGCGTTCCGGTCGAGCTCGCGGTCGCGCCGCCGGGCGCCCCGGGTCCCACGCCCTGATGGTGGCCACCTTCTGGCGCGCCGCGGCCATCGCGGCGCTGGCGCTGCTGGCGGGCTTCCTGCTCTCGCTGGTGCTCCGGCCGTCGCCCACGGCGCCCGCGCCGGAGCTGCCCGGCTTCTACCTGTCGAAGACCGACCCGGCTGCACCGGACCTCTCCTTCCTGGACCAGGACGGCCAGCCCCGCACCTTCGCCGACTACCGGGGCCGGGTGCTGGTGGTCTTCTTCGGCTTCGTGCGCTGCCCTGACGTCTGTCCCACCCGGCTCTTCGAACTGGCCCAGGTGGTGAAGGGGCTCGGGCCGGCGCGGGACCGGGTGCAGGTGCTGCTCGCCACCCTGGACCCGGAACGGGACGTGCCCGAGGTGCTCAAGGGCTACGTGGCCGCCTTCGACCCGGGCTTTGGCGGCCTCACCGGCACTCCGGACCAGATGGCCACGCTCGCGCAGCGCTTCTATGTGGCCTGGCGCAAGGCGCCGCTGGGCGCCGACTACACCATCGATCACTCGGCGGCCACCTACCTGGTGGACGCGACGGGCCGGCGCGTCTACGTGGCCGGCAGTGATACCACCGACAAGCAACTGTTCGCGGCGCTGGGTGTCCTCGCCAGCCAGGAGATACCATGAGGCCACCCTTCCGCCTGGAGCACTCCGCATGATCCGACGCTCGATCCGGCTTCTGCCCGCGGTCCTGTTGCTCGCCGGCTGCGCCAGCCTCACCGGCCAGGATCCGCTCGAGGTCACCGTGGCCGGCATCGAGCCGATGGCGGGCGAGGGGCTGGAACTGCGGATGCTGGTGAAGCTCCGGGTCCAGAACCCCAACGACACGCCGGTGGACTACGACGGCGTTTCCCTGGCGCTGGACGTCCAGGGCAGCACCTTCGCCACCGGTGTCAGCGATGCATCCGGTACGGTGCCGCGCTTCGGGGAGGCGGTGGTCGAGGTGCCGGTCACGACGTCGGCGTTGCGCATGGCCCGCCAGGTGCTGGGGATGGCGGACGGCGCACCGGTGGACCGGTTGGCCTACGACCTGCGGGGCAAGCTGAGCGGGAGCGGCTTCGGCACCCACCGGTTCCGGACCGAGGGCGAACTGACGCTGGCCCGGTGAGGCGGCTCAGCCGGCGGGCAGCGACAGCTTCTGGCCCGCGGCGTCCACGTTGACGAAGGTGATCGTCGTCTCGAAGAGCACGGTGGCGGGGTCCTTCTGGCGCACGATGCCGTGGGCTCGCACCCGGTAGCGCACGGACGTGCGGCCGGTGCTGATGCGGTCCACCACGAAGCGCAGCACTTCCCCCACGTCGATGCTGCGACGGAACTGCACGTTGTCCATGGCGACGGTCACGAACTTGAGCCCGGGGTAGTCCACCGTGGCCGTGATCCAGGCGAATTCGTCGATCCACTGGAGCAGGTCCCCCCCGAAGAGGAAGCCATGCTGGTTCATGTGTCCCGGCAGGACGAGCTTGTGGTGTTCCATCCCGCTAGCGTAACCGGGGGAGCACTCGCTCGCCTATCAGCCTGATGGCGGCGGCCGGGTCGTCGTGCACCCGCAGGCAGATCTCGGTCAGCCCGGCGGCGGCGAAGGCCTGCAGCGTCCCGATGGCCGGTTCGAGCTGGTCGAGGCCGCCGGCGAAGGAGATATTGCGGATCATCTTGGTCACGAGCGCGTCCGGCACGTTCTCGATCACGGGGCTGCTGCGCAGGAAGGCGTTCAGGAAATCCTTCTCGTGGGCCCGCATCAACTTGAGCTCGTCCGGGTCCAGGAACGGCGCGAAGTACTGGTCCACCAGCCAGCCCCGCAACATCAGTTCCCGGCGTGCTTCCGCCATCGATGCCGCCGCGTCCTCCTTGATGTGCCAGGCCCAGAAGTTGCCGATGCGGAAGTCCCGGGGCGAGCGCCCCGCGGCGGCGAGGTCCGCATGGGTCGCCGCAATGAATTCCCGCATGAGGGAGGGCACGAAGTCGCTGGTGATCAATCCGTCCGCGAGCTTCGTGGCCAGCCGGCGGCTCTGGGGATGGTTCGAGCCGAAGTAGACCAGCGGCGGCGGGTCCGTGTACCACTTCGGCTGGTAGCCCCACACCTTGTAGAGCTCGCCCTTGTAGTTCATCTGCCGGTCCGGGGAAGCGCCCTTCAGGATTTCCAGGCACTCCCGCGCGTGGCGGATCATCCGCTGCCGCTTGCCGCCGATCGCCTGGAGCACGGCGCCGCCGCCGCCCACCATGATCATGGCCCGGCCCCGGCTCATCTCGTTCAGCGAGAACAGGAGGTTCGCCATCTTCAGCGGGTGCAGCTCCGCCGGGCTGATGGCCATGGGACCGAGCCGGATCGTCGAGGACTGCTGCGCCAGCGTCGACAGGGTCAGGAAGGGGTCCCGGGACCAGGCGTAGTTGCTGGACCAGACGCCGCGCATGCCGTAGCGCTCGGCCATGAGCCCGAGTTCCGCGGCCTCGGCGGGCGAGGCGAACTCGTTCAGGATGATGTCAATTTCCATCCGTTGCCAGCTGGTCCAGGATGAAGGCGTACTCGAGCGCGGTCTCGCGCTGGCGTTGGTAGCGCCCGGCCGGCCCGCTGTGGCCCGCGCTCATGTCGACACTGAAGATCAGGGGGTTGTCGTCCGTCTTGCGGGCCCGCAGCCGCGCGACCCACTTGGCGGGCTCGAAGTACTGCACCTGGGAGTCCCACAGGCCCGTCATCACCAGCATGGCCGGGTAGTCCTGGGCCCCGACGTTGTCGTAGGGCGAGTAGGCCAGCATGTAGTCGTAGAAGGCCTTCTCCTTGGGGTTGCCCCACTCGTCGAACTCGTTGGTGGTGAGCGGGATGGACTCGTCCAGCATGGTGGTGACCGCGTCCACGAAGGGCACGTGCGCGATGATGCCCCGGTACTCGGCGGGCGCGAGATTGGCCACGGCGCCCATCAGCAGGCCGCCCGCGCTGCCGCCTTCGGCGAATACCTTGTCGCGGGCCCCATAGCCGTTGGCGACCAGGTGGCGGGTGACGTCGATGAAGTCGGTGAAGGTGTTCATCTTGCGCAGCTGCCGCCCGTCCTCGTACCAGGCCCGGCCGAGCTCCTGGCCGCCCCGCACGTGGGCGATGGCGACCACGAACCCCCGGTCCATCAGGCTCACCCAGTCGCTCTCGAACTCCGGGTCCGAGCTGATGCCGTAGGACCCGTAGCCGTACTGGAAGAGCGGCGCCGTGCCGTCGAGGCGCGTGCCCTTGCGCCAGGCCACCGACACGGGCACCTGCCGGCCGTCGCGGGCCGGGGCGCGCAGGAAGCGGGTCTCGTACCGGGTGCTGTCGAAGCCGCCGCCCACCCGCCTGGCCTTGCGCAGCTCGCTGCGGCCGGTGGCGGGATCGTGGTCGTAGACGGCCTCCGGTGCCACCAGCGAGGAATAGGTGTAGCGGATGGTGGTGCGGGTGATTCCTGGGAGCGGCACGAGCCGCATGGTGTAGGCGGGGTCGGCAGCTTCGATCAGCCGGCCCGGGCCCTGCTCGTCCCAGCCCCGGACCCGGACTTTCATGAGCCCTCCGCTCCGCTCGTTCACGGCCACGTGGGTCGTGGTGACGTCGAAGCCTTCCTCGATGAAGGCATCCGCGCGGTGCGGGATCACGTCGCGCCAGGTGCCCGTATCGGCGCTGGTGGCGACGGGCACCCGCACGATCCGGTAGTTGGGCGCCGCGAAGTTGGTGCGCAGGATGAAGTCCCCGCCGAGGTGTTCCACCTCGTACTCGAGGCCCGGCTCCCGCGGACGCACAGGCCGGAACCGGAGCGCCGGGTCGGCGGCGTCGGCGTAGTGCCACTCGTTCACGTCGATGCCGTAGAGGGCGATGAAGAGGTACCGCTGGGACCGGCTGCGCCCCACGCCCAGGTAGAAGCTCGGGTCCTGCTCCTCGTAGATGAGCACGTCCTGTGCGGGGTCCGTACCGAGCGTGTGCCGGAGGATGCGCTCCGACAGCAGCGTCACCGGGTCCTTGGCCGTGTAGAGCAGGGTGCGGTTGTCGGCGGCCCAGGCGAACTCCGCCTCCACGTTGCCGATGGCGTCGGCGAGTACCCGTCCCGTGGCCAGGTCCTTCACCCGCAGCACGTACTGCCGTCGCCCGACGGTGTCGTCCGTCCAGGCCAGCAGCCGGCCGTCGTCGCTGGTCGCCAGCGTCCCGACCCGGAAGAAGTCATGCCCTGCCGCCAGTGCGTTGCCGTCGAGCAGGATCTCCTCGGGCGCTTCCAGGGTGCCGGCCCGGCGGGCGTACAGCGGGTGCTCCTTCCCGGGCACGAAGCGTGTGTAGTACCAGTAGCCCCGGTCAAAGACCGGGACGGTGGACTCGTCCGGGTCCAGGCGCGCGGTCAGCTCGGCGTACAGCTGCTCCTGCAGGTCGCGGGTATGGGCAAGGGCCCGGTCGCGCCAGGCGTTCTCGGCCTCCAGGTAGGCCAGCACCTCCGGCGACTGCCGGGTGTCGTCCCGCAGCCAGTAGTACTCGTCCTCCCGGGCCCCGTTCGGCGATTCCACGAGGTAGGGCTTGCGGGCCGCCTGGGGCGGCCCGCCCGGGTCGCGCTCGGTGG
>CALGMY010000133.1 GCA_937958785.1 uncultured Gammaproteobacteria bacterium | reverse complement strand
GAAACGGGCTGCTCGAGAATTTCCCGCAGAAGACCCGACATCACGGGCCGCACGGAATCCCAGGAGCGGCAGCCCGGACACTGCCACTGCATCGAAGCCGATTCGTAGCCACAACTGGCGCACTGGAAGCGCATGCCCGCACGAATCAGCTTGTTGAGCAGGGGTCGCAGGCGGGCGACGCCGTCAAGGGCGGCAGCGGGGCGCTCGTCCGGTCCCAGCAGGGCGGTGAGGACCGGCTGGCCGGCGATGAAGGTCGAGAGGTGTCGCAGCGCCAGCGGTTCGTCCAGGCGCGGGTCCCGCATGACCGCGAGGGCGATTCCGCGGTGCCCGTCCACACCAGAAGCAAGCTCTTCCAGTGCGTTACCGGCGGCCTGGCGCGCCGCCGGGACGGCCGCGAGGGCCACCAGCCGCGGAACGACCTCGCCGAGGACAGCAGGCTCCCGGGCGCCGAGCCGGGCCAGCGTGCCAACCGCCGCAACCGCGTCACCGCCACCGGCCTGGAGGTCGGCGCGAACCAGTGCAGCGCGCGCCTTGCCGGGCTCGACTTCCTCCGCACGGGCCAGCATCTCTAAGGCCCGCCCGGGTTCATTGCGCTGGGCAGCCTGGCCCGCGAGTTCGCAGTAATAGTGTGCCAGCCGGCCCGGCCCCACCTCGTCGGCTCCTGCCTGACTGAGTTCGGTACACAGTGCGACCGCCCGGTCCCAATCGCTCGTCACCTCGCAGATGCGCAGAAGGCGGCGCAGGGCCGGTGTCCCGTGGATGGGTGACTTCCTGAGGCGCAGGAACAGCTCCTCGGCGCGGTCGAACAGGCCCGCCGCCAGGTAGTCCTCGGCAAGGGCAAAGGCCGCGATGTCGCGCTGGGCCGGACTGCTCGCCTCTCGGTCCACCAAGTCCTGGTGCAGGCGGATCGCGCGGTCCAGCTCACCCCGCCGACGGAATAGCGATCCCAGTGCCAGCTGCGTCTCGAGAGCTTCATCGCTGGAGTCAGCCGTGCTGGTGAAGGCATCGACTGCCCGGTCGGAGTCGTCGTCGAGGAGATAACGAAAGCCCCTGAGATAGCGACTCCTCGCGGCGTCGTCTGCCTCGTCCTCGTCGTCCGGATCACCAAAGCGGGCAAAGACGTAGCCGAGGGCAGCTGCGATGAACAGCAACCCCGCGAAGAGGAACGTGGACTCAGTCGGCATCCTGCACCGGGAGGCTCCGCAGTGCGTGGACCTCCTGTTCAGCGAGCCGCAGGGCGCGGCGCAGGGAGCGGCGCTGGGCGAGAAGGCGGAGGATCCCGAACAGGGCACAGGCGATGCCGAAGGCCCAACCGACGGCCAGGGCGCCGACGACCGCCAGCGACTTCTCCATTTCCGTGGAGAAGAACGCGAAATCGAGCGCGACGCGCCCCGGGTTCAGCGCGGCGAAGACGGCCGCGAGGGCGATGAACACCAGGACGAGCAGGGACACCAGCAGGCTGCGGATCATCTGACGACCTCCACCGGGCCAGGGAGTTCTGGTGGACGGAACCTGGCGCTCCGGATCAGTCCTTGATCGGGAGCTGCCGGTTCTCGTTGACCCGGTCCCGCAGGTCCTTTCCAGGCTTGAAATGGGGCACGTACTTTCCGGCAAGGGCGACGGCATCGCCGGTCTTGGGGTTGCGGCCCATGCGGGGCGGCCGGAAGTGCAGCGAGAAACTGCCAAAGCCCCGGATCTCGATACGCTGGCCATTGGCCAGCGCATCGCTCATCAGATCCAGAAGATGCTTTACCGCCAGTTCGACGTCCTTCGTCGGCAGGTGCTTCTGCTTGCGGGCAAGAACTTCGATCAGTTCAGACTTCGTCATCGCTGCGCCCCTAACGCATATCCGGCCCAGACCACTTGGTACGGCGACCGGACTCAGGAGTCGCTGGCGTTGGAAATCTGCTCCTTGAGGAGCTCACCCAGCGTGGTCGCGGAGCTGCCGGAGCCGTCGGCCCGGTAGTTCTCCATGGCCTGCGCTTCCTCGTGGGCGTCCTTGGCCTTGATCGACAGGGATACCAGGCGACTCTTGCGGTCGAGACCCGTGAACTTGGCCTCGACCTCATCGCCAACCTTGAGGACGCTGCGGGCGTCCTCCACCCGGTCCCGGGAGAGCTCGCTCGCCCGCAGGTAACCCTTGATGCCACCATCGAGGTCGATGACGGCGCCCCGGGCATCCACCTCCGACACGAGGCCCTTCATGATGGACCCCTTTGGGTTGTCAGCCAGGAACTTGGAGAACGGATCCTGGTCAAGCTGCTTGACGCCAAGCGAAATGCGCTCCCGCTCGGGATCGATGGCCAGGACGACGGTATCGACATCCTCCCCCTTCTTGTACTTGCGCACCGCTTCCTCGCCAGGGACGTCCCAGGAGATGTCCGAAAGATGCACGAGACCATCGATGCCACCGGGAAGGCCGATGAATATGCCGAAGTCCGTGATCGACTTGATCTTGCCCGAGACCCGGTCACCCTTGTTGTAACCGGTGGCAAAGTCGGACCAGGGGTTGGTCTTGCACTGCTTGATACCGAGGGAAATTCGCCGGCGCTCCTCGTCGATGTCGAGCACCATGACCTCGACCTCGTCGCCAATCTGCACGACCTTGGACGGATTGACGTTCTTGTTGGTCCAGTCCATCTCGGACACGTGGACCAGGCCCTCGACGCCCTCCTCGATCTCCACGAAGCAGCCATAGTCGGCGATGTTCGTGACCTTGCCGAAGAGGCGGGTGTTGGGCGGGTAGCGACGGGAGATCGCCTCCCAGGGATCCGAGCCAAGCTGCTTCATGCCCAGCGAGACGCGGTTCTTCTCGCGATCGAAGCGCAGGATCTTTACTTCGATCTCGTCACCGACGTTCACGACTTCGGAAGGGTGCTTCACACGCTTCCACGCCATGTCGGTGATGTGCAGCAGACCGTCGATGCCACCGAGGTCCACGAAGGCGCCGTAGTCAGTCAGGTTCTTGACCACGCCCTTGACGACCGAGCCTTCCTGGAGGTTCGACAGCAGCGCCTCGCGCTCGGCACTGTACTCCGCCTCGACCACGGCGCGACGCGAGACGACGACGTTGTTGCGGCGCCGGTCGAGCTTGATGACCTTGAATTCGAGCTCCTTGCCTTCCAGGTAAGACGGGTCGCGCACGGGACGCACGTCCACCAGGGAGCCCGGGAGGAACGCGCGGACGAAATCGATGTCGACGGTAAAGCCGCCCTTGACGCGGCCGTTGATGATGCCCTTCACGATCTTCTGGTGCTCGAAGGCATCTTCGAGAGCTTCCCAGGTTCGGACGCGCTTGGCGCGTTCACGGGAGAGCCGGGTTTCGCCGAAGCCATCCTCGACGGAGTCGAGGGCAACTTCGACCTGGTCACCGATGTGGACTTCAAGCTCGCCCCTCTCGTTGCGGAACTGGCTGGCGGGGATCACGGCCTCGGACTTGAGGCCTGCGCTGACGACGACAGCCTCCTGGGACACGTCGATGACACGACCCACAAGGATGGTGCCAGGCTTGATGCGGCTGTTGGCGAGACTCTGCTCGAAGAGGAGGGCGAAATTTTCCGTCATTGGATTGGATCTACCGCCGGCAGGCGGACCTTCTGGTTGGCTGGCACCGGCCGCGTGAACGGAACGGTGGTTGTTGCAGTCAAACCGCGCTACGGCATCGCCGTTCGCGCGGACCCGGTTGGCAGGCACGTCACGTCCTGATGCCGCACTCCCCTGCCCACTCAAGGACCACCGCCACCACAGCTGGTATGTCCATGCCCGTGGTATCGAGGGTCCGTGCGTCGTCGCTGGGCCGGAGCGGCGCAATGGAACGCTCCGAATCGCGCCGGTCGCGCTCCATCATGTCCTTGGAAAGGGCGGTGAGGCTAACATCAATACCCTTTTCCTTCAACTGCTTATGCCGCCTCCGGGCCCGTTCCTCGACACTGGCCGTGAGAAAGACCTTTAGCACCGCATCGGGAAAGATCACCGCGCCCATGTCCCGGCCATCGGCCACGAGCCCGGGAGGCTGACGAAACGCCCGCTGGCGGGCCACCAGGGCCGCGCGCACGGCGGGCAGGACCGCGACCCTGGAAGCCCCGTCACCGGCAGCCTCGGAGCGGATGGCCCGGGTCGCGTCCCGACCGTCCAGTAGCACCCGGGTCCCGGCCTCCACGCCCTCGAAGGACACATCGAGGCGGCCGGCGAGCGCGGCGAGCTCGGCCTCGGCGTGCAGGGGGATGCCCCGGTCGAGGGCCGCCAGGGCAACCAGGCGGTAGAGGGCGCCGCTGTCCAGCAGGTGCCAGCCGAGCCGCCCGGCCACCAACCGGCTGATGGTGCCCTTGCCCGCCCCGCCGGGACCATCGATGGCGAGGACCGGTGCAGCGCCCGCCTCAGCCATCCTGTTGCACCATGATGTCGAGGCCCACCGATCGGGCCAGCGGGGCAAAGCCCGGGAAGGATGTGGCCACGTTGGCGGTGTCGAGGATCGTCACCGGCCCCTCGGCCCTGGCGGCACCCACGGCAAATGACATGGCAACCCGGTGATCTCCGGCGCTGTCGACCGTACCGGCCTGGAAACGGCCCCCGCGGATCCGCGCACCATCCGCCAGCTCCTCCACCTCGATGCCCAGGGCCCGGAGCCCATCCACCATCACCCGGATTCGGTCCGTCTCCTTGTGCCGGAGTTCGGCGGCACCTTGCACCAGGGTTTCCCCGGTGGCCAGTGCGGCTGCCACGAAGACCGCGGGAAACTCGTCGATGGCGAGCGGCACCAGTTCGGGTGGCACGTCGATGCCGCGCAGGCGGCTCGGACGCACCACCAGGCGTCCCACCGGTTCGCCCACCCCGCCAGGGGACGGTTCCACCCGAACGTCGGCTCCCATCAGCTCGAGGATGCGCAGGATGCCGGTGCGCGTGGGATTCAGACCCACGTTCTCGATCACCAGTTCGCCAGCCGTCGCCTGGCAGCCGGCCAGCACCATGAACGCGGCGGAGGAAAGGTCGCCGGGTACCGGGATTGGTGCTGCCTTGAGGGTCCCGCCACCTCCAATCGTCACTCGGGCGCCGGTGCGCTGCACGGGGCAACCAAGGCGCTCGAGCATCCGCTCGGTGTGGTCGCGCGTGACCGCGGGCTCGGTCACGGCGGTGGTTCCGCTGGCATACAGGCCCGCAAGCAGCACTGCGGACTTCACCTGGGCGCTCGCCACCGGCATGTCGAAGTCGATGCCCTTGAGTCGGGGGGCACCC
>CALGMY010000132.1 GCA_937958785.1 uncultured Gammaproteobacteria bacterium | reverse complement strand
CGGTGGTCGTGCCCCGGGACCAGGCGCCCTGCAAGGACGTCAGCATCCCCCGGGAGAAGATCTCCCTGGACCGGGACCTGCCCCACACCTGGCTCGGCAGGGAAGGCGCGTCCTACGTGACCGGCGGCGTCGTCACCACGAAGGACCCGGAGACCGGCGCCCGGAACGTGGGCTGGTACCGGCTCACCCAGCTCTGGAACGCGGAGCACCCGACCGGAGGCAGCTACACGAACGAGCGCCAGAAGCGGTACCTCTCGGCCTTCGCCTTCTGGAACCCGCCCATGAGCCACATCGGCCTGCACCTCGCGAAGGCCCAGCGGATGGGCAAGCCCCTGGAGATCGCCATCGCCTGCGTGTGCGACCCGGCCGTGCATGTGGCGGCCTGCACCGCGGTGCCCTACGGCCAGGACGAGTTCGCCTATGCGGGAGGCCTGCGTGGCGAGCCGGTGCCGCTCGTGAAGTGCGACACCGTGGACCTGGAAGTGCCCGCCACCGCCGAATTCATCATCGAGGGCGTGTTCCACCCCGATGTCGAACAGGAGACCATCGGCTGGCACTCGAACACCGTGGGCTACTACGACAAGGTGCAGGTCTTCCCGGTCTTCGAGGTGCAGCACATCACCCACCGGAAGAACCCGCTCTGGTACTCCACGATCGAGATGATGCCGCCTTTCGACCACAACTTCCTCGGCCTGATGCCCATCGAGGGCGAGATCCTCGCCGACCTGCAGGGCAAGATCCCCGAGGTCCGCGACGTGGTGGTCACGCCGAACCTCACCTACATCGTGCAGCTCACGGTGGACGGGGCCCAGAAGCCCCACCCGGAGTTCGGCAAGTACGTGCTGCACGCCGTGTGGGGCGCGGCCGGCCGCTGGGGCCGCACGGCGAAGTTCGTGGTCGTGGTCGGTCCGGACGTGGACCCCTACGACCTCACGGCGGTCGAGTGGGCGATGCAGACCCGCGTGCAGCCCGTCAGCGACTCGATCCTGAACAAGTCGGCCCAGGCCATGGTGCTGGACCCGTCGGCCCCGAAGGGCGCCCAGGGCTTCGCCCTGCAGTCGGAGCAGATCGGCTTCGACGCCACCATCAAGATCCCCGAGCGCTTCACCGACTACGCGCCGGTCAGCCAGGCGGACCCGGACGAGGTAAGGGCGATCGGCAGGAAGCTGGCGGGGGTTCTGGGCTAGGCCTGCCCGTCAGGCGGCTGGCGGATCGCCCGGCGGAGGTCACCGAACCGCTTGCGGTACTGGGCCGGCGTCAGCCGCACGTGCCGCCGGAAGAGCCGGCCGAAGTAGCCGGCATCCTCGTAGCCCACCTCGTTGGCGATGGCCTCGACGGGGTCGCTGCCGGCCTCGAGCATCTGCTTCGCCTCCTCGAGGCGCAGGGCGTGGACGTACTCCAGCGGCGCCATGCCCGTCGCCTGCTTGAACCGGCGCTTGAACGTGCGCTCGGCAAGACCCGACATGAGCACCATGCTGCGCACGGGGTTCGGCTCTGCGTAGTGGGTGGCGATCCACGACTGGCAGCGGGCGATCACCGCGTCGTCGCACTGGCGGGTGCGGGCGAGCCGGGCATAGGGCTGCTGCCCCACCTGGTGCCAGTCGATCAGGTTGATGCGCGCCACCTGCATGGCCGCCTCCACGCCCACCGTGCGCGCGATCAGGTACAGCGCCAGGTCGAGCCAGGACGTGCCACCACCGGCCATGACGAGGCGCTGGCCCTCCCCGGACACCACCAGCGCCTGCTGGGCGCGGACCCTCACGGTCGGATGCCTCGCACGCAGCACGTCGCACCAGGCCCAGTGGGTCGTCGCGTCCTGGCCGTCGAGGAGCCCCGCCTCCGCAAAGAGCATCGCGCCGGAACAGGACGCGGCGAGCAGGGCGCCGGCCGCGTACCGCTCGCGCAGCCAGCGTACCTCCGGGTCGAGCCGCCCGGCGAGCGGTTCCCCGGGCGCGATGTTGACCTCGGGCACGCAGACGATGTCGGCCGGTCCGCAGTCCGCCAGCGTCGCATGTGGCGAGATGAGGACGCCGTTGCTGACCTCGATGGCGCCCGCGGCCCGGGCCACCAGCCGCACGTCGATCAGCTCCGGACCCGGCTGCCCGTCGGTGATCACGCCCCAGTCCCGCCCGGCGGACAGGAACAGGTCGTGCAACCCGTAGACGACCGACGCGGTTGTCTCGGGAAAGACGAGGATGGCGACGCTGGCGGGGTTTGCTGACACTGCCGTTCTCCCGTGGCCGATTTGTCCGGTTCGTTGCCGGAATGGCTGGGGCCGCCGGGCCTCTGCCGGGCGAGGATGCGCACCTGTCGAGGCATTCTCACCCGGAGCAAACGTCATGAGCAAATACCGCACCAAACTGCCCCAGCTGGGCGATTCCCTCTTCCTGACGGACGGCGGCCTCGAGACCACGCTGCTGTTCCAGGACGGCCTGCCGCTGCCGCACTTCGCCGCGTTCGACCTGCTCAAGGACGAGGCGGGGCTGACGCGTCTCGGTGCCTACTACGAGCGCTACCTGGCCATCGCCCGCCAGCGGTGCGTGGGCGCCATCCTCGAGTCACCCACCTGGCGGGCCAACCCGGACTGGGCCGCACGCCTCGGCTACGGCGCGGAGGAGCTGGCCGATGCCAACCGGCGCGCCATCGGCCTGATGCTGGAACTGCGTAACCGGCACGAGACCCCGGCAAGGCCGCTCGTGATCAGCGGCAACCTGGGACCGCGGGGCGACGGCTACCGGGCCGACGCGCAGATGACCGCCGGGGAAGCCCGCCGCTACCACGGTGCCCAGGTCGAGGTGTTCGCGGCCACGGACGCGGACCTGGTATCCGGCTTCACGATCAACTACGCGGAGGAGGCCATCGGCATCGTACTCGCCGCGCGGGACGCGGCCATGCCGGTGGTCATCGCCTTCACGGTGGAGACGGATGGCCGCCTGCCCTCCGGCGAGGGACTCGCGGCGGCACTCCGCCGCACCGAGCAGGAGACCGCCGGCTACGCGGCCTACTACATGCTGAACTGCGCCCACCCCGACCACTTCCGCGAACTCGACGCGGTCGAAGCCGGCCTCCCCGGCCGGATCCGGGGGCTGCGGGCCAATGCCTCGCGCAAGAGTCATGCCGAACTGGACGAGTCCACCGAACTGGATGCCGGCGATCCGGCGGAGCTCGGGGCGCAGTACCGGGCCCTGCGGGAGCGGCTGCCGGGACTCAGCGTCCTGGGCGGCTGCTGCGGGACGGACCACCGGCACGTGGAGGCGATATTCGCCGCCTGCGGGTAAGGCCCGGCCCTACCCGCCCCAGGGATTGATCACCACGAGGCCCGGGTAGCGGAAGTCGCCCGTGTTCCGCGTCACCAGACCGAGGCCGTGATGCAGGGCCGTCGCCGCCAGCAGGCTGTCGACGGTGGGCAGTGACCGGCGCGAGTCCGCTGCGAGGCGGCCCCAGCGGTCGGCGACCAGGGCGTCGACCGGCAGCAGCCGGTCGCCGAACCAGGCGGGCAGGTCCCGGTCGAGCCAGGCCCGCAGGTGTTCCTTCCGGCTGCCCGCCGGCAGGCGCTCGATGCCGTGCCGGAGCTCGCCCTGGGTGAGGACGCTCAGGTGGATCGTCTCGTAGGGCGCCTGGTCGAGCCATTGCAGCACCGCGCGGGCGGGCTGCGCCCGGGCGAGCTCGGAGACGACGTTGGTATCGAGCAGGTAGGCCAACGCCCCGGCTCACACCCGCACACGGCGGTTCGTCGAGCGGGAGCGCCGGAGCTTCAGGTCGGTACCTGCCAGCGGCGAGGAGCGAATGAACTCCACGAACGAAAGCCGTGGCGCGCACAGCCGCCGGTACTCCTCCGCGGAAACGAGTACGGCGGCCGGCTTGCCGTGCACCGTGATTTCCTGGGGCCCTTCCGACTGGGCGGCCTTCACGAGCTGGCTGAAGTGTGCCTTGGCGTCCTGGAGCTGCCAGTTTGGCATGGCGGGCGGATCTCACATCTGACCAGACTGGTCAGATTTTCCCGCCACAGGGATGGCGGGGTCAACCACCATTTCCGGCTGTTGCGACCGGATTCCCGTCAGGGCACCGACTCGAGCACCAGCACCCAGTCCGCCGCCCCCTGGCTGTTGTTGCCGGCCGGGGCGAACCCGCGGCTGCCGGAGGCATCGAACGGTGAGCCGGCGATGTTCGTGTAGCCGCCGCTGGCCGGATCGAACCACCGGGCATTGACCCGGGGGCCGGCGAGGTCGCCCAGGTCCACGGTCAACGTGCGGACGGCGGGCGTATAGAGGAGTGCAAAGCTGCCGTCGCTGGCCCGGGACGCGACCGCCCGGGCGGCGCCGGAACCGATGCCGCCGGTGAGGAAACCGTTGCCGGTATCCGGTGCGAGCAGCCACCAGGACCGGGTGGTGAACAGCGCCTTGACGTGGGGCATGGCGCGCGCGCCCTCGCTGTCCAGGACACTCTGCCAGCCACTGCCGAAGTACCACATGGGATCGTTGCCCATGAGGTGTCCGGCAATCGATCCCGACAGCAGGGCCTGGTAGGCCTGCTGGCGGATGAAGGGGCCGTCGCCCCCGTCGTCCTCGTAGCGCGCCTCGCTGAGGAATACCGGCAGGCTGGAGGACGCCCAGGCCGCAAAGGCCTCGTCGACGACGTCGGTGCTGCTCGTGTAGATGTTGTCGACGTCCAGCCAGGGCTCGCCGCCCGCCACCGAGTCCCCGGCGGAGGTGCCGCGCTCCGCGTGCCAGGTGTGCAGCCACCGCCCGTCGGGGTCGGACTCCACGATGCCATCGCGGATGGCATTGGCGAGGGCGAGGCCCGGATTGGCCGGCGGGTCCCGGTCACCGCCGTGCACCCAGAGGATATTGTCCCGGCCGGCGAAGCGCTGGCCCACGTAGCGGCCATAGTTGCGGAGCTTGGTGGTGCCGTTCGCAACCATCTCCGCGTACCAGCCCTCGGCGGTACTGGGGTAACCCATGTAGGACGGCGTGAGCAGCACGAGCATGCCCTTGGCGGCGGCCAGGTCCACGACCGCCACCGCGTGGTCGAAGTAGTCGTCGTTGGGCGTGGCAAAGTCCCCGGCGGTAAGGAAGGGCGCCTCGCCGGCCCGGTTGCGCGGCGCGTCGTCGGCGAACTGGTGCTCGATGAGTTCTACCAGCACAGTGTTCACGCCCCGCTGCCGGCGGTCCTCCAGGTACTGCTCCGCCTCGGCCAGCGTGAGCTGAACGATGAGCGACCAGGCGGTATCGCCGTTCATGAAGAAGGGCGCGCCCTGGGCATCGACCAGGTAGCGCTTGCCCGCTTCGGTGCGCAGGGGGAACGCGGAGGTGCTGGAGGTCACCGTCACCGTGCGGGAGGCACTGCCCTGCCCGCCCGGGCCGGTGCAGGTGAGCGTGAAGGTCGTGGTCGCGGCGAGGTTGCCCGTGGACTGGTTCCCGGACGTCGACTTCGCGCCCGTCCAGCCGCCGGAGGCCGTACAGGACGTGGCATTGGTGCTGGTCCAGGAGAGCTGGGCCGCCGCGCCACTGGCAACCGTCGCCGGCGTCGCGGCCAGCGTGACAGTGGGTGCGGGTGGAGTGTTCGACACCGTGACCGTCACGGTGCGGACGGCGCTGGCGCCGTCGCCATCGCAGGCAAGGGTGTAGCTGGTGGTGGCCGCCAGGTTGCCGGTGGACTGGCTGCCGGACGCGGCCCGGCTGCCGCTCCAGCCGCCGGAAGCCGTGCAGGCGGTGGCGTTGGTGGCAGTCCAGTCCAGGGTCGCGGCAGTGCCCGGTGCAATCGTGGCCGGAGTGGCCGTGAACGTCAGCGAGACATCTGCCGGTCCGTCCTGGGTACCGCCGCCACCGCCGCATCCGGCGACAGCCAGCAGCAGCGCCAGGACGCAGCCCGGCCGGACCGGACTCACGCCCGGCGCGGGCGCCGGCCCGCGAGCAGGGAAAGCAGCAGCAGCAACCACGGATCCAGCGCTCCCGAGCCGCCAGCCTCTTCCCCGGCGGGTTCTTCCCCCGCAGGGTCTTCGCCGGCGGGCGGCTCTTCCGCGGGCGGGTCACCGCCGGGCGGTGCCGTGACGGTCACCGTGACCGACCGGGCGATGCTCCCGCCGGCGCCGGTGCAAGTCAACGTGAAGGTGGTGGCGGCGGCCAGGTTGCCCGTGCCCGTGCTGCCGCTGGTTGCCTTCGCGCCACTCCAGCCACCACTGGCCGTGCACGCGGTGGCGCTGGCACTGGTCCAGTTCAGCGTCGTGCCGCTGCCGGCAGTGACGCTGGCGGCAGCGGCCGACAGCGAGAGCGTCGGGGCAGCCGGCGGTGCACCGACCTGGACCGACGCGGACGCGTTGCCGGTCTGGCCCGTGCCGTTGCTGCAGGTCAGGGTATAGGTCGCGTTGGCCGTGAGCGCGCCCGTGGACTGGCTACCCGTGACGTTTCGGGACCCGCTCCAGCTGCCCCCAGCCGCACAGCCGGTGGCACCCGTCGCGGACCAGCTGAGGGTCGAAGCACCCTGCCAGGCGACGCTGGCGGGCGTGGCCGTCAGGGTCACGACCGGCGCCGGCGGCGAGGCGATGGAACCCTTGAAGCCGGCGGTGACGGCCCAGCCCGGGTTGCTGGCGGTGGTCCGCACGTAGGCGCCGGCATCGGCGGTACCGGCGCGGGACGTGCCGTTGAAGTCGTCCGCCGGCTGCAGGCTGGCATCCGCCGCGCCGATGAGCGGCGCCGTGGCGGTGGGATAGAGGTTGCGGGCCGCGGCGTTGACGAAGTCCAGGGCCTGGCTCCGGCCCTCGGTGTAGCTGCCAACCGGGAAATTCGGCGGGGCCTCGTCGAAGACGTTGCCCGCGAGCGTCACGCCGGTGAGCGTGCCCACCACGTAGTCGTCGGTCGGGCAGTAGACCGCGTTGTTGGCGAACACCATCCCCGGCCGGCCGGCCCAGCCGTTCATCCGCAGGCAGGGGGCGCCGCCGACGAAGGTGTTGTTCACGATCACGAGGTTGCCCGGTGAGACGCCGTTGTTGCTCTGGGCCGTGAGCCCGCCGCCGTCGCCGGGAATGACGATGTTGTTGCGGAAGATGGTGTCCGCCGACACCTGCAGGCCGGCATCCGGGCAATTCCACATCACGTTCCGCTCGACGATGTTCGGCGGGTTCCCCTGGGTGCCATACAGGATGATGCAGGGATAGAAGGTGTCGTGGATGACGTTGTCCCGGATGATGTTCGAGTGGGAGCCCTTCTTGATCTCGATCCCGTCACCCTGGTCCGAATTGCCGGTGTCGTGGATCCAGTTGCCCTCGATCAGGGAGTCGCTCACCGCGCAGCTGCCGTCGTGGCAACCGACGTACATGCCCTCGCCGGTATCCGCGGTGTCGTAGATGTGGTTACCGCGGGCGGTGATGTGGTGCATGCTGCTGCGGAAGTTGATGCCCACGAGAATGTCGTGGATCTCCAGGTCCTCGAGCGTGATGTAGGACGGGCCACCGCTCATGTTCACGCCGTCACCCGTGCCACCCGTGATCTCGAGGCCGCGGATCGTCAGCCAGGTGGCGCCGACGATGTCGATGGTGTTCTCCACCGCGCCGCCACTGCGGGTGATCAGCGGCCGGGCCTCGCCCGCCGCCGCCTCGATCACGACCGGCTGCGCCTCCGTGCCCTTGACGGTGATCGCCACCCGCCCGCCTTCGGCGTAGGTGCCCGCGTGCACGACCAGCGTGTCACCGGGGGCCAGGGACTCGGCGGCATCCTCGAAGCTGTTGCCGGGATAGAGGTGCTGGATGGCGGCTGGGGCCGGAATCGGGGCCATGGCCAGCACGGCCGCCAGCACGAGCAACAGGCGCGCGGGCGCGGGGCGGCGCCGGCGCCGGCGCCGGCGCGCGATGGTCGGGGTGATCAAGGTGCGGGTCCCTCCGCAGGCCAGGCATGCAGGTTAGGCCGTCGCCCCGAGGCCCACAAGCAGACGCACCGGCGGTTGTGAACTGGGTCGCGCGTTCAGAGAACGTTCAGCGGGCGCCGCAACTGCTAAAGTAGTGGTGTGCGCGCAGGGCCAGGGACAGGGCGGGCGGACGACGTTGTGCAGGGAGCGCGGGCGCCCCTGCTCGCACTGCTGGCCGCCGTCCTGGCGGGCGGCGGTGGTGGTGGTGGTGGTGGCGGTGGTGGACCGGCCGACCCCCAGCCCACCGTCACGCTGACAGCCTCACCCCAGCAGGTCCCCGCGGGCGACAACACCACCCTCAGCTGGTCGGCGACCGACGCCACCGGCTGCGAGGCCTCGGGCGCCTGGGCGGGAGACCGTCCCCTCGCGGGCAGCGAGGCGGTCGGCCCGATCCGCGGCACCACGGAATTCCAGCTCGCCTGCACCGGCCCCGGCGGCTCCCGGACCGCCACGCTCACCGTCCTCGTCGCGGCCCCCGCCAGCACCATCTCGGGCCGCCTGCTGGTCGGCGCGACCACCCAGGTGGATTCGGACACCAACGACCCGCTGGCGCCCCGGGTCACCAACAACAGCGTCGGCACCGCCCAGTCGCTGCCCAATCCGGCCATCGTGGGCGGCTACGTGGCACTCGCCGGCAGCGGGCCCGCGGGCGCCAGCCAGCCGGCCGGTGATCCGTCCGACTTCTACCGGGTGGCCTTTGCCGCCGGACAGACAATCGAGCTTGCCATCGCCGCCGATGACCCTGTGGCCAACGACCTGGACCTCTACCTGCGGACCGGCTCCGGCAGCATCGTGGACGCCTCCGTCGGCACCGGCCGCATCGAGCGCATCACCGTGCCTTCCAGTGGCACCTACTACGTGGAGGTGCAGGTCTACGACGAGGCCACCGGGGGCGCGGCCAACTACCGGCTGAGCCTGGGGCAGACCCTGGCGACCGGCGCCAGCGAGGCGCTGGCGATCTCCGGCGACTTCGTGCCCGGCGAACTGCTGCTGAAACTGGCGCCGGCCGCGGCATCGACCGCGGCCCGCCGGCAGCCCGCCGGCGCGCTGGGCGACCGGCACGGCCTCGAGCAGGTGGGCGGCGCACCGGACCGGGAGCTGCACTACCGCCTGGACACGGGCGCCGGCAACCGCGCCCGGGCCACGGTCCTCGGCGCGGACGGCGGCGACGCTGCGGTGCCGGCGACGGCCACGGCGCCACCGGCGTTCGTCGCCGACGAAGGGTTCGGGAAGTGGTCCACCCTCATGGCACTGAAGCGCCTGCGCCAGGACCCGGACGTGCGCTGGGCCGAGCCCAACTGGATACTCTCGGCCTCCGCGGTGCCGGACGACCCGTCCTACCCGCGCCAGCGCTGGCACTATGAGCAGATCCAGCTGCCGGCGGCCTGGGACGTGACGGAGGGCAGCAACGACGTGACCATTGCCGTGATCGACTCCGGCATCCGGGCGACGCACCCGGACCTCACGGGGCGGCTGTTCGACGGGCGGGACTTCGTGCGGGGCGACAACGCGGGTGATGGCGACGGCATCGATGACGACCCGGAAGACCCGGGATACCAGGGCGCCGGCGGCTCGCTCACCTTCCACGGCACCCACGTCGCCGGCACCGTCGCCGCCTCGGGCAACAATGCCGTCGGCGTCACCGGCGTGGACTGGAACGCCCGCATCATGCCCGTGCGGGTGCTCGGCAACGACGGCGCGGGTTCGCTGGCCGACATCATCCAGGGCATCCGCTATGCCGCGGGCCTCGCGAACGATTCCGGCGCGGTGCCAGTCACGCCGGCCGATGTCATCAACCTGAGCCTCGGCGCCCGGCGCTCCTGCACGCAGGCAGAAAGCGACGTGATCGCGGCCGCCCGGACGGCAGGCGTCATCGTCGTTGCCGCGGCCGGCAACGATGCCACCAGCCTCCCCGCGTCGCCGGCGTCCTGCCCCGGCGTCATCGGCGTCGCCGCGGTGAATTCGGTGAGCACCCGCGCGTTCTATTCCAACTACGGAAGCTGGGTGCGGGTCGCCGCGCCGGGCGGCGACAGCACGGACCGGAATGGCGACGGGTTCCCGGACGCCGTGTTCAGCACCCACGCCGCGCTCCAGGGTGGCTCGATCATCAACACCTACGACTTCCTGATCGGCACCTCGATGGCCGCTCCCCACGTGGCCGGCGTCGTCGGGCTCATGAAGGCCGTGAACCCGGACCTCACGCCCACCGACGTGGACACGCTGCTGTCCGCCGGCCTCATGACCCGGGACCTCGGCGTGCCGGGCCCCGACGAACTCGGTGTCGGCCTCATCGACGCCTCGCGGGCGGTCCAGGCTGCCGCCAGCACGCCGCCGCCGCTGCCGCCCCAGCTGTCGCTGACACCGCGCTCCCTCAACTTCGGCAACGTCGGCACCGAGGCGGAGGTCCTGGTGAGCAACACCGGCGGCGGATCGCTCTCGATCACGTCGATCTTCAAGGTCGCCAGCTGGGTTCAGGTGGTGGCCGACCAGGTGGACGCGACCGGGCTCGGCACCTACCGCATCGTGGTGGACCGGGCGGGGCGTCCGGCGGGCACCTACAGCACCTTCGTGGAGTTCCGCTCGACCGCCGGCGACCAGCGGGTGGACATCCTGATGCAGGTGGCCACCAGCCCGATCGTGCCGGGCGCCGGCCGGCACTACGTGGTACTCGTGGATGAGAGCACCCTGCAGATCACCCAGCAGGTGGCGATCCAGGTGCAGGGCGAGGAGACGGGCTTCGACTTCGGCAGCGTGACGCCGATCTCCTACCTGCTGCTCGCCGGCACCGACATGGACAACGACGGCCTCATCTGCGACGACGGCGAGGCCTGCGGCGCCTACCCGGTGTTCGGCGAACCCACGACCATCCAGCCCACGGCGGCGGACCTGGCCTTCGAGACCGCCTTCCGGACCTACAGCACGGCGACGGCGGACGCGGCGGGCGTGGCCCTCAGGTCGCCCTGACGGCCCGGACGTCCGGCAGCACCTGCTCCGCAAACAGCCGGGTCTGCCGCACCATCGCCTCCTGCCGGGCGCCGTGCGGGTGCGGGACCGGCGAGCCGCCCAGCAGGTAGACGTGGTCGAGGCCCAGGCCGATGAGGTGCCGGAGACGCTCCCGGCACTTGGACGGCGGTCCGCAGATCGAGAACCAGTCCACGAACCCGTCGCTGACCATCTGCAGGTGGCTGCCCTCGTTCTGGGCGTGCCGGGCCATGTCGTAGCCGGACTTCATCCGGATCGCCAGCTCCTTGAGCTGGGGCGGCAGGTGCTCGACGGGCGAGTCCTTCATGCCGGCGAAGTGGGCCACCATGCCGGAGATCATGCGGCCGAGGTCGATGGCGCGCTGCTCGTCGGGATCGCAGACCAGGTTCACGAAAGCGCCCACGCTGAGGCGCGTCCGGTCCCGGCCGGTTTCCTTCAGCCGCGCGTTGAGGGTGTCGAGGGCCCAGGCGATCCGCTCCGGCGCGCTCCCCACCGCGAAGGTCACCCGGTCCGCCACGTCGGCGGCCATGCGGATGGTGGCCGGCCC
>CALGMY010000131.1 GCA_937958785.1 uncultured Gammaproteobacteria bacterium | reverse complement strand
CTGCCGAACCCCCCGCCCCCGCCACTGGGGCCGGACGGCAAGCCGGTGGGCCCCGAGGCCCTCGCCGCGATCTTCCCGCCCGCCCTGATCGAGCAGGAAGTGTCGGCGGAGCGCTGGATCCCGATCCCGGAGCCGGTGCGGGAGATCTACCGGCTGTGGCGCCCGACGCCGTTGCACCGGGCCCACCGCCTGGAGCAGGCGCTCGGCACCCCGGCCCACATCTACTTCAAGAACGAGTCGGTGAGCCCGGCCGGTTCCCACAAGCCGAATACGTCCATCCCGCAGGCGTACTACAACAAGGTCGCCGGCATCCACCGCCTCACCACCGAGACGGGTGCCGGCCAGTGGGGCTGCTCGCTCGCCCTGGCGGGCCAGCTGCTCGGGGTGAAGGTGCGCGTCTACATGGTGAAGATCAGCTACGGCCAGAAGCCCTACCGCCGGTCGCTGATGCAGACCTGGGGCGCCGAGGTCTTCGCGAGCCCGACGAACCTCACCAACGCCGGCCGGTCGATCCTGGCGAAGATGCCGGACACCGACGGTTCGCTCGGCATCGCCATCTCGGAGGCGGTGGAGGAAGCCGCTGGCAGGGCCGACACCAACTACGCCCTCGGCTCCGTGCTGAACCACGTGATGCTGCACCAGACGGTGATCGGCGAGGAGGCGAAGAAGCAGATGGCGCTGGCCGGCGAGTACCCGGACATGGTCTTCGGCTGCTGCGGCGGCGGGTCCAACTTCGCGGGCATCGCCTTCCCGTTCTTCGCCGACAAGGCAGCGGGCAAGGACGTGCGGCTGGTGGCGGTGGAGCCCACCTCCTGCCCCACGCTCACCAAGGGCGTGTACGCCTACGACTTCGGCGACGCCACGGGCCTCACGCCGCTCCTGAAGATGCACACGCTGGGCCACGACTTCATGCCCCCGGGCATCCACGCCGGCGGCCTGCGCTACCACGGCGCCTCACCGCTGGTCAGCCAGCTGGTGCACGAGGGCCTGGTGGACGCGGTGGCGATCCCCCAGCTCGAGACCTTCGAGGCCGGCGTGCTCTTCGCCCGCACCGAGGGCATCGTGCCGGCGCCGGAGTCCACCCACGCCATCGCCGCCACGATCCGGGTGGCGAAGGAATGCGCGAAGTCCAGGGAGCCGAAGGTGCTGCTCGTGAACCTCTCGGGCCACGGCCACTTCGACATGAGCTCCTACGACCGGTACTTCGCCGGGGAGCTCTCGAACTTCGAGTACCCGGGCGAGGCCATCGCCGAGTCGCTGCAGCACCTGCCGAAGGTGGGCTGACGCCGTAGGAGCGCCTTCAGGCGCGAGCGGCTCCCGGCTTCCCGGCGGGAGCGTGTTCATCTAGCGACCAAGGGGAGCCGGGAACCGGTCGCGCCTGAAGGCGCTCCTACAGCTCTAGCGGGCGCCGCCGAAGTTCACGCGGGCGCCGACGCCCCACCACCGCGGCGGGCCGAAGGCCTGCTGGTTGAAGCCGAACAGGCCGGAGAAGTCGAAGGTGTAGACCTTGTACTCCTCCTCGAAGGCGTTGTTCACGAAGGCGTAGAGCTCGAGGCCGCCGTCGCCGGTGGTCCAGGAACCCCGGAAGTTGACGACGGTGTAGCCGTCCTCCTTCGAGATGGGGTGGTTCTGGATGTCGAACCAGATCTCGTCCTGCCAGGTTCCCCAGCCCTGCAGGGCCATGGTGCCGCCGAAGGCCGCCCACTCGTAGCGGGCCAGCGCGTTCACCGAGAGCTCCGGCGCGCCCACCATGTTGCGGTCGCGGACCGCGTCGCCGGTGATCGTCGGGATGTCCTCCGCCGTGGCGTCCAGCGTGCCGGCACCGAGCTGCAGGGTCAGGCCGTCGATGGGCCGGGTCTCGATCTCGAGCTCTGCGCCCCAGACCTCGGCGTCCGCGTTGAAGATCACCTGGTTCAGGATCAGCCACTGGAAGGTCTGGAAGTCCTGGTAATCGTAGTAGAACACCGCGGCGTTGATGCGCGTGGTGTCCGACAGCACGACGGATTTCAGGCCCAGCTCGTAGGCGTCCAGGGTCTCGGAACCGAAGGGAATGGTGTCGACGGGGTTGTTGCCGAACACCTGGGTGGTGTCCAGGAAGCCGTTGTTGAAGCCCGCGGACTTCTTGCCCCGCGAGTACGAGCCGTAGACCAGCAGGTCGTCGTTGAGCGTCCAGTTGAGCTGCAGGCGACCGGTCAGGTAGCTCTCGTCCTGCTCGGCCAGCTCACCCACGGAGTCGGCGTTGAACAGCACCATGTAGTCGGGCGTCGGGCGTGAGGGCCCGAGCGGCGTCGGGGCCGGGTTGAAGCAGCCCTGGGACGGCGGGTCCGGGTCGGTGCTGCACAGGGCGGTGATCCCCGAGCTGTCGATGTTGCGGAAGTCCAGCGTCTTGTCCTCGCTGGTCCAGCGCAGGCCGGCGATCACGGTGAACGACGTGGACAGGTCGTACTCCACCTGGCCGAAGAGGTCGATGGAGTCGGTCTGCTGGGTGTAGTCGGCGTCCATGGTCACGAAGTCGATGGCGCTCGTGTCCAGGTCGTAGTGGCCGTTGACCTCGTTGTCGAACCAGTAGGCGCCGGCCAGCCAGCGGAACGCACCGGCGTCACCCGCCAGGCGGAACTCCTGGGACAGGGTATCGGTCTCGGCGGCGAAGTCCGGGGCGATGAACGATTCGGGCCGGGGCTCGGGGGCGCCGGCCAGGAACGGGTTCATGTCCGCGTCCTCCTGCTGCAGGCGGCTGACGCCCGTCCACGCGGTGATCGACGTGAAATCGAGCTCGCCGAGCTTCGCGTTGACGTTGGCCTGCAGGGACCGGTTGCGGACCTCCACCCGGCCATTGCGGTCGTAGTCGCCGGCCCAGGGATCGCCGTCCGTGTCGGCATAGCCGAAGGCGTCGCAGCCGGGGCAGCTGCCCCAGAAGTCCTCGTCGGCCGGCAGCGGCAGGCTGGTGTTGAAGTCGTCGCTGGGGCGGGTGGCCTGGTGCTGCCAGGCGCCGACCGCGGCCTCGTTGTGGGAGTAGTTGCCGGAGAGGAGCACGCTGGCGGTGTCGGAGACATCCACCAGCAGCTGCACGCGGGCGGCCCGGGAGTCGAGGCCGTTGTAGTCCTGGATGCCGGGCGTGCGGTTCTCGGTGTAGCCGTCGTGCTTGTTGTAGCCGACGGAGATGCGGCCGGCGACGCCGTCCTTGATCGGGCCGCCGACGGCGGCCTCGGCCTTCAGCTGGTCGTAGTCGCCGTAGGCCACGTCGGCGTAGGCGTCCAGCTCGTCCCCCGGGCGCTTCGTGACGTAGTGGATGACGCCGCCGGTCGAGTTGCGGCCGAAGAGCGCGCCCTGGGGGCCGCGCAGCACCTCGATGCGCTCCACGTCGAAGAGCTGCATGGACAGGCCGCCCATGGCGGGCTTGTAGACGTCGTCCACGTAGACGGCGACCGGGTTCTCCTGGGCGTCGGCGAAGTCGTTGAGGCCCACGCCGCGCAGGAAGAAGTTGATCTGGCTGCCCTCGCCCTGGGGCACCGTGTAGTTGAGGTTGGGGGTCATCTGGGCCACGTCGGTGCTGTTGGCGAGGCCGAGGGCCTGCACCTGGTCCGCGCTGAACGCGGTGACCGAGATGCCCACGTCCTGCAGGTCCTGCTCCCGCCGCTGGGCCGTGACGACGATCTCGTCCAGCCCCGCGGCGGTCGCGAGGTCCGTCGCCAGCAAGGCCGCTGCCGCCACTGCCCACATCGATGCCGAATTACGCATGCTCTCCCCCAAAACTAAATAACTAAGTGTCCGGTACCTTTTCTAGAGCCAGGGGCCCCAGAGGCGCTGCTTGAGGTCGTCCCAGCTGGTGTCGTCGTCGCCCGCGGGCTGGTAGCGGCTGCCCGGGTGGTCGTAGGCGGGCTTCGTCCAGGTGCCCCGCTGCTGCAGGCGGCGGATGTTGGCCCGGTAGATCTCGTCGATCTCCGGGTTGGCCTTCGGCGCGTCCTTGAGCCACAGGTTCTTCGGGTGGATGGGCTGCTCGTACATCCGCTTGTAGAGCTCCACCCGCAGGTCCTTGAGCCAGTTGTTGTTGAGGCTCATGGCCCGGAAGTTGCGCAGTGCCTCGATGTCCACGGTGGCCGCCACGATGGTGTTGCTGGTGGACGCGCTGTAGGACACCACCTGCCCCCGGTAGTCCACGATGTGGGCGCTGCCGCCCGCGATGTCCACCGGGTGTTTCGAGGTGGCGCCCACGTACACCGGCCCCGCGTTCGGGCACAGCATGTACACCGAGTTGAACTCGGCGTGGCCCTGGTTCTGGATCAGCCAGGTGCCGCCGCCCGGGTAGCCCGCCGTGGTCATCGGCGTGGCCTCGCTGGGCCGGTACACCACCTCGGCGCCGTTGAAGGCGAGGGCCCGCACGGCCTCCGGGTACTCCCCGTCGCTGCAGCAGATGGTGCCGATGTTGCCGATGTCGTCGGTCTTCAGCACCGGGTAGAAGGCCTCGATGCCGTCGCCGTAGAGCTCGACCCAGCGGTCGTAGACGTCGTGGGGCGTGCAGGAGTGCTCCCGGCACCAGACGTGGTTCTTCGCCGCCTTGTGCACCACCTTGCCGTTCGGCGCGATGACGAACACGGTGTTGAAGTAGCGATCCCTGATGACCTCGGGCCACCGCGCCTTGCACTGGCCGATGATGTAGGTGTCGTAGAGCTTCGCGAGCCGGCCGAGGTACTCGGTCTCCTCGCCCGGCACTTCGATGAACAGCTCCCGGGCCGCCATCACGTGGGGCAGGTCGAAGATCTCGTCGGTGAAGCCGGTCAGCGCGCCCTCGGCGAGGGCGATCACCTTGACCGGCATGTTGATGCCCACCATGGCGATGCCCGCGTGGATCGCCTCCTCGATGGTCTCCAGGTTATGGCGGATCTGCTTCCGCTCGGAGATGCCGTAGATGACCGTCGAGAGGCCGAGGGCCAGGTAGGGCGCGACGGGCCGGGGCTGGCCAGCGGATGCAGTCGTCTCGGTCGGCATGGGGCGTCTCGGGCTCGGTCCGCCCCGGATGTTACCCGCCGGGCGCCCGGCTGCGCCAGACGATGAAGAGAAAGGCCAGGGTGCTGGCGACCAGGCAGCCGAGGGCCAGCCGGACCACGCCGCCGTAGTCGCTGCCCGTGATCAGCCCGCCCGCCAGCGCGGGCCCGACGGCGGACCCGAGGCCCTGGGCGGCGGTCATCATCACGAGGTAACGGCCCCCGAGGTCCAGTTCGGCGATGGCGCCCATCTGGTAGGACACCCCGACGATGAACAGCGCCTGGAACAGGCCGGTGGCGAGGTAATAGGCCGGCACGCCGAAGTCACCCTGGAGGATGATGAGCGCCGCACCCTGCCCCACCAGCACGGCGACGAGGGGCAGGTAACGGCCGAAGCGGTTGCTGGCCCAGGCGGCGGCGAGGGCCCCGGCAATCGCCAGCACCTGGGACACGCCGAGGGCCAGGCCGATGGCCGGTCCCGGCAGGCCACCCTCGAGCCCCATCCGCTCGACGAAGGCCCACAGGCCGAAGACGTTCACGAAGAACACCACGCTGGCCGCGAGCCCGAGCAGGATGAGCCCGGTCTGTTGCGGCGTCTGCGCATCGCCGCCCGCGAGTGCGGCCCGGACGCGGCCCGTCGCCGGGAAGGCCAGGAGGATCGGCAGCAGGAGCAGGGCTGCGCCCGCCAGCAGGTAGTAGAGGGCCCCCACCCCGCCCGCCCCGAGCAGTGCGGGCGCCGCCGCGAAGGCGCCGAGCATCAGCACGCCCTGCACGGCCTGGGCCAGGCCGAAGGCCCGGTCCGGAGCGCGGTTGTCGCCGAGGGTGGCCACGGACACGGCGAAGAGGCTGCCGCCGGCAAGGCCCGTGAGGAAGCGCACCGCGAGCAGCGGACCATACCCCGGCAGGCTGGCGCTCAGGGCATTGAGGGCCGCGTAGGCCAGGAAGGCGGCCAGCAGCGCCCGGACCCAGGACGCGCGGCGGATCCACAGCGCCGCCGCCACCGACGAGACCACGAGCCCCAGGCCCTCGGCCGCGGCCACGTTGCCCGCCTGCTGCTCCGTGTAGCCGTAGGTGTCGATGAGCCCGCCGACGATCATCGGCATCAGCACGATCGCCGCGGGGCCCAGGGGGTAGAGCAGGCAGGCGAGCCCGGTGGTGGCCGGCGAGTCGAAGCGGTCGCCGCCGGTGCTCATTGCGCCGTGAGGCCGCCGTCGACGACGAACTCGGCACCGGTCACGAAGCGGGCGGCATCCGAGGCGAGGAACAGCACCATCGCGGCCACGTCCTCCGGCTGGCCGATCTCCGGCAGGAGCTGCATGTCCAGGTAGAACTTCAGCGCCTCGTCCCGGGTCTGCACCATGCCCTTCGCCACCATCTCGTCCAGTTCCCGCCGGAACATGGGCGTGTCGGTGTTGCCGGGATGCACCGAGTTCACGCGGATGTTCCACCCGGCGCGGCCGCACTCGACGGCGACGCTCTTCGAGAAGAGGCGCACGCCGCCCTTGGTGGAGCAGTAGGCCGTGAGCCCCTCGGCGCCGATCAGCCCGCCGACCGACGACAGGTTGACGATGGACCCGCCGCGGCCCGCGCTGCCACCGGGCCGCATGGCCTCCACGGCGGCCCGGGTGCCGAGGAAGACCCCGTCCAGGTTCACCGCGTGCACGCGGTGCCAGTCGTCGAGGCTGGTCTCCAGCAGGGTCTTCACCAGCGCGATGCCGGCGTTGTTCACCAGCACGTCCAGGGCGCCGTGCCGGGCAAGGACACCGTCGACGACCCGCCGCCAGCCGTCCTCCCGGGTGACGTCGAGGACCACGGCCTCCGCCTGCCCGCCGTCGCGCCCGATGCCGTCGGCGACGGCCCGGGCGCCCGGCTCGTCCAGGTCGGCGACCACCACCCGGGCGCCGTGGGCCGCGAGCACCCGGGCGCAGGCGGCGCCGATGCCGGCCGCGGCCCCGGTGACCAGGGCCACCTTGTCCCGGACGTGGATCAGCGGTGCCAGGACAGCATCCTCAGGTGGCTGTCGTCGGCGCCACGGGCGGCGGGCCCTGGTTGATCAGGAAGATCACCGTCGGCGCCGTGCCGCCCCGGCCCTGCATGGCCGGATGGGCCGTGATCCAGTCGGGCGGCACCAGCTCGGGGAAGTTGCCGAGGCCGAGCACGAGGTCCGTGCGGCCATCGCCGTTCACGTCGGCCGCCTCGATGGAGCACCAGACGCTGAAGAACTCCCGGGGGATCGACCGGGGCGCGAAGCGCAGGCCGCCCTGGTTCTCCAGGTACACGAAGGTCTCGGGCTCCGCCTGGCTCCACTGGGGGAAGAGCGCGATGGCCGCGATGTCCGGGTCGCCGTCACCGTCGAAGTCCCGCACCACCGAGCGGATCGCGCCGTGCATCCGGTAGTAGTAGTCGGCGGTGAACCTGAGGTCGCCATCGTTCCGGTAGACCCGGATGCCGTGCTGGGGCCGCGGCGCGGGCACGATCTTGCCGATGTGGTTGCCGGCCACGTTGTCGCCGTTTAGCACGACGAGGTCGAGGTCGCCATCGCCGTCGAAATCCGCGGCCTCCAGGCTGTTGCCGCCCCAGGAGGGCGTGTGCCGGTCGAGCACGTGGCGGGTGAAGCTCTCGTCGCCGTTGTTGGTGAGCAGGATGAGCTCCTGCCGGCCCTGGGCGATGACGGCAGCGATGTCGGGCCGGCCATCGCCGTTGAAGTCGCCGATGGTGCTGCCGATGAGGCCCGAGTCGGCGGCCACCATCGTCTCCCGGAGCCCGGGCATGACGCCGGGCGGGATCTCCGGCGGCGCGGCGTCCCACTGCCGCGCGTAACCCGGCATCTGGTACCAGATGGACAGGATCGCCTGGGCATCGGCGCCAACGCCGTCGCCGAAGGCATTGCCGACGATGTCCGCGAGCCCGTCGCCGTTCATGTCGGTGGTGTGGTGCTGCACGAAGCGCTGCTTGCCGTTGACGAGCATGCGGGCCCGGCCGGCCAGCGGCCCGCCGGCGGGGCCATCGAATACCCAGTCGGTGATGGCGGCGATGCCGACCTTGCTGAGCGGGAAGTGGCCGTGGGTGACGAGGCGCACTCCGGTGGCGGTGAGCGCCATGTCGATGGGGTCGCTGGTGAGGCGCTGCGTGGCCAGCCGCCGGCCGGTGGCGAGGTCGAGCACCGCCACGTCGTCCCACAGCTCGAAGCCCTCGCGCCGCTCGCCGCCGCCCACCCAGTCGTCGATGACCGTGCGGCCCACGTACAGGCGCCGGCGCACCGGGTCCACCCGCGTGGACAGCACCAGCGCGCCGGGTTCCAGGTCGAGCTTCGGGACCTCGGGCCGGAAGAGCGTGCTGACCGGCGGCTTCGGGCCCTGCTGCTCCAGCTCCCGCCAGGGCTTCGCGCCGGCCTCGTAGTAGGCCCGGACCTGCCGGAAATCCTCCGCGCTCATCGCGGGCCGGGGGGGGATGTGCAGGCGGAAGGGGTAGAAGTCCCGGAAGTAGCCGTCGCTGCCATGGAGGAAATACCGCTTGGTATAGTCCTTGACGGGCTCGAGCTCCGGCGGGAAGTCCTCGGTGCGGAAGTCCGGGAATTCGTCACCCCGCATGCCCACGTAGTTGCCCATGTAATGGAGGGCGTAGGGCCAGTACTCCCTCGCGAGGTCGCCCGGCTCCGGGGCCAGGTGGCAGCGGACGCAGTGCCGGTCCACCAGGGCCTTGCCGGGATGGGGCGGGGTCCCGTCCGCTACGGTCGTGTCCTCCCCCGCCGGCCGGCCGCAGCCGGCAAGCAGCAACGTGGCGACGAGCAGGATCGTGGGCAGCCCCGTCGGGCCGCCGCTGGCAGGGTGACGCATGGCCCGCACTCTACCTCAGGAGTGGATGTACTGCTCCAGCTGCTCGATCATCGCCTGCTGGCCGGAGATGACTTCCTTCACCACGTCGCCGATGGAGATGAGTCCCACCACCTTCTTGTGGTCGAGCACGGGCAGGTGGCGGATGCGCTTCGCGGTCATGAGGCCCATGCAGTCATCCACGGTCTGCCCGGGTCCGATGCAGATCACCTTGTGGGTCATGATCTCCCGCACCCGGGTCTCCTTCGACGACTTGCCGACCAGCGCCACCTGCCGGGCGTAGTCCCGCTCCGAGAAGATGCCGGCGAGGCGGTCGCCCTCCATCACCACCAGGGAGCCGATGTCGTGCTCCGCCATGAGCACCAGGGCGTCGTACACCGTGGCGTCGGGCGGTATGGTGACCACCCCGTGGGGCTTGCGTGTCAGGACCTGCTGCACGGTCTTGGTCAATCTGTGCATGATTCCCCCCGCTATCCTCTGCAACCACCCCGAGCATACTCCCGTGACCGATTCCCGCGAACCGCCCGTCCCGCCAGCCCCGGAGGCACCTGCCTTCGACCGCACCCGCTTCACCTGCCCCGCCTGCGGCGAGCTGGCCGACCAGGTGTGGCTGAACGCCTACGCCTCGCCCGTGGCCAACCCGGACGGCGTGCCGCTGCGCATCGCCGGCGCGGGCCTCGAGCAGCTGAGGCAGAACCCCGCCTTCCCGCCCGAGGTCCGGGACCGGAAGGTGGCCTACTGGAACCGGGTGAACGCCGGCGAGGTCTTCCTGGACCGCTGGGCGCCCGTCGAGACCGACCTCTTCGTGGCGGGGCTCGAGCTCAGCGCCTGTCGCGCGTGCCTGGGCGTGGCGGTGTGGCTGGGGGGGCGGATGGTGCGGTCACAGTGACCCCGTGAGGCGAATCCCGGTATTGCCATCGGTTTCGTGACTCGACCGCCCGCGCCGGAATTCGCGAGACTCCCGGCATGCCTCCCTGCGCCCAGGCCTGCGCCTTGTCAATTATGCGGATTTCTGCATAATGTTCGTCGCCCATGCGGGCCTGTTGCCGGTCAACTGGCGCGGCGACTCCCGAACCCGGGTGCGCGCCTTTCCACGAGCTGCACGGGTCCTGGCCGGCGACGAACTATTCCGCCTGCAGCTGGGCCTGGAACCCAAGCACTGGCGGGCACTGGCCAGCGTGGCGCCGGGCGTGCGCGAGATCAGGATTTCCACGCAAGGCGAGTTCCGGATAATTTACTTGCTTGAGAGCCACGAGGAAGTCATTGTCCTGCACGCCTTCGCCAAGAAGACGCAGCAGACGGCCCGGCGAGACATCGAGGTCGCGCGACAGCGGGTCCGGGATCTCCGTCAGCGCGGCTGAGGCCCACACCACCGAGGGTGCCAGTGTGAAACGCAGGATCACCACACGAACGGCCTACGAGGATCTTGGGTTCTCCCGGGCTGAGGCTGCCGTCCTCGGCATGCGTGTTGCGCTCGCCGCCGAGATCGAGCGCTTCGTGAGGCAGCGGCGCATGACCCAGACTGCAGCCGCCGTGTTTTTTGGCGTTACCCAGCCACGCATAAGCAACGTGCTCAACGGCAAGCTGGACGGCTTCACGATCGATCTGCTCGTGAAAATGGTCAGCCGGACGGGGCGGGTACCCGGGGTGTCGTTCGGACCGACGCGCCGGCCCAGGCGTCCCGCGACGGAACCCCGCTTCGCGTGACCCACCGTCCGCCTGGTTAACCCGGCACCAGTGCTGGCAAGCCCGCAGCCATCACGGTCAATGCCACGACCACCACGGGCGACACCCGCCATCGCTCGAGCAGCAGCAGGCCGGCGGCCGCGATCGCCACATCCGCCACGGACCCGACGGCCGTGACCCACACCGGGTCGTAGAGTGCGGCGGCGAGGATGCCGACGACCACCGCGTTGAGGCCGTTCAGCGCCCCCCGCACGGGGCCGTGGGCCGCCAGGCGCCCCCACAGCGCGACGCCCGCCACGGCGAGCAGCAGGCCGGGCAGGAAGATGGCGACGAGGGCCACCAGCGCGCCGGCCAGGGGCGACGCCACCCCGGTGCCCGCGGCACCCAGGTAGGCCGCGAAGGTGAACAGGGGCCCGGGCAGCGCCTGGGCGAATCCGTAGCCGGTGAGGAACACCCCGTCACTCACGACGCCCGCCGGCACGAGGGCCTCCCGCAGCAGCGGCAGCACCACGTGGCCGCCACCGAACACCAGGGCGCCGGCCCGGTAGAAGACCTCCGCCAGCGGCACGAGGCCGTCCGGCGCCAGCCTCGCGACGAGGGGCAGGCCGGCCAGCAGCAGGGCGAAGCCCGCGAGCGCCGCGAAGGCCACCCGCGGCGACACGAGCCCCGCGGCCACGCGCACCTCGGGGCCACCCTGCCGGCACCACAGCATGCCGACAGTGGCACCCAGCAGCAGCACCGCGAGCTGCGTCCCCGTGCCGCCGGCCAGGAGCAGCAGGAGCGTGGCCGCCACCGCGAGGCTCCGTGTCGGCACGTCCGTGCACAGCCGCCGCGCCATGGTCCACACGGCCTGGGCCACCACGGCCACGGCGACCAGCTTCAGGCCATGGAGGACGGCCCCGGCGACCGGGCCCTCCACCCGGGCGGCCAGGAGCGCGGCCATAACCATGAGCAGCGCCGACGGCAGGGTGAACCCGAGCCACGCGGCCAGCGCGCCGGGCCAGCCGGCCCGGTGCAGGCCGACGAGGAACGACACCTGGCTGCTGGCCGGACCCGGCAGCACCTGGCACAGGGCCACCAGGCTCGCGTACTCGGCGCCGGTCAGCCACCGGCGCGTGGTGACGTAGGCGTGCTCGAAGTAGCCCAGGTGGGCGACGGGTCCGCCGAAGGAGGTCAGGCCGAGCCGCAGGGAGGTGGCCAGGACCTCGATCGCGGGGTGGTGGTTCACGGGCCGCACCGCCCATCCACCCGCTTCTCCAGCACCTCGAAGCGGAGGTCCGGCCGCCGGGGCAGCCCGAACCGCTCGTCGCCGTAGGGAAAGGGCTCGAACCGGCCGGTGCGTCGCCAGCCGCGCCGTTCGTACCAGGCGATCAGCTCGGTGCGCTGGGCGATGACGGTCATGGTCATGCGGGTGGCGGCGAAGTGCTCCCGGGCGTACTGCTCCGCCGCCTGCAACACCCCCCGGCCGATGCCGGCGGCCTGGTGCACCGGGCTGACCGTGAGCATGCCGAGGTAGCAGTCGTCCCCCCGCTTCTCCAGCGCGACGCAGGCGAGGATCACGCCCGCCGGCTCGTGCAGCAGCACGACGTTCCCTGGCGTGCCGATGAGCGCGCGCAGTCCCGCCGCATCCACGCGCTGGCCGCCGAGCAGGTCGGCCTCGGTGGTCCAGCCCGCCTTGCTGGACTCGCCCCGGTAGGCGGCGTTGACGAAGTGGGCGAGCGCCACGGCGTCGGCCCCGGTGGCGGGACGCAGGGTCAGGAGCCGGTCGCCGGCGGCTTCGCTCACGCGTCCGCCAGCGCCGGCACCACCCGCTCGCCCAGCAGCCGGATGGTCTTCTCCGGCTCCTCGTAGATCCTGAGCGCGATCTCCGTGAGGCCGGCCCGGGCGAAGCCGCGCAGGCGCCCGATCTCGGCGTCCAGGTCGGCGAGCGCGCAGGCCGAGGTGCAGTTCCGCACCAGCTTGCGGACGATTTCCGGCGGCACGCCCTCGATCACGTCGCTCTTCCGGTTGTAGGCGCGGATGAACGCCTGGATGTTCCGGTTGACGAGCGCCGCCTCGTCGGGGTCCAGCACGTCGTGGAGGTAGGGCGGGTACAGCGTGCCGCGCACCGTGAGCCAGATGCGCGCCTCCCGCTCGGCCTCCGCCACCGTGTCCTTCACGTGCCAGGCCCAGAAGTTGTTCAGGGTGAAGGCGCGGCGGTCCCTGCCGGCGGCGTCCAGCGTGGCGTCGATGATGGCCCGGGACTTTGCCACGTGTTCCGGCACGAAGTCGCTGACCATGATCGCGTCCGCGTACTTCGGGGCCGCCTTCATCATCTGGGGCCCGTTGGCCCCGATGTACACGGCGGGCGGGCTGCTCCGCACCCAGGACGGGTTGTACCACTTCACCTGGAACAGCTCGCCCTGGTAGCGCACCGGCTGGCCCGTGCCGGCCGCCTTGAGGATCTCCGCGCACTCCCGCACCGCGCGCACGACGCGGACGGGTTTCGCGCCCATGGCGTTCGCCGTGCCGCCCCCGCCGCCGATGACGATCTGCGCCCGGCCCTTCGCCACCTCGTTCAGCGTGAGCAGCGAGCTCGCCATCTTGAGGGGATGCAGCTCGAAGGGGCTCACCGCGATGGGCCCGAGCCGGATGCGGGTCGTCGCCATGGCCAGCGGCACGAAGTTGATGAACGGGTCCCGGGCGTCGTTCATGTTGGAGACCCAGACGCCACCGAGGCCGCACTGCTCGGCCAGGACGCCCAGGTCCCGGATGCGCTCCGGGGCGTTGTTGGACTCGAGGATGATGTCGATGCGCACGTCAGTCCCCGGCCCGGTCCGCCGCGTCCTTGAGGTCCAGGGCCTCCTCCAGCAGGCGGTCCACCCGCACGCCCGGCTGCCGGGACCAGTCCGGCGGGAAGAGCCGGCCCGGGGGCGGGATCCGGTTCACGTCGGTGCCCGCCGGTTGCTGTACCCAGAACCAGGCCATGCCCGCGACCAGGGACACGGCGACGGCGAGCAGCGCGGCGCGCTGGCGCCGCAGCCGGGTGGCGATGCGCACCTCCAGGTACACCGCCACCACCGCGACGAGGAGGACCAGCAGCACGCCGATGACCCGGGCCCGCAGCGTGCCGTAGGCGAACACCGTCGCGTCGGTACCCCACCAGAGCCAGAGGCCGAGCGCCGCGGCGCCGAGGGTGACGGCCAGGTTCCCGGTCCACTGCCAGCGGGAGCGCACGGCCCGGCCGAGCAGCACCCAGAGGCCGAACCAGGCACCCAGTACCGCGCCACCCGTCAGCAGCCGCAGGAGGCCGGTGTTCAGCGCCGCATCCGGCGCTTCCAGCCAGGCGCTGAAGCCGGCAAAGCCGGCGGCACCGAGCAGCCCGAGCACGGCCACGGCGTACTCCCGGCGTCTCGACCGCAGCGACTCCCGGTCCGGCCGCTCCGGCGCCAGCGGGTCGGCGGCGGTGCGGATGCGCAGGTGGCTGTGGCCCACCTGCACCCAGGTGCCGCCCGGGTCGGCGATGACCGTCTCGCGCACCCGCTGGTCCGCGACGATGAGGCCGTTGACGCTGCCGAGGTCGCTGAGGCGCACGACGCCGTCGGCGCCCGGCACGAGCTGCGCGTGGCGGGGCGCCACGTAGGGATCGTTCAGCACCACGTCGCAGGCGATATCCCGGCCGATGACCAGCGGCGGCCCAGCGCCCGGCAGCTTGAAGCGCTGGCGCGACAGCATCATGCCGTGGGCATCGGTGACGTCGATGAGGACTAGCGTGTCCAGCGGATGGCCCCCAGGTAGCGGCGGGTGAAGTCCATGGCGGCCGGGAACTCGACGGCGCGCAGCGTGGCACTGCTGACGAAGCCCCGCAGCGGCTCGTTGCGGCTCGTCACCTGCAGCCCGACGTCGTACAGGTCCGCGTAGCGCCGGTAGCGGCGCACGCACAACGTCACGCCCGCCTGCAGGCGGTCCAGGTTGACGATGCGGGTCCGGCAGCTCCAGGGGTGCACGTGCTCGGCCGAGCCGGCGCGGGCGGGGGCCGCGGCAGCCACGCGCCGGAGCTGCTCGGCGAACTGGAGCGGGTGCAGGCCATCGGCCACCAGCACGGCGTGGCTGAACTGGAAGTCGCCGGCCTGCAGGCCGGGCTCCACCGAGAGGCCCACGGGGGCCCGGCAGGCGACCCGTTGCAGCAGCAGGCCGTTCACCGGCGGCGTGCCGGGGATGGCGGTGCAGTCCACGAAGGGCGCGAGTTCGGCGGGCAGCGCGTAACCGGCCGCCACCTGCACCGGGAAGCGGGCCGGCAGGGCGCCCAGCACCTCGGCCTGGTGGCCCTTGAGCTGGCGCGCCACTTCCTCCCGGGTGCCCGCGGGATCGAGCGGTGTCAGGGCCCGGGCGACGAGCGGCGCCACGAACTCGGCGGGCACCAGGAAGCTCACCAGCTGGCCCCGGGTGGAGTACGCGACGTTCACGCCGACCGCCCGGCCGCGGCTGTCGAGTGCCGGGCCGCCGGACATGCCCGGGTTCATGGGTCCGGCGTAGTTGATGCGCGGATTGAAGGGCTTGGGCAGCAGCCCGTTGCCGATGCCCTCGGTGATGACGAGGCCGAGGTTCAGCGGGTAGCCCACCGTGTACACCCGGTCGCCCTGGTCCGGCACCACGGCGCGCAGCGGGAGCGGCGGCGGGGCGAAGCCGTCGGCCCGCACGATGGCAAGGTCGTGCACCACGTCCACCGCGAGGATGGTGAGCGCGCCCCCGCCCCCGTCGTTGGTGGCGTACTCGAGGCGGTAGCTCTGGGGCGACAGCGCCGCCCGGGCGATCACATGGTAGTTGGTGAGCAGCAGGCCGTCCGGCCAGACCGCGAAGGCCGTGCCGTGGAAGGCCTCGGCGCGGTTCGCGCCATAGAAGCCCCGCACCCGCACCACCGACCCCCGCACCCGGTCCAGCATCCGGCGGGCGGCGGCGGATACGGGACCCTGGTCCCAGTCCAGGTCCACGTCCGCCGCCTCGTCGGCGTCCAGCGGGGACAAGGGTGCGTCGGGCACGGCCGGGTCGGTGGCCGGCGCCGGCACCTCCGATGTCATCGCTGGCGGTGTGGCTGCTGGCGGTGCGTCCGGCGCCGCCAGCGCACCGGGCGTCAGTGGCAGCGCCAGCAGGAGCAGCAGTGCAGGGACGGAGCCACGCATGGCCGCATTATGGCAGCGGGTCGGTGTCCTGCAGCCAGGCGGGGATGTCCGGGTGGGCGGAGCGGTGTCGCCAGCCCTGGCTAATGCGCAGACCGCCGCTTCGCGGCCTTCCTGACCCGGGCACGGGCGCCCGCAAAAAACGCGTCATCGCCCTCGCCCGCGACCGGGGACGCAGCACCCTCGAGCAGCAGGCCGCGCAGTTCCTGCCGCTCCTGCTCGCGCCGGATCAGCTCCCGGACGTATTCGCTGCTGGTGCCGAAGCCCCGCTGCTCGACCTGGCGGTCGACGAAGGACTTCAGTGACTCGGGCAGGGAGATGTTCATGGTGGGCATGGGGCGAGCTTAGGAGCCGGCGGCCAGTCTGGCAATATTTGGCAGGGATTGGCCAGCGGGAAATATGCCCGGTTCATCCGGATTCGGAAAAAGGCAGGGGCCCTCGCGGGCCCCTGCCGTCGTCAGGCCGGTCGTCCCGGCTCAGGTGCGCACGTCGAAACGGTCCAGGTTCATCACCTTGGCCCAGGCCTTCACGAAGTCGGCCACGAACTTCTGCTCGCCGCCCTTCTCCGCGTAGACCTCGGCGATGGCCCGGAGCTCGGCCTGGGAGCCGAAGGCGAGGTCCACCGGGGTGGCGGTCCACTTCCGCTGGCCGGTGGCCCGGTCGACGCCGTCGTAGAGGCCCTCGCCCGTGGCGGACTTCTGCCACTTCGTCTCCATGCCGAGCAGGTTCACGAAGAAGTCGTTCGTGAGCGTGCCGGGCCGGCTGGTGAAGACCCCGTGGCGGGAGCCGCCCGCGTTGGCGTCCAGCGCCCGCAGGCCGCCGACCAGGGCAGTCATCTCCGGCGCGGAGAGCTCGAGCAGGTTGGCCCGGTCCACCAGGGCCGCCGCGGGCGACAGGGCGTTGCCCGCCGCGTAGTAGTTGCGGAAGCCGTCGGCCTTTGGCTCGAGCACCGCGAAGGACTCCGCGTCGGTCTGGGCCTGCGTGGCGTCCGTGCGGCCCGGGGTGAAGGGCACCTGCACCGTGTGGCCGGCCTGCTTCGCGGCCTGCTCCACCGCCGCCGAGCCGCCGAGCACGATCAGGTCGGCCAGGGAGACCTGCTTGCCCCCTTTAGGCTGGGCCTTGTTGAAGCGAGCCTGGATGGCTTCCAGCTGCTTCAGCACCTTCGCCGTGGTGGCCGGATCGTTCACGGCCCAGTCCTTCTGGGGCGCGAGCCGCAGCCGGGCGCCATTGGCGCCACCCCGGTGGTCGGTGCCCCGGTAGCTGGCGGCGGCCGCCCAGGCGGTGCGCACGAGCTCAGGGGTCGTGAGGCCGGAGGCCAGGATGTCGGCCTTCAGCTTTGCGACGTCCGCGGCATCGATGGGCGCGTAGTCAGCCACCGGCACCGGGTCCTGCCACAGCAGCACCTCGGCGGGCACCTCGCTGCCCAGGTACCGGGCGCGCGGCCCCATGTCCCGGTGGGTCAGCTTGAACCAGGCGCGGCCGAAGGCCTTCTCGAACTCCGCCGGGTCCTTGAGGAAGCGCTGGGAGATCTTCCGGTAGGCCGGGTCCTCCTTCAGCGACAGGTCGGTGGTGAACATGATGGGCGCATGGCGCTTCGTGGGGTCGAAGGCGTCGGGCACCAGGAACTTGGCGCCCTCGTCCTTCGGCACCCACTGGGTCGCGCCGGCGGGGCTCTTCGACTTCACCCACTCGAAGGTGAAGAGGTTGTCCAGGTACTGCATGGTCCAGGCCGTGGGGTTGGCCGACCAGGCGCCCTCGAGGCCGCTGGTGATGGTGTCGGGGCCGACGCCGGTGCCGCACTGGTTCTCCCAGCCGAGGCCCTGCTTCTCGATGCCCTCCGCGGCAGGCTCCCGGCCGAGGCACTTGGCGGGGTCGTGGGCGCCGTGGGCCTTGCCGAAGGTATGGCCGCCGGCGATCAGGGCGACGGTCTCCTCGTCGTTCATGGCCATGCGGGCGAAGGTGTCCCGGATGTCCTTCGCGGCCGCCAGCGGGTCCGCGTTGCCGTTGGGGCCCTCGGGGTTCACGTAGATGAGGCCCATCTGCACGGCCGCCAGGGGCTTCTTCAGCTCCCGGTCGCCGCTGTAGCGCTGGTCGCCGAGCCAGGTGGCCTCGGGGCCCCAGTCCACCAGCTCCGCCTCCCAGTCGTCCTCACGGCCGCCGGCGAAGCCCGCGGTCTTGAAGCCCATGTTCTCCAGGGCCACGTTGCCCGAGAGCACCATGAGGTCGGCCCAGGAGATGGCCCGGCCGTACTTCTGCTTGACCGGCCAGAGCAGGCGCCGGGCCTTGTCGAGGCTGGCGTTGTCGGGCCAGCTGTTCAGGGGCTCGAAGCGCTGCTGGCCGCCGGCGGCGCCGCCGCGGCCGTCGAAGATCCGGTAGGTGCCGGCGCTGTGCCAGGCCATGCGGATGAAGAAGGGCCCGTAGTTGCCGTAGTCCGCCGGCCACCATTCCTGGGAGTCGGTGAGCACGGCGTTGATGTCGGCCTTGACGGCCTTGAGGTCGAGCTTCGCGAACTCGGCGGCGTAGTCGAAGTCCGCGCCCATGGGGTTGGACTCGACGGCGTGCTGCCGCAGGGGCGACAGGTCGAGCTGGTTGGGCCACCAGAACTGGTTGGTCTTCACGCCACCGGCCACGGGGACCGGCGGCATCGGGTCCGCCGCGATGGCGGGGGCAGTGACCAGCGCGGGCGCGGCCACCGCGAACGCGGTGATGGCGAATCTGGCTGACAGGCGCATGGGGTTCTCCCTTACAGACACGCTGTGGTGCGTGCTGCCATGTAACCGCATCTCGCGCCGCCGCGTTATGGAATATTCCGAATGGAATGATTGGGGGAAGCGATGGGTGGCCGGTGGATGAAAATCATTGGCGACGGGAGGGCCTGTCGCAGTCGGGCGAAGGCGCGGACGACGTAGACGCTCATTTGCACCGCACGAGGGCTGTCCAGGATGGTCGCCGCCATGATGGCGCCGTGTTCGGTGAAGGCCAGGGGCTGCTTGCGGCGCCCACCCCAACTTGAAGTCGCAAAATGCGACTTCAAGTTTGCAAGGTCATGTTTGGTAAGGCTTATCAGGAAGTCCGTAGGAAACCTCCGGACATTCCGGCGCACTTGTTCGTTCAGTCGCCGGGTGGTTACCCCATACAGCGCTGCGAGGTCGGCATCAAGCATGACGCGCTGACCGCGCACCACAAGAATCATCGGGGCGATCGCCAGCGGCGGCGGGGCAGTCTTCGTCATCGCGCGAGCATGGCCACCGCCGCCAGGCGAAGCCACCCGCGAATCCCGTCCTTTCGCCGGGATTCAGGCGAGCGCCGGCACCACCTTCTCCCCCAGCAGCCGGATGGTCTTCTCCGGCTCCTCGTAGATGCGCAGCGCGATCTCGGTGAGGCCGGCATCCCGGAAGGCCCGGAGCCGGTCGATCTCCTTGCCGACTTCCGCCACGGACGCGCAGGAGGTCAGGTTGTCCACGAGCTGGCGGATGACGGGCTCCGGCACGCCCCGGATGTCCGGGGAGCGGCGGCGGAGCGCGTCGAAGAAGGCGCCGCGCCTGGCGTCCACGATGTCCATGTCGGCCTCGCTCATGAAGTACGCGTGGTTCGCCCGGAGCAGCACGCCCCGGAGCGCGAGCCAGATGCGGGCCTCCCTTTCCGCTTCCTCGCGGGTGTCCTTCACGTGCCAGGCCCAGAAGTTGGAGACGCGGAAGGCGGCCTTTTCCCGGCCGCTCGCCTCGAGCACGGCGTCGATGGTCCCGCGGGCCTCGGCCACCTGGGGCACGAGCTTGTCCGAGAGCATGAGCCCGTCCGCGTGGGCCGGCACCATACGCAGCATCTGGGCCCGGTTGGCGCCGCCGTAGATCACGGGCGGCGTGCTCCTCGCCCAGGGCGCGCTGTAGCGGCGCACCTGGAACACCTCGCCCTCGTAGTTGATCGCCTGGCCCGTGGCCGCGGCCTTCAGGATGCCGAGGCACTCCCGCACCGCCCGCACCCGCCGCACGGGCTTCAGGTTCATGGCGGTCATGGTGCCCCCACCCCCGCCGACCACCACCTGGGCCCGCCCGCCGGCGTACTCGTTCAGCGTGAGCAGCGACTTCGCCATCATGAGCGGGTGCAGCTCGAAGGGGCTGATGGCGATCGGCCCCATGCGGATGCGCGAGGTCGTCATCGCGAGCTTCGTGAACAGCGCGAACGGGTCCCGCCCGTCCAGCATCCCGGACACCCAGATCCCGCCGATCCCGTTCGCCTCGGCGAGCAGGCCGAGCTCAGCGATGCGGTCGGGGGAGTTGTTGGACTCGAGGATGAGGTCGATGCGCATGGGGCGGTGCAGCCGGGGGGATGGGGGCGAGGTTACACCAGGCGAATCCGGATGATATCGCGGTAAATGGCGGTGGCCCCGCACCATGGCCGTGACCATCCTTCGGGGGAAGCGCTAGTAGCTTGACGCCATCATTATCGGTAGCTACATTTAATGCTGATCGTTAATTTTGACCCGTCCAAGGAGGCGAGGAACCTTGCCAAGCATGGTCTCTCGCTGTCGATGGCGGCGGAGCTCGATTGGGACACGGCCCTCGTCTGGCTGGACGACCGGTTCGACTACGGTGAGCCGCGCCAGATTGCCCTGGCACACAAGGGTGATGTGGTTTTCTCCGTGGCCTTCGTTGACCGCGATGGGTTCCGCCGGGTGATCAGTCTGCGTCGAGCCAATAAGCGGGAGATTCGCCACTATGCCGAAAGCAGCCAAGCTTCAGAAATTCAGGATGCCGACCGCCGCGGAGGACCGCCGGATCACGGCGGCGGCGCGGAGTGACCCGGACAATCCGCCCCTCACACCGGCCCAGCTCAAGGCGATGGTGCCGATGCGCACCCTGCGCGGGCGGCCGAAGTCCGACAACCCGAAGCTGCTCGTGTCCGTGCGCTACAGCCCGGAGGTCATCGCGTACTTCAAGGGCACGGGGCCTGGCTGGCAGGCACGGATGGACGGCGTCTTGAAGGCCTATGTAGAGCGGCGGTCGCGGTAGCCCCGCCTCAGTCCCGCCGCAGCCCCGCCGTCGACACCCGGTCGTCGGCCCAGAAGATCCGCGTCAGCCGGGCCTCGTCGTCGGACTGGTCGAGCACCCCGCTGGTCGCCGCCGCGCTGGCGGCGGTGGCGGGCCGCGGCATCCCCACCGCTCGCGGTGCCTGGCGCCGGGTGCGCTCCCCGACCTTGTCCAGGTGGAGCACCGGCCCGAAGCCGGCGTCGGCCCGGCAGGCGTCCTCGAAGGCCCGTAGGCGCTGGGTGATGCGCACGAAGCTGTGGTCGGTGGGGCCCTTGTCGATGGCGGGCTTCAGGGCCTCGATGATCTGGTCGGCGGCCGCGACGACTTCGGCCGGCGCCACCCGTCGCAGCGTGAAGAGCTGGTCCCGCACCTCGTAGAGCAGGGACATGGCGTAGGTGCCCTGATCCATCGCGTCGAGCAGCGTGCAGACGCTCTTGCGGAAGGCGTCATAGCTCGTGCGCCGCTCCAGGTAGCGGGCGATGGTCGCCTCGAGGAACGCCTGGTTCTGGGCCCGCTCGGCGGCGCGCTTCGCCTGCCAGTGGTTGACAACGACCTTCGCGCCGTAGCCGACCACGCCGAGCAGCAAGGCGAGCCCGGTGCCTTTGACGTCCATGTGCGGTGCCAATTCCTGTCCTGCCCGGACGGGATGTCGGCAGGCGCGGGGGGAAGCTTGTGGGCGGGGGTCACAGTTCGGCGCACTCACGGTGCCTGGCGGCTTCTGGTCTCCCCATCTACGATCACGAAAGGACGAAGGCTCTTCATTTTGGCAGGACCGATTCCCTGCACGAGCTCCAGGTCCTTGATGGACTCGTAAGGCCGGCCGGCGATGATCAGCGTCGCCAGCGCCGGGCCGATGCCTGGCAGCGTCTCGAGCTCCCTGGCACTGGCGGTGTTCACGTTGACGATGAGGGTGCCCTCTCGAGAGGGCAGGAAGCGGGAGAGGTAGCTGAGGTCGCCAGCGAGCATGGCGACGAGGGTCACGACGCCGGCAACAGCGGCGACGCCGCCGAGGACTGATCCGGGGGTGAGCTTCCGCCACCAGGGCCGGCGCGGGACCGGTGGCCGGTAGGCGAAGGGCTTGGGGGTGTCGTTGCTGCTATTTGGGACCACCGGGGCCTCCGAGGCATTGGGGCCTCTTGGCATTAGGCCAAAGGGTGGCCTTAGAATCCAGGCAGTACCCCTGGTGATGGGGGCTATTGCGGCCATACTGCTTGCCCGTGGCGTCGTGGGAATGCCCTGAGCCTGGCGCTGGCATGGAGTGACAAAGCCATAGTGCGATCGAAGTGCCAGACAGAGACGGGGATGGAATGACAGACTCACCCTGTCCCTTCTGCCACCCCGACCCCACCCAGGTCTTCCACGCCGACGAGCACATCCTCGGCCTCTGGGACCGGTTCCCAGCGTCCCCCGGCCACGCGCTTCTGGTACCTCGCGCCCACATCCCAGACTGGTTCAGCGCCGGCCCTGAACTCCAACGCGCCCTTACCTGCGCGATTGAGATTGCCAAGGCCGAGATCGAGAAGAACCACCATCCAGACGGCTACAACATCGGCCTGAATGTCGGTGCGGCGGCGGGCCAAACGGTCTTCCACTTGCACCTGCACGTGATCCCCCGCTACGCGGGCGACGTGGCGGACCCCCGGGGCGGGATTCGCTACGCGATCCCCCACAAGGCGAACTACCTCCGGGCCGACGACAGTCCACCACCGCCCTACCTGGCCCAGCTGCCCCACGGCCGGGCGGTCGTGACGGGCGGGGCCGAGGACCCGCTACTGCCGCATCTCATCGCCCACCTGAACCACGCCACCGCCGTCGACATCGCGGTCGCCTTTACCCTGGCGAGCGGCGCGGGGATTCTCGCGCCCTACCTCGAGGACGTCCTCAATCGCGGCGGCCGGGGGCGCTTCCTCACCGGCGACTACCTGGTCGTGAGCGACCCGGACGCCCTGCTCCGCCTCATGGATCTGCCGGGCGACCGGGATCTCCGGGTCTTCCAGAGCGCGGGCACAAGCTTCCACCCCAAGACCTACATCGTCCGTCACGGCAAACGCGGCACGGCCTTCGTGGGCAGCTCGAACCTGAGCCGTACCGCCTTGAAAGAAGGCGTGGAGTGGAACTACCGAGTCATTCCCGCCCGGGACCATTCGGGCTTCGCCGACGTACTGGCAGGCTTCGAGCGCCTGTTCGTCCACCCGAACGTCCAGCCCCTGGACGCTACCTGGGTTGAGGGCTATCGGCGGCGACGCACGCCGCAACCGAACTTCCCGTCCGGCGTCGCGCCCGAGCCTCCACCGTCAATCCCCCTGCCCCACGAAGTCCAGCGCGAAGCCCTCGCCGCGCTCCGCAACACCCGCGCCCAGGGCGGTTCCGCGGGCTTGGTGGTGCTAGCCACCGGCCTCGGCAAGACCTGGCTCAGCGCCTTCGATAGCCAAGGCCCGGACTTCAAGCGGATCCTGTTCGTCGCCCACCGGGTGGAGATCCTGGGCCAGGCGATGAAGACCTTCCGCACCATCCGGCCGTCCGCGGTCCTCGGTCTCTATACGGGTACCGACAAGGCGCCCGACGCGGACGTGCTGTTTGCCTCGATTCAGACGCTCAGCAAAGCGGCGCACCTGGAGCGCTTCGATCCGAAGCACTTCGACTACATCGCCGTGGACGAATTCCACCACGCCGCCGCGCACACCTATCGGCGGTTGATCGAGTACTTCCACCCGAAGTTCCTGCTCGGCCTCACCGCCACGCCGGAGCGCACCGATGGCGGCGATCTGCTCGCCCTCTGCGGCGAGACAGTCATCTATCGCTGCGACATGGCGGACGGGATCCGGCGGGGGCTGCTGTCGCCGTTCGCTTACTACGGCGTGCCAGACTTCGTGGACTACGAGAATATCCCCTGGCGCGGCAATCGCTTCGACGAGGAGGCGCTGACCAAAGCAGTTGCCACTCAGGTACGGGCCCAGAATATCCTGGAGCAGTACCGGGCCCGGGCCGGCGCCCGGACTTTAGGCTTCTGCGTCTCCCAGCGCCACGCGGACTTCATGGCGGGCTATTTCCGGGACGCGGGGCTGCGGGCTGTGGCTGTGCACTCCGGCGAGCAGAGCGCACCTCGGGCTCACTCCCTGGACCAGCTGAACAGCGGTGAGTTGGACATCCTCTTTGCCGTGGACATGTTCAACGAGGGCGTGGACCTACCGCGGGTGGACACCGTGATGATGCTGCGGCCGACGGAGTCCCAGATCCTGTGGCTGCAGCAGTTCGGCCGGGGTCTCCGCTGGCAGGCGGACAAGCAGCTGAAGGTGATCGACTACATCGGCAACCATCGGTCCTTCCTGCTGAAGCCACGTACCCTGCTGCAGCTAGGGACGGACCCGGCCGAAATCTCCCGAGCGCTGGCCGGCCTAGCCGCCGGCACCTACGAGCTGCCGCCGGGTTGCTCGGTGACCTACGACCTGGAGGCCAAGAATATTCTGCTGGCACTCCTCCGGAGTTCGCCGCCCGCCGAGCGCCTCCGGGCCTACTACTTAGAGTTCAGGGACGTGCACGGCGTCCGGCCCACGGCGCTGGAGGCGTTCCACGATGGTTACGACCCAAAGTCCGTACGTCCCGTTAACGCGTCCTGGCTGAGTTTCGTGCGGACAATGGGGGACCTGTCCGACCTTCAGGTGGCTGTAGTCCAGCGGCTGGGCGCCTTCCTGGAGGCGCTCGACACCACACCGATGTCGAAGAGCTACAAGATGATCGTGCTGCTGGCGATGCTGGCGGAGGATGCGCTGCCCGGGTCGATCAGCATCGAGGTTTTGGTGCGGCGGTTTGGCGAGATTGCGCGGCGGTATGGGCTGGTGCGGACGGAGGTTGGTACGGCGCTGCAGGATGCGGCAGCACTTCGCTGTTTGCTGGAGGAGCATCCAATAGATGCGTGGGTAGAAGGTAAGGGAATGGGGGGCTACAAGTTCTTTGCATACACCCAGGGAATGTTCTCCACCACATTTGATGTGCCGACTGACCAACGGGACGCGGCGCGGGAGTTGGTTCGGGAATTGGCGGAGTGGCGTTTGGGGGACTACCTGCGGCGGGTAGAGTTGAGGACGGGGGCGGACCGGATCGTGTGTCGGGTGGGACTAAGTGACGGCCAGCCCGTGCTGCTGCTACCGCGCCGGAATCAGACGGCCGGCATTCCAGAGGATTGGGTGGATGTCAGCGTGGATGGCGTTCTGCACCAGGCGAGCTTCTCTCAGAATGCAGTACTGGCGATCCAGGCGGCAGGTAGCGACACCAATGTACTGCCGGATATTTTGGGCCGTTGGTTTGGTGAGTCGGTGCGTCAGCCCAGGAGTGGGCTAGTGGTCGAGTTTGTGAAGGAGGGCTCAGCGTATGCGATGGCCCCGACCAAAGGAGCTGTGCCCGACGGCCCCCGCCTGTGGGCAAGCTACATTCGCGCCGAAGTGCCCAAGCTTTTCGGCTTCGAATTCAAGGGCTTCGAGTCTCAATCCGGCGTGGTGGAGCGGGACAAGCTGATTCTGCTATTTGTGACACTGGACAAGAGCGGAAAGCCGGCCAACCAGAAGTTCGACGATGGATTCGTGTCGGCAAGGGAGTTTCGGTGGCAAAGCCAGAATCGGACGAAGCGGGATAGTGAGGCGGGACGGCGGCTTTCCGATCACGTTGCGAGGAGCATCGGTGTGCACCTGTTTGTGCGGCCCGTAGCAAAGATCGGTGCGATAACCCAGCGATTCACCTACTGTGGCCAACTCGAATTCGAGCGGTGGGAGAGCGACAGTCCCATCACAGTCTGGTGGAGGTTAGGAGATCCCGTTCCGGACAGCCACAGGGGCGCACTCCAAGTACCGCCGTGATTACAGATTGAGAGGCCGGCCGAACGTCCACTGATCTGTGAACTCGATGGCCCTAAGGGACGGATCGCTCCGCAGGTTGCACGGGTATCACGACATTACCCTGATAAGTCCGGTGCTTGTCCGTAATTGCGTCGGTAATTCCAAAGTCCCAGAAAATGACGCTGGCGGCCATCTTCTCGCCTTCGACTTCACTTCGAATGGAACCAGTGGCCTTCCGACCATCTGAGGTGGTGCAGTCGTAGACCAATGCGTCGTCGGAGCGACGAATCATCACATTCTGGCTGGGAATTTCGGCTGACCAGGTGCCGCGCTTGTTCCTGAAATCGCACTTCCCGGCCGAGCCATCGGAAAAGCTCACGGCTAATGGGATGTTCGGATCATTCACGATAGTGGCACAGCCGCTCCCTGTCAGCACACTTGCCGCCATCAACCCACATATCGCGATCGCGCGCATTGGTACCCCCGTTGCATGATTGCGACTAGTCCCTAAGGATTTCTTCTTCTGCTTCTCAGCGACCAAAAAAAGGGGGCCGACTGGGCCCCCATTCTTTCTCCAACCTGGCGGAGAGGGAGGGATTCGAACCCTCGATACAGCTTTTGACCGTATAACGGTTTAGCAAACCGTCGCCTTCAGCCACTCGGCCACCTCTCCGGAAGGCGGGCAGGATAGCAGAAAGCCCATGGGAATCGCGCCTGAAGGCGCTCCCACAGTAGACCGAAGCCCCAGGAAAAGCCCGCAGGGCTACTGCTTCGCCATGGCGGGCGGATACGCCACGCCGTTCTGCTCCTGGCAGATGCGCTGGTAGATCTCTTCCCGGTGCACGGTCACGTCCTTCGGGGCCTTCACCCCGATGCGCACCTGGTTGCCTTTTACGCCCAGTACCGTGACGTCCACGTTGTCGCCAATGATCACGGTCTCGCCGATACGACGCGTCAGGATGAGCATGGTCCTTGTACCCCCTCCGGCTTGTTGTTGTTGTTTCCGTGAAGTTGTTCTTCTTCTTCGGACCGGCAGCCGCGCCGCTATCCTGCGGTCGTCGGCGGCCGTCTTGGCCTCATGCCTCCCCGGCGCCGGTAGCCGGGGATGAACGGATCATAAACGGCCGTTTGGCGGCCGGTCCAGAGGGCGGTGGCCATTTCGTGGCCAGTTTCCGCGTCGGGAAATCTTCCAGGTTCAGGGGGTTGCGGGCGGGACTTCCAGTACCGACCGCGAAACCGGACGAACCGGGCAGTTTCCCGGCTTCAATCCCCGGCGACCCATGGCTAGCCTGCGGGCGATGGATGCCACGCACCCGCCGAACGATCCCGAGCGCAATCTGCGGACCCACCTCCTTGCCTTGTACGGGCCATCTCCGTACAGTCCTCCGCCGGAGGATCCGATGGCTGCAAACAACCGCACCGCGCGCTTTGACGCCCGCCTGTCGGCCGACGACAAGCGGCTGCTCGACCGCGCCGCCGACCTCACCGGCCGCACGCTCACCGAGTTCGTGATCAGCAGTGCCCGGGAGGCGGCCCAGCGCACCATCGAACGCTACGACGTGATGGTCCTTACGGACCCCCGGGACCAGGCGGCGTTCGTCAATGCCCTGCTGAACCCGCCCGCACCGGGTCGCCGGTTGCAACAGGCCGTTCGGCGCTATCGTCGCGCCACGGGACAGTAATCGCGGTGAAGACGACGGGTCGCCGGGACGGGCGCCCCGACCGGGTCGCGGTTCGCATCGAGCCCCTGGACAGGCATCACGACCGGGTGACTTTCAGCTGCGGGGTGGAGGTGCTGGACGAATACCTGCGGCGGCAGGCCGCCCAGGACCAGCTGCGCAAGTTCTCCGCCTGCCACGTTGCGGTAGATGGCACCGCGCCCGCCGGAACACCAACCGGGGTCCTGGGTTACTACACCCTCTCGACTTACGGCATCAGGCCCGGTGAGCTGCCCGCCGATACCACCCGCCGGCTACCGCGTTACCCGGTGGTGCCCGCCGCCCTCCTCGGCCGCCTTGCGGTAGCCAGCAGCCACCGCGGGACCGGGCTCGGCGAGCACCTGTTGATTGATGCGCTTCAGCGGGTCCTGTGGCTGTCAGGGGACATTGCCATCCACGCCATCGTGGTCGATGCACTGGATGCCACCGCCGCGGGCTTCTACGCCAGTTACGGCTTCGAGCCGTTTGCGGCCGAACCACTCCGGCTGTTCAGGCCGCTGGCGTCAGTGGCGCGCGCGTTTTCCGCGGACAAATAGCGCCCCGCACCGCAGACACTGCGGATGACCGTACCGGTTGGCAACGCCGAATCCCGGTGATCCCGGCACTTTCGCGACTTCAATTCACAACGGCCCGGCACCAGTCTTGCGGGCGTGTGGCTGACTTTCGAGTGGGACCCGACGAAGGCGCTGGACAACGAGCGCAAGCACGGGGTGAGCTTCGATGAAGCAAAGACGGCTTTTGCCGACGCTTCATCGCTCACCATCCATGACCCCGAACATTCCGATCCCGAAGACCGTTATGTCCTGTTGGGCATGTCAGCCGCAGGCAGGCTCCTGGTCGTGGTTCATGTCGAACGGGGTGATAACATCCGGCTCATCAGTGCCAGGACGGCAAATCGGCGCGAAGCGGCGAAATACCCATGGAGTCACTGACCATGCGCGACGAATACGATTTCAGCAAAGGCATCCGCGGCAAGTACGCGAAGCGGTACCCGGAAGGAAGCAAGACTGTCCTTCTGGACCCCGAGGTGGCCAGGGAGTTTCCTGACGCGGCGGCCGTCAATGAAGCGCTACGCCAGGTCCTGCGGGACAGGAAGAAGTCCCCCGGGTCGGCAACCTGACCCGCGCCATCCCCGCCCGACCCCTACTGGACTTTTCCCGCCACCCACTCACTGACGCCGGCCAGCGCCCCGTCGAGCGCCCCCGGGTTCGTGCCGCCCGCCTGGGCGAAGTCCGGCCGGCCGCCGCCCTTGCCGCCCACCTGGGCCGCCACGGCGTTCACGAGGTCCCCGGCCTTGAGGCGGGCGGTGAGGTCCTTCGTGACCCCCGCGGCCACGTTCACCTTGCCGGCGGCGGGGTCCGCGGCGGCGAGCACCACGATGCCGCTGCCGAGCTTGTCCTTCATGCGGTCCACGGTGTCGCGCAGCGTCTGCGCGTCGCTGCCGTCGTCCAGGCGGGCGACGAGCAGCTTCAGGCCCGCCACGGTGGTCGCCTCGCTGGCGAGGTCCCGCCCGCCGGCGCCAGCAGCGAGCTTCGCCTTCAGCTGCTGGATCTCCTTCTCGAGGAGCTTGCTGCGGTCGAGGGCGGCGCGCACCTTGCCCTCTACGTCGGCCCGGCCGGCGCGGAAGAGCGCGGCCACCCGGTCGAGGGCCTGCTCGGTCTCGGCGACGCGGGCGAGCGCGCCCTGCCCCGTCACCGCCTCGATGCGGCGGATGCCGGCGGCGATGCCGGTCTCGCTGGTGATCTTGAAGAGGCCGATGTCGCCGGTCCGGCGCACGTGGGTGCCGCCGCAGAGCTCGGTGGAGAAGTCGCCGAGCTTCAGCACGCGCACCCGGTCGCCGTACTTCTCGCCGAAGAGGGCCATGGCCCCGGCGGCGACGGCGTCGTCGTAGGCCATCACCTTGAGGTCGGCGTCCGCGTTCCGGCGGACCTGCTCGTTCACGATTCGCTCGATCTCGGCCAGCTGGCCGGGCGTCACGGCCTCGTAGTGGGAGAAGTCGAAGCGCAGCTTGTCCGGCGCCACCAGGGAGCCCTTCTGGGCCACGTGGCTGCCGAGCACCTGGCGAAGCGCGGCGTGCAGCAGGTGCGTCGCCGAGTGGTTCAGGACGGTGGCGCCCCGGGCGGCGGCATCGACCTCCGCGTGCAGGGTGTCGTTGAGGCTGATCGTGCCGGATTCCACTTTGCCGAGGTGCACGTGGGCGTCGCCGCTCTTCTTCGTGTCGGTGACGGTGAACCTGGCGTTGCCGGCCGGGGGTGAGAGCGTGAGCACGCCCGTGTCCCCCACCTGGCCGCCGCTCTCCGCGTAGAAGGGCGTGGCGTCGAGCACGATGGCGCCCTCCTCGCCCGGGCCGAGCTGCGGGACCGGCTGGCCGTCCTTCAGCAGGGTCACCACCGTGCCCTTGCCGGCCAGCGCGTCGTAGCCGGTGAAGGTGGTCTTCGCCTCGAGGCGGGCGTCCTTGCCGTAGGCCACGTTGAACTTCTGGGCGGCCCGGGCCCGGTCCCGCTGGGCCTCCATGGCCGCCTCGAAGCCCTCCCGGTCGACGGTCACGTTGGCCGCGCGGGCCACGTCGGCGGTGAGGTCCACGGGGAAGCCGTAGGTGTCGTAGAGCTTGAAGACCACGTCGCCGGGCAGCGTCTTGCCGGGGGCGACGCCCTGCAGGGCCGCCTTCAGGATCCCCATGCCCTGGGACAGGGTCTCGGCGAAGCGCTCCTCCTCGTTGAGCAGCACCTTCTCCGCGTGGGCCTGGCCGGCGGCGAGCTCCGGGTAGGCCTTGCCCATCTCGGCAACGAGGGGCGCGACCAGCTTGTGGAAGAACGGCGCGGACACGCCGAGCTCGTTACCGTGGCGGAGCGCCCGGCGGATGATGCGCCGGAGCACGTAGCCCCGGCCCTCGTTGCCCGGGAGCACGCCGTCGACGATGAGGAAGGCCGAGGCGCGGATGTGGTCGGCGATGACCTTGAGCGAGCTGGCGGTGAGGTCGGTGGTGCCCGTGGCCTTCGCCGCGGCGGCGATCAGGTTCCGGAAGAGGTCGATGTCGTAGTTGCTGTGCACGCCCTGCATGACGGCGGCGATGCGCTCGAGGCCCATGCCGGTGTCGACGGAGGGCTTCGGCAGCGGCGTGAGCGTGCCGTCGGCCGAGCGGTCGAACTGCATGAAGACCAGGTTCCAGATCTCGACGTAGCGGTCGCCGTCCTCGTCCGGCGAGCCCGGCGGACCGCCCGGGATGTGGGCGCCGTGGTCGTAGAAGATCTCGGTGCAGGGGCCGCAGG
>CALGMY010000130.1 GCA_937958785.1 uncultured Gammaproteobacteria bacterium | reverse complement strand
TCGTAGGGCTGCTTCTTGCGCAGGTCCCACGCGATCCCGGAGCCCCGCAGCATGGGCCCGCTGAAGCCGAGCTGGAGGGCACGCTCGGGGGTGACCACCCCGATGTTGACGGTGCGCTGCTTCCAGATCCGGTTGTCGGTGAGCAGGGTCTCGTACTCGTCCACACAATGGGGAAAGCGGGTAGTGAAGTCGTCGAGGAAGTCCAGCAGCGAGCCTTCGCGGGCCGCATTCAGCCGGGCTACTTCCTTCCCGGAACGCAGCTCGGACGGCTGGAATCGCGGCATCCGGGCCGGCAGGTCCCGGTAGACGCCCCCGGGGCGGTAATAGGTGGCGTGCATGCGGGTGCCCGAGACAGCCTCGTAGCAGTCCATCAGGTCTTCCCGCTCGCGGAACGCGTAGAGGAACACCGTCATGGCGCCGATATCGAGCCCGTGGGCGCCGAGCCACATGAGGTGATTCAGGATCCTGGTCACCTCGTCGAACATTACCCGGATGTACTGGGCACGCTTGGGGACTTCGACGCCGAGCAGCTTCTCGATGGCCAGCACGTACCCGTGCTCGTTGCACATCATGGACACGTAGTCGAGGCGGTCCATGTAGCCGATGCTCTGGTTGAACGGCTTGCTCTCGGCCAGCTTCTCGGTCGCGCGGTGCAGGAGCCCGATGTGGGGATCGGCCTTCTGTACCGTCTCGCCATCCATCTCGAGCACCAGGCGCAGCACGCCGTGGGCCGCGGGATGCTGCGGGCCGAAGTTGAGCGTGAAATTCTGGAACTCAGCCATGCCCGTCCTTCAGGTCCGGCGAGTACCGGTTGTCATCGCGGATTACCCGGGGGACGAGCGTGCGCGGCTCGATGGTAACGGGCTGGTAGATCACCCGCCCCTGCTCCGGGTCATAGCGAACCTCCAGGTTGCCCGAGAGGGGGAAGTCCTTGCGGAACGGATGGCCGATGAAGCCGTAGTCCGTGAGCAGCCGGCGCAGGTCCGGGTGGCCCTCGAACAGCACCCCGAACAGGTCGAAAGCCTCCCGCTCGTACCAGTTGGCCGACGCCCAGACGCTGATGACCGAAGGCACCACCGGCGGGTTGTCGGGGCCGGTGTAGACGGTGAGGCGTATGCGGGCATTGCCGCTGACCGACAGCAGGTGATAGACGACGGCGAAACGTCGGGGATCGAAGCGGTCGGCCGGATCGGCGAGGATTCGCCCGCGTTCGGACGCGCGACTGAACCCGGAGCTGGTGGCGTCCAGGGTCTCCCACTCGCCCTGGCCGTAGGTGAGGTAGTCCACCACGCACAGGTCCACGAGCATGTCGAAGCCGAACTCGTCCCGGAGCACCGTGGCAGCGGCAATCAGTTCCGCGGGCGCCGCTTCGTAGCCCAGCTCCCCGCAGCGCGAGGGGACGCGAACCAGGGTCGTCCCGAGTCGTTCGGCCAGGCGCGTGGCAAGCGCTTCCTGGCGCGGGCTGGTGGTGCGGGCGCTCATCGGGCGATCGTGTTGGTGCGGCGAATCTTGTTCTGGAGCTGGAGGATGCCGTACAGCAGGGCCTCGGCCGTCGGGGGGCAACCCGGCACGTAGACGTCAACGGGAACGATGCGGTCGCAGCCCCGGACCACCGCGTAGGAGTAGTGGTAATAACCCCCGCCGTTGGCACAGGAGCCCATGGAGATCACCCAGCGGGGCTCGGCCATCTGGTCATAGACCTTGCGCAGCGCCGGGGCCATCTTGTTGGTGAGGGTACCGGCCACGATCATGACATCGGACTGCCGGGGGCTCGGGCGGAAGATCACGCCGAACCGGTCGAGGTCGTAGCGGGCGGCCCCTGCATGCATCATCTCTACCGCACAGCAGGCCAGGCCGAAGGTCATCGGCCAGAGGGAGCCGGTGCGCGCCCAGTTGATGAGGTTGTCGAGCTTGGTGACCACGAAGCCGCGCCGCTGCAGCACCTCGGGCAAGGCGCCGGCAGGCGGCGCCGCGGGGAAACCGGTGGTCTCTAGTCCCATTCCAGCGCTCCCTTTTTCCACTCGTACAGGAAGCCCACCACCAGGATCGCGAGGAACACGCCCATGGCAAGGATGCCGGTGACGCCGATTTCGTCGAGGGTGACGGCCCAGGGAAACAGGAACGCAATCTCGAGATCGAAGACGATGAAGAGGATGGCCACCAGGTAGTACCGCACGTCGAACTTCATGCGGCTGTCCTCAAAGGCCTCGAAGCCGCATTCGTAGGCTGACAGCTTCTCGGCGTACTTGTCGCCCCGGCCGACCAGGAACCCGATACCGAGCAGGATGAGGCCAATCCCCGTCGCAACGCAGAGATACACAAGGACCGGCACGTAGTTGGTCAGCACGGGTGCTCCTTCAACCCTCGATTCTCGAAACCTGGTGCCGACGGTGAGACTCGAACTCACACGGCTTGCGCCGCCGCCCCCTCAAGACGGTGTGTCTACCAATTCCACCACGTCGGCAATGATCAGTTTCAGTAACCCGCTAGTCCGCAGGCTGCGCCGCCTCCCCGCCTGCAGGCGCGGGTAGCGGGACTGCCGGCAGCGCCGGCAAGCCACCGGCCGGTGCCGGTGCCGGAATCGAGCCCTCGACCGGCGCATTGCCGGCCGGTGAGGCCACCGGGGCCGTCTCGGCCGGTACCACCGCATCGAGCAGGCTCTCGGGCGGCTTGCGCTGGGTCCCGAGGTAAGCGAGGCCGAGGCTAGTGCAGAAGAAGAGCGTGGCCAGCACGGCGGTGGACCGGGACAGGAAGTTCGCCGAACCCTTCGCCCCGAAGACCGTACCGGAAGCACCTGCGCCGAAGGCAGCGCCGGCGTCGGCACCCTTGCCGCGCTGGAGCAGCACGAGGCCCACGATGCCGGCACCCACCAGCACGTGCACGATCAGCACCAGAGTATGGAACGTCGTCATCAGCCCGCCGCCGCCCTGCAAATGTCCGCAAATTCGGCGGCCTGCAGCGATGCGCCGCCGATCAGCCCGCCGTCGATGTCCCGCATCGCGAAGAGGTCCTTCGCGTTGGAAGCCTTCACGCTGCCCCCGTAAAGGATCCGGAGGTCACCCGCCATTGTAGCATCGCGCCGCGCGACCGTGGCCCGGATGTCGGCGTGGACTTCCTGGGCCTGGCCCGGGGACGCCGTGCGGCCGGTACCAATGGCCCACACCGGCTCATAGGCCACCACCAGCGGTCGCCAGCCCGCCACCGGGACGCCGGCCCCATCAAGGGCCGACAGCACGGCCGACAACTGCCGGCGCACGACGGCAAGCGTCTGGCCGCTGTCACGCTCGGCGAGCGTCTCTCCGACGCAGAGGATCGGCGCGAGGCCGGCGCGCAGTACAGCCAGCACCTTGCCGGCCACGCGCTCGTCGGTGTCACCGAAGAGTGCCCGGCGTTCCGAATGACCTACGATCGCGTGGCTGCAGCCAACGTCCCGGAGCATGGGGGCCGACACCTCGCCGGTAAAGGCGCCGGCATCCTCGACGGCCGCATCCTGGGCGCCGAGGCCCAGCCGGGCCTCGGCCGCCGCGCCGGCGAGCGGGGCCAGGTGCACGAAGGGGGGGCAGACAAGGACTTCCACCGGGCTGCCGGCAGCACCGAGCCGCCCGGCCCCGAGGTCCCGGGTGGCGAGCTCGCGGGAGACGGCCGCAACCAGCGCCTGACCCGACGCGAGGGTGCCGTTCAGCTTCCAGTTGCCAGCGACGATGGGCCGCCTGGGTTGCATGGCGTGAGGCCCGCAGGAAAAAAGACGCCGCAGGGTAGCCGCCTGTCCCCGCCAAAGCAACGCGTGCTTGCCGAAAGGCGGCCCCGGGGGGCCTCAGGCCGGGCAGGCGCTCCGGACGCTGTTGGCGATCTCGTCGGCGAAGCGCGCCACCTCGGCCTGGTCCTCGCCCTCCACCATCACCCGGACCACGGGCTCGGTGCCGGAGGCCCGCAGGACCACCCGCCCCCGCCGGCCCAGAGACTGTTCCGCCCGGGCGACGGCAGCCTGCACGGCCGGCGCGGCGGCGGGATCGATCCGACGGCTGACCCGGACGTTGATGAGCGTCTGGGGGAAGCGGGCCATGCCAGCCGCGAGCTCAGCCAGCGTCCGCCCCGACTGCTTGACCACGCGCAGGACCTGGAGGGCGCTGACCAGCCCGTCGCCGGTGGTGGTCTTGTCGAGGCAGAGCAGGTGGCCCGAGGTCTCCCCGCCCAGGCAGCCGCCCGTCTCCCGCAGCATCTCGAGGACATAGCGGTCGCCGACCTTGGCGCGACGGAATTCGACACCGAGCGCATTGAGTCCGCGCTCCAGCCCCAGGTTGCTCATGAGCGTGCCAACCACGGGCCCAGAGAGCTCGCCGGACTTTCGCCAGGCACTGGCGAGCACCCATAGCAGCTGGTCGCCGTCCACCAGCTGGCCCAGGTGGTCGACCATCAGCAGGCGGTCACCGTCGCCATCGAGCGCGATGCCGAGGTCGGCACGCACGCCCCGGGCGGTAAGCTGGAGCAGTTCAGGCCGGGTGGAACCGCAGTCGTGGTTGATGTTGCGGCCGTTCGGTGAGCAGCCGATCGGGATGATTTCCGCACCCAGCTCGGACAGGACCCGGGGCGCGACCTTGTAGGCGGCCCCGTGGGAGCAGTCGATGACGATCTTGAGGCCGTCGAGCCGCAGGTCCGCCGGCACCGTGGAGATGCAGAAGGACTTGTAGGCGTCGAGCGCGTTCTCCACCCGCTTCGCGCGCCCGAGGGCCATGGACTCGCGGGTGACGGCCGGCTCGGCGAGCCGCGCCTCGATGGCCGCCTCGATCTCGTCGGACAGCTTGCTGCCGTTGCCATCGAAGAACTTGATGCCGTTATCGTCATAGGGGTTGTGGGAGGCGCTGATCACCACCCCGGCGTCTGCCCCATGGGTTCGGGTGAGGTAGGCGATGCCGGGGGTCGGGAGCGGGCCGACGAGCAGCACGTCCATCCCGGCAGCCACGAATCCGGCCTCGAGCGCCGACTCGAACATGTAGCCCGAGACCCGCGTGTCCTTGCCGATGAGCACCTTGCCACCGGAGGGCGCCAGCACATGCGCGGCGGCCCCCGCGAGGCGCAAGGCGAACTCGGCGGTCATGGGGTACTCCCCCACCCGCCCGCGGATGCCATCCGTGCCGAACAATTTCCTGGTCATCTTCCGCCCTCGAGCCCATCCATCACGCGAAAAGCCTGCACGGTCGCCGCCACGTCATGGACCCGGACGAGTCGCGCTCCCCGGGCACGGGCGGCCAGGGCGAGCGCCAGGCTGCCGCCCAGCCGGTCCCCGGGCCGCCCGCCCGGCTCGCCCGCCAGCTGGCCCACGAAGGACTTCCGGGACAGGCCAACCAGCACGGGCAGTCCGGTCGCGACGAACTCCCCGAGCCGGCGCAACAGCGCCAGGTTGTGGGCAGCGGTCTTCCCGAAGCCAAAACCGGGGTCGATTATAAGTGAGGTCCGTGGCAGTCCCGCAGCGACGCAGGCCGCAACCCGGTCCAGGAGGAACTCCCGTACGTCCCGGACCACGTCCCCGTAACGCGGGGCTGCCTGCATGGTGGGTGGCGCCCCCTGCATGTGCATCAGGCAGACCGGCACGCCCGCGGCGGCGGCGGCGGCAAGCGCGCCGGGCCTCGCCAGTGCGCGGACGTCGTTCAGCATGTCCGCGCCGGCGGCGACGGCCGCCGCCATGACCTCGGGCTCGCTCGTATCCACCGAGATCAGCACGTCCGATACGGCACGGAGCCCCTCCACCACCGGCACGACCCGGGCAAGTTCCTCGGCGACGCCGGGCGGCTCGGCACCGGGGCGGGTCGATTCACCGCCGATGTCGATCAGGTCCGCGCCGGCGGCCACAAGCGCCACGGCGTGCTCGACGGCCCGCGCGGGGTCCCGGTACAGCCCACCATCGGAGAAAGAATCAGGCGTGACGTTCAGTACGCCCATGACGAGGCAGCGATCCGGTGCGGATCGCTGCCTGAAGGCGAGGTTAGCGGGGGTGGCCGTGGGTCGGAAGGCCGGGATCAGGTCTGCGTACGGTGCTGGCTGGCCGGCTCGCCGATGCCGGGCTCGCCCGCAGGCTTGTTGCCGCCGAAGGCGCTGGCGGGGGTTCCAGGCCCCTGGTTGTCCCATCCCTCGGGCGGCCGGGGCTCGCGACCGGCCATGATGTCCTTGATCTGCCCGTCGTCGATCGTCTCGTACTTGATCAGGGCATTGGCCATCGAGTGCAGCTTGTCCATGTGGGTCGTGAGGATGGACGTGGCGAGCTGGTAGTTGGTATCGATGATCTTGCGCACTTCCTCGTCGATGGCGTGGATCGTGACGTCGGACACCTGCTTGTGCTGGGTGACGGTGCGGCCCAGGAAGACCTCTCCGTCCTCCTCCGTGTAGGTCAGCGGGCCCAGCCGGTCCGAAAGGCCCCACTTGGTGACCATGTTGCGGGCAATGTCCGTGGCCCTCTCGATGTCATTGGATGCGCCCGTGGTGACGGCGTCGGCGCCGAACACCAACTCCTCGGCAATACGGCCGCCGAACAGGCTGGCGATCTGGCTGTTGAGCCGCCGCTTGCTGTAGCTGTAGCGGTCCTCCTCGGGCAGGAACATGGTGACGCCGAGCGCCCGGCCCCGAGGGATGATGGACACCTTGTAGACCGGGTCGTGGTCCGGCACCGACAGGCCCACGATCGCGTGGCCGGCCTCGTGGTAGGCGGTCAGGCGCTTCTCGGACTCGTTCATCACCATGGAACGCCGCTCGGCGCCCATCATGATCTTGTCCTTGGCCTTCTCGAACTCCTCCATGGTGACCGTGCGCCGGTTGGCGCGGGCCGCGAAGAGGGCCGCCTCGTTCACCAGGTTGGCGAGGTCCGCGCCGGAGAAGCCGGGCGTGCCGCGGGCGATGATCGCGGGCTTGACGTCGTCCGCCAGGGGCACCTTGCGCATGTGCACCTTGAGGATCTGCTCCCGGCCCCGGACGTCCGGCAGGGGCACCACGACCTGGCGGTCGAAGCGGCCCGGCCGCAGCAGGGCGGGATCGAGCACGTCGGGCCGGTTCGTGGCGGCGATGACGATGATGCCCTCGTTGCCCTCGAAGCCGTCCATCTCGACCAGCAGCTGGTTCAGCGTCTGCTCCCGCTCGTCGTGACCGCCCCCGAGGCCCGCGCCCCGGTGCCGGCCGACGGCATCGATCTCATCGATGAAGATGATGCAGGGCGCGTGCTTCTTGGCCTGCTCGAACATGTCGCGGACCCGGGACGCGCCGACACCGACGAACATCTCGACGAAGTCCGAGCCGGAGATCGTGAAGAACGGCACCTTGGCCTCGCCGGCGATGGCGCGCGCCAGCAGGGTCTTGCC
>CALGMY010000129.1 GCA_937958785.1 uncultured Gammaproteobacteria bacterium | reverse complement strand
GTCTCGTGGGCTCGGAGATGTGTATAAGAGACAGGCCGGTAGGACCCGCATGGGTGTGGTACCTCGCTGCGCCATTCTGGCGGCCCTGGCGCGTCCGGGCCGCCTTGGCGGACAGCAGGCCAGCGCTGTTCTACTTCCACAGTGCCTTTGACCCCTGGCTCACGATCTTGCCCCTGCTAATGCGAAGAATAGGCCTCTTACCGCGATCCGTACCGACAATTGTGGCTCCCCGCGGCGAGTTCTCGCCGGGCGCAAGGTCCCTGAAGCAGGCCAAGAAAACTGCGTATCTCGCCCTCGCGAAGATCCTCGGCCTCTACCGTAACGTCACCTGGCAGGCGACCAACCGGGATGAGGCGACCCACATTCGAGTGCTATGGGGCTCCGGCGCACGAATCGTCGTGGCGCCGAATCTACCGCCCATCAGAGTGCCGGGGGCAACGCGCAGGGCAACCCCGAAGCGGGCAGGCACAGTCCGGCTGGCGTTCCTGTCACGCGTTTCGCGCATGAAGAATCTCGATGGAGCCCTGCGAATCCTGTCGACCATGGACACCCCGGTGGAATTCGACATCTACGGCCCGAGGGAAGACGCGGCATACTGGAGCGAGTGCGAACTGTTGATGCAGAATCTCCCACCAAACATCTCGGCCACCTATCGCGGCGCCTTGGCGCCGGAGGACGTCATCGCGACGCTCGGAGCCTACGATGCATTGCTGCTACCGACGCTCGGAGAGAACTTCGGCCACGTGATCCTGGAGTCGCTGCTCGCTGGATGCCCGGTCCTGGTCTCGAACCGTACACCATGGCGTGGACTGGAAAGCCGGGAGGCCGGCATCGATGCACCCCTTGAGGATCCGGAAGCCTTCCGCCAGGCGATTCGGAAGTTCGCGGCAATGGACGAAGCAGCCCATGCGAGGTGGGTAGCGGGTGCCCGCACTCTAGGAACCAACTATGCCGCCAACCCCGAGTCCGTGACACTCACCCGACTCATGATTGCCGATGCGATAGCGGCCCGTAACTAGCCCGATGTGCGGAATCGCTGGCCAGTTCTTCGCCTCCGGGTCGGTCCCGGCACTTGACTCGCTACGGGCCATGGGCGATGCAATGCGATACCGGGGCCCGGATGACGAGGGTTTCCACAGGGCCCCCCACATCGGACTGGTCCACCGACGTCTCAGCGTACGAGACCTTACTCCGGCCGGACACTGTCCCATGCCAAGTGCGGATGGCCGGATCCAGGTGGTCTTCAATGGCGAGATCTACAACTGGCGCGAACTCAGGGCAGAACTCGAGGCGGAGGGGCGACCCTTTGCCAGTCAGTCCGACACCGAGGTGATCGTCGCCGGCTACGAATCCTGGGGCATGGATCTCATCCCCCGCCTTCGGGGCATGTTCTCGCTGGCGATCTGGGATGCTCGGGAAACTCGCCTGGTACTCGCCCGAGATCGACTGGGCGAAAAACCGCTCTTCTACTTCCCACATGCCGATGGACTGACATTTGCATCAACCCTCGGCGCACTTACGGCGAGCGGCGATCTACCCAAGATCGATCCCGACGCACTTGCATGCTACCTGGCACACAGCTTCATTCCGGCCACTCACACGGTCTGGCAGGGAATCCATGTCCTGCCGCCAGCCCATGCACTGACCATTACGCCACGAGCCCCAGCCCGGGTTAGTCGCTACTGGGACTTTCCCAACGCTCGCCCTCGCCACGTGCGGATCCGGGATTGCATCAATAGCACCGAGTCTGTGATCACAGACAGCGTCGAGCGATGCCTCGATGCGGATGTATCCGTCGGAGTATTCCTGAGCGGCGGCGTCGATTCGTCGCTGATTGCGGCGCTTGCGACACGCATCCGTCCGACGCTGCCAGCCTTCTCATTAGGATTCGCCGAGAGCGACTTCAGCGAACTTGAATATGCGCGCCGGGTTGCCAAGCACCTCCGCGTGCCCCACCATGAGGTCTTGGTCACCGCCCGGGACCTCATGGAGTGCCTGCCTCACCTGGTACTCCAGTACGGGCAACCATTCGGGGATGCATCTGCCGTACCGAGTTACCTGGTCGCCCGCCTCGCGCGAAAGAACGTAACTGTCTGCCTCAGCGGAGATGGCGGGGATGAGTCGTTCGGGGGCTACTGGCGGATCCAGGCAGGGGTGTATGCGGAACGGTACCGTTCCATGGTCCCGGGATTCATCCGTCGACATCTGGTACCGCGGGCGGCAAGACTGCTTGGCAGTCCAGGACGGCGACTGGCGGCGATGAACCAACTCGCATCCGCGCCGGCGGGTACAGGCTATACGAATTCCGAGAGCTGGCTCGAACTGCTCGGCCAGATCTCGGAGGCACGCCTCCTGCCCGGACTTCGCCATGACATGGCAGCATGCCGAACGGGCCGCGGCCGCGCAGGCGAGGACGCCAGCACCGTTCAGCGCCTTCTTGCCGGCGACTTCGAGGTTCAGCTGCCCGACGATTTCCTGACCAAGGTCGACGTCGCGAGCATGGCCGCATCGCTTGAGGTCCGGGCACCGTTCCTCGACCAGAAGGTGGTTGAGCACGCATGGACTCTTCCCGACAGCGTTAAGCTCCACTGGGGCGACCGCAAATGGCTTCTGAAGCAGATCGCGGCACGCTGGGTTCCCCGGGACGTGATTTTCCGGCGAAAGATGGGCTTTGCCCTGCCACTCATCCACTGGTGGCGGGGAGAACTGGGCGACTGGCTCCGTATGCTGATGGCGGACAGTGCTGCCGTCCGTCACGGATGGATCTCCCGGCAACCAGTGCTTGATGCCCTCGACAGGCACCTCAGCGGCGAGAATCACCACACCCGGCTGTGGCTGGTGTTGTGGCTGGAACTCTGGTTCCGCCTGGTCATCGAGCGTACCGCGGCCTCAGACTTGCCGCGCACCGGCTGACCCAACGTGACCGAGCCAGTTCGCGTACTCATGGCTGTCCCCTACTACCCACTCCCGATAATGGGTGGTTTGGAGCGTCAGTCCCACGAACTGAGCAAGGCGCTGACCGCCCTCGGCATCGGCGTGCAGGTGGTCAGCTACCGATTCGCGGAGGGTCAAGGGAGCAATGAGGACGTGGAGGGCATTCCCGTACACCGGGTCCCCTGGTCCGCGCGGCGCATTGCGCGCTTTGCGCTTTCCGCCCTCCACCTTTCCCGGCACCTGGTGGTCAGCCGCGCAACTTACGACATCGTCCACCTGCACCAATTCAGCTGGTTCGGGGTGTTCATAATCGTGACGGCCAGGGTTCTCGGAAAGCCAGTCGTAATGAAGCTTCCCAGCATCGGCGCCCACTCCCTCCCCGGCGTGGCCAAATCGCGTCTGGGACGCGCAAAACTTGCCATCTTTGGCCTCGTGGACGCTGTAGTTGCGATGTCACTGGAGAGCATCGGTGAACTGGCTGCGGTCGGATACCCTGCGGGCCGGATACTGGCTACGCCGAACGGTATACGGATTCGGATACCAGACTCCACGCGACCATCCGGTCGGGGCGCCGACCGGACCTGCCGTGTCGTATTTGTTGGCCGCCTGAGCCCGGAGAAGCGGGTAGACGACCTGCTGCACGCCTGGAAGCAGGTCCTGGATAGCGTCCGCAACAGAGTAGAACTCGAAATCTGGGGCTCTGGACCGTCTGAGGAATTCCTGCGGTCCCTGGCCGTCGAACTCGGGATCGGGCATTCAGTCCATTTTCGCGGACACGTCACGGGTGTACGTGACAGGCTGGAGGACATGGACGTCTTCGTTCTGACGTCGACCATCGAAGGAAACTCGAACGCTGTACTGGAAGCCATGGCAGCAGGGCTGCCAATCGTGAGCACAAGCGTCGGCGGCACACCGATGCAGGTCGGGGCCGCCGGCCGGGAGTGGCTGATTGCGCCCGGCGACCGGCAGGGATTGGCCCAAAAGCTGATTCGCCTCGTGGAGGATCCCGAGGTCCGGCGAGACCTCGGCGCCGCCATGAGGACGCGGATACGTGACCACTTCGAGATCAGTCATGTGGCGCGGAACTACGCCAAGGCTTACAGATTGATCGCGGCTGGCCGACGCGATCAGGTCCGTGAGGCCAGCGACCCCGTCATCTTCGAAGAGTCCGGGGCCTGACCCCGCCGGCGATCAGCGGCAACGGGACGAATCGGCGTACCAGTTTCCAGGCGAACAGGACTATCAGGGTGAACACACCCGGCTTGAGGAAGATGGCCAATCCGTTTCGGACAGTGGGAAGGAGATGCCAATAGATGACTGCAGCGAACAACAGCCACCGTTCGCTATAGACCACAGCCACGCAGTCGAACCTGCCCAAGAGCACACCGAGTGCGATGAAGAACACGAAGACACCAGGAAGCCCGAAGTTGAAGTATGGCTCCGCCACACCGCTGAATCCTGCGCCCCCACCAGACTGGAATTGCTCCCTGATGATGTGAAAGCTGGCCCAGTCACCGGGCTCCATGTCCAGCAAGGCCTCCTTGGCCGGCCCGCTGCTCAACTTCTCGGCCGCGGCCGCACGCGATGTCGACTCGTCCGGATTAAGGCCAACGTTCGGGACTACGTCCATGAGGTATTTCAGGTAGGTACGCCCGTAACGATAAGGCTCATCCTCCGGAATGATCATCAAGGTATACATCAGGGCACCAATGCTCCCCCCCATCTCACCAAAGGCAGCGCCGATGTCTGCGTACTGGGCAGCCTCCGATATCGCATTGGCATTCGTGATTTGCCCATAAGTCCCGATTGTGCGGAGGTATCCCACGATCGGAATGACGAGCAACGATCCCAGCAGGACCGCGCCAGCCATCATGGGATTGATCCGGCGACCCACCTTCGCCCAGAGCACTACGCCGGTGAGCAGCGGAAACAAGGCTGCGCTCCGCTGACCCGCCAGCAGGAAGAAAGCCAGGGTCAACACGGCCACACTGTATGCCACAAGGCGCTGCCTGGGCGACTCTGCTGCGATGACCAGCGCAATCGCGGCGCTCGGTATCATCATGGAGAACACGCTGATGAATCGGGTGTCTGACAGGAAGAATAGTTTGAGCCGGGTGAGCGCGAAGATGTTGCCCTGCGTGGCGATCGCCAGCGCCAGCAGAACCAGTGAGGCGATGAGGAGACCGACCCCCTGATTCCAGAGCCACGAGAGATTCTGCGCGGTCACCACCTCGGAGGCGAGCGTCGACTGCGCCCGCCGAGGCCGATACCTCAGGGTATAGGCAGCAAAACCGACCCCGAAGCAGCCAAGCGCGAAGTTGGTCACCCACCCTGCGCGAACTGCCCAAGGTCCGATGGGTCCCGCCCAATCCAGCACCCGAGTCAGTCCGAAGCCATCCTGAACAAGCAGGCCGAAGTGAAACACGAAAAGGCACAGCACGTAGGCGCTTGCGAATAGATATGGCGTGCCAAAGGCGAGAGTGCTCGCAGACAGGTAGCAGCCGAGCCACAGGAGGCCAACGATTGATGGCGCAAGCGTCGCCCCTCGAAGCGCCGAATCGCTCTGGGAAAACTCGAGGAGCGAGAAAAACAAGACGAGTACGCTGACCAGCAGCAGGAGAGCGAGCGGACCACGCCGACGCACCGGACTGCGGATGGGAGCCTGGTAGTACTGGGACTGCATGATCGAGCTCATGCACCAGTTGCCAAGCGAAGGCGCACCAAGACACCGGCAGGTGCTACCCTTTCGTTGATGGCAGGCATCAGCTCGGTTTGCAACATAAGCGCGGACGCATGGGGCTGCACAGCGGGGCCAACTATAGCCCTCATTGGGGCCAGCTTACGACAGGCCGATCACGACTTGGGTGACGGAGAGTATAGAAATGCTTGTTCTTGGTAATGCGCCCGTGACCCCCCCGCGGAAGGGACCCCGCGGTGGCATCACCCGTCGCATGCGCCAGAGGATGGGTGGCGCGCACTTATTGCTGCTTTCAGGACTGACTACTCCC
>CALGMY010000128.1 GCA_937958785.1 uncultured Gammaproteobacteria bacterium | reverse complement strand
CGGTCTCGGCCATCGCCCGCTCCATCGACGAATGGGCGCGGGCCGCTCGCGCCAGTCAGACCGCCCCCTTCGACGATCCCGAGACGGCACGCCGCGACAGCTGGGACATGGGAGTCTCCACTCAGAAATCGATGCAGCGGCCGCCTCGTTCCCAGTCGCCGTAGCGGGTGGGTTCGGGGCCAGCGGGGCCACCCGTCTCCCGACCGGCGTGGGCCGGGTCGCCCGGGCGGGCCGGGCTCCGGGGGGCCGGGGGAGAGATCGGGGCGGACGGCGCGGGCGCTTGGGCCGGGGACATTGTCGGGGCAGGATCAGGCACGGGTGCATTGTGCCAGAATGGCCGCTCGCCCGGCAAACCCGGCCCGGCGGCATTCCCCTAGAAACCAAGGCCTTACGTGCTCCAAACCGTCGCCCTCGATCACCTGCGGCTGATCGCCATCACCGGCGCCGACCGGCAGGCCTTCCTTCAGGGACAGCTGACCCAGGACGTGCGGTCGGCGGGGCCGGCGGCCACCGTGCTGGCCGGCTGGGCCGACGCCAAGGGGCGCCTTCAGTTCGCGGGGCACCTCTTCCCCTGGCAGGCCGGGGCTGGCGAGGCGCTCGCGCTGCTCGTGCCGGCGGAACTGGCGGAAGCCCTGGTACGCCGGCTGCGCCTCTATGTACTGCGGGCCCGGGTCCAGGTCGACGTACCCGAGCTGCGCCTCACCGGAGTCGTCGTGACCGGGCCGGACGAAGTGCCTGCTGGCGCCCTCCGGCTCGCCGGCGCCCCAGCCCGCTTTCTGCTGGCCGGCGCAGCGGTCGGCGGGGCCGAAGCAGGCACCATCGACGACTGGCGGCTCGCGGACATCCGCGACGGCTTGCCGGCCGTACTCGCCGCGACCGCCGGGGAGTTCGTACCCCACACCCTCAACCTGGACCTGCTTGGCGCCATCAGCTTCACCAAGGGCTGCTACACGGGGCAGGAGATCGTGGCCCGGATGAAGTACCTGGGTCGGGTGAAGCGCCGCATGTTCCGGTTCGGGGCCGCCACGCCGCCACCGGTGCCGGGCGCCACGCTGGCCGGCAGCCGGGGGGTTGCGGGCCAGGTGGTGTCGTCCGCCGCCACGCCCGGTGGCTGCGAGTTCCTCGCCGCGGTGGTCCTGGACGAGCTTGCCGGCCCGCTGTTCCTGGACGGCGACGCGCAGGTGCCCGTGGACCGGCTGGGCCTGCCCTACGCCGTGCCGGGTAACGACGCCGGCTGAGCGGCGTCCTCAGCCACCCGCGTCCCGCAGGTGCGGGAACAGCAGCACGTCGCGGATCGAGGGCTGGTTGGTGATGAACATCACGAGCCGGTCCACGCCGATGCCAAGGCCGGCGGTGGGCGGCATGCCGTACTCGAGCGCCGTGATGTAGTCGGCGTCGTAGAACATCGCCTCGTCGTCACCCGCTTCCTTCTGCTGCACCTGGGCGCGGAAGCGGGCCGCCTGGTCCTCGGAGTCGTTGAGCTCGGAGAAGCCGTTGGCGAGTTCCCGGCCATTGATGAAGAACTCGAACCGGTCGGTGAGGAACGGGTCGGCATCGGAACGCCGGGCGAGCGGCGACACCTCCGCCGGATAGCCCGTGACGAAGGTCGGGTCCACCAGCTGGTGCTCGACCGTCTTCTCGAAGATCTCGATCAGCAGCTTGCCGGCGCCGTATCCTTCCTTCACCGGGATCCCGAGTGTTCCACAGACACCCCGCAGGTACGCGACGTCCCGCATCCGGGTGCGATCCAGGGAAAGGTTGTGCAGGTGCACGGCCTCCTCCACCGACACCTGGCGGAAGGGCTGGCCGAGGTCGTGCTCACGCCCCTGCCAGGTCACCCGGGTGGAGCCCAGCACGTGGGCGGCGAGGCCGCGGAGCAGGTTCTCCAGCAGGTCGATGAGCGTGCGGTAGTCCGCATAGGCCATGTACAGCTCGAGCATGGTGAACTCGGGGTTGTGCTGCGTCGAGATGCCCTCGTTGCGGAAATTGCGGTTCAGCTCGTAGACCCGCTCGAAGCCACCGACCACGAGGCGCTTCAGGTACAGCTCGGGGGCCACCCGCAGGTACAGCTCCCGGTCCAGCACGTTGTGGTGGGTGATGAAGGGCCGGGCCACCGCGCCACCCGGGATCATCTGCATCATGGGTGTCTCGACCTCGAGGAAGTCGAGCGCGTTGAGATACGAGCGCAGGAACTGCACCACGCTGGTCCGGGCCTCGAAGACCCGCCGGGTGTCCTCGTTCACGATGAGATCCACGTAGCGCTGCCGGTAGCGGACCTCCTGGTCGGTGAGGCCGTGGAACTTCTCGGGCAAGGGCTGGAGGGACTTGGTGAGCAGGGTCAGCTCGGCGACCTTGACACTGAGTTCCCCGGTCCTGGTGCGGAAAACCACGCCCCGCACCCCGACGATATCGCCGAGGTCCAGGCTCCTGAACAGGGCGTAGGTGTCGTCACCCACGACCTCGCGCTGGAGGAAGACCTGGATCTGGCCGGAGCGGTCCATGAGGGTGGCGAAGCTGGCCTTGCCCATCACCCGGCGGGTAAGCATCCGGCCACCCACGAGTACCTCGACCGGATCGGCCTCGAGGGACTCGCTGGAGTGGCCCGCATAGACGGCGTGCAGCTGGCCAGCCAGGGCGGTCCGGCGGAAGGTGTTCGGGAAGGCGAAGCCCCCCGCCCGGAGTTCGGCCAGCTTGCGGCGACGCTCGGCGACGAGCTTGTTGTCCTCGTTTGTCATGGTCAGAGGCCCTGCTTCAGGCTGGCTTCGATGAACTTGCGCAGGTCCCCGTCCAGGACCTTGTCGGGACTGCCGGACTCGACCCCGGTGCGTAGGTCCTTCACGCGGGACTGGTCGAGCACGTAGGACCGGATCTGCTGGCCCCAGCCCACGTCGGTCTTGGCGTCCTCGCGGGCCTGGGCCTCGGCGCGGCGCTTCTGCTCCTCGAGTTCGTAGAGCTTCGCCCGCAGCTGCTTCATGGCCGTGGCCCGGTTCTTGTGCTGGGAGCGCTCGCTCTGGCACTGCACGACCGTGTTGGTCGGGAGGTGGGTGATGCGCACGGCGGACTCGGTCTTGTTGACGTGCTGGCCGCCGGCGCCGCTCGCCCGGTAGACGTCGATGCGCAGGTCCGAGGGATCGACGTCGATCTCGATGTCGTCGTCGATCTCGGGGGAGACGAACACCGCGGCAAAGGACGTGTGGCGCCGGTTGCCGGAGTCGAAGGGGGACTTCCGGACCAGCCGGTGCACGCCGGTCTCGGTGCGCAGCCAGCCGTAGGCGTGGGAACCGACCACGTGGATCGTGGCGCTCTTGATGCCCGCGACCTCGCCGGCCGAGGCCTCGATCATCTCGGCGGAGAAGCCGTTCGACTCCGCGTACTTGAGGTACATGCGCAGCAGCATGGCAGCCCAGTCCTGCGCCTCGGTGCCACCCGCACCAGCCTGGATGTCCAGGAAGGCGTTGGACGCGTCATGCTTGCCCGAGAACATGCGGCCGAACTCGAGGCTCTCGAGGTCCTCGGTGACCGAGCGGAGATCGTTCGCCACCTCGTCCACGGTGCCCTGGTCGCCCTCCTCCTCGGCCAGCTCGAGCAGGCCGGTGGAGTCGTCTAGGGACTGGTCGATGCGCGCGAAGCGGGTGATCACCGCCTCGAGCTCCGCCTGCTCCCGGCCGAGCGCCTGGGCCCGGGCTGGGTCGTTCCACACCGCGGGATCCTGGAGCGCCTCCCGGACCTCGCTCAGCCGGCGGGACTTGGCGTCGACGTCAAAGATACCCCCTGAGAGCGCCACTGCGCTCGCGAAGGTCGCGGATGGAGAGCTTGATCTGGGCGGTTTCCATGGGCGGGATCGGTGCGGGAAAGCGGGAATGCTAGACGCATTCCAGATGCTCAACAACCAGCTGGGCCGTCCGGCTGTCCCTGTAGTGATTCACGTCGAGCCGGTAGACGAGCCGTGCGGAGGCACTCCGCCCCCCGGGCAGCGGGGCCTGGTGGAAGGCCACGGCGTCGAGCGGGGCACCGCCGTCCGGATGCTGCACCCTGAGGCGCAGGTGGCGCTCACCCACGACGCGCTGGTCCTTCACCAGGAAACGGTTGTCGAAGAGCGGCTCGGGGAACGCCTGGCCCCAGGGCCCCGCCGCCGCGAGCGCCTCGGCCACGGCAAGGTCAAGGTCCGCCGGCTCGAGGGCGCCGTCGGTCCAGAGGACGCGTGCGGCCCCGCAGGTACTGCCAAGCCGGTCCAGCTCCGCCGCAAAAGCCGCCTGGAAGCGCGGGAACTCGGCTTCCGCGAGCGTGAGTCCCGCTGCCATCGCGTGGCCGCCGAAGCGGATCGTGGATGCGCCGAGCCCGGCGACGGCATTGGCGATGGCGTCCCGCACGTGGATACCCTCCACCGACCGGGCCGACCCGCGCAGCAGGCCAGGTTCGCCCGCGCGCGCGAAGGCGATGGCGGGCCGTCCGGTGTGCTCGCGGATCCGGCTCGCCACGAGCCCGACGATGCCGGGGTGCCAGCCTTCGTCGAACAGGCAGGTGACGGCGCCCGCGTCACCCGCCAGGCCGGCGAGCTGGTCGCTGGCCTCGGCCTGCATGCGCTCCTGCAGGCTGCGTCGCTCCCGGTTGAGCTCGTCGAGCTGCCCGGCGGCCGCGGCGGCTGCCGCTCCATCGGCGGCCAGCAGGCACTCGATGCCGAGGCGCATGTCGGTGAGCCGGCCCGCCGCGTTCAGGCGCGGGCCGATCGCGAAACCGAGGTCACTGCTCCGGGCCCTGGCGGGTTCCCGCCCCGCCACTCGGAAGAGCGCCTCGATGCCGGGGCGCGTCCGACCCGCCCGGATACGCCGCAGCCCCTCGGCCACGAGGATGCGGTTGTTGAAATCGAGGGGCACCAGGTCGGCGACCGTACCGAGTGCGACGAGGTCCAGGCAGGCCGTCACGGCCTCCCGCGCCAGCTCCGGCGTCACGAGACCCTGGCTTGCGAGCAGGCGGCCGGTCGCCGCCATCACGTAGAAGGCCACGCCGACGCCACAGAGCGCCGGGCTCGCGAACGTCGACCCGCCAAGGTTGGGATTGACGATGCAGGCTGCCGGTGGCAGTTCGGCCGCGGGCAGGTGATGGTCGGTGACCAGGACTTCCATGCCGAGTTCGGCGGCGCGGCGGATGCCATCGAAACTGGTGATGCCATTGTCGACGGTCAGCAGCAGGCAGGGCCGGTGGCCGGCGGCGAGTTCCGCGACCCCGGGCGACAGCCCGTAGCCCAGCGTGAACCGGTCGGGAACGAGGTAGCCCGAGGCGGCAAAGCCGAAGGCGCGCAGGCAGGTCATCGCGAGGGCCGTGGCGGTGGCGCCATCCGCGTCGAAGTCACCGATCACGAGGACGCGCTCCCCGGCGGCCCGGGCCGCCGCAAGGCGGGCCGCGGCCGCGGCGACGCCAGGCAGCGAATTCACGGGCTCGAGGTCGGCCAGCCCGGCGCGAAGCTGCGCCGGTGCAACGTTGCGGGCGGCGAGCACGCGGCGCACGACGGGATGCAGGCCCGCAGGCAGCGCCCCGACGAGGTCGGTCGCAACCGGACGGCAACGCACGGTCGTGGGAACGCCGCCGGCGGCCGCCAGGGTCATGCTAAGGTGCGTCCGGGGCAGGGAGCGATCATGAAGCTGCACGCCGAGCAGGGCTCGGGCAATTATATACAGTCGGTGCAGGGGACCACCGTCGTCATCAGCGGCACCACCTATACGGGTCACCTCATCGTGAGCCCGGAACGCATCATCACCGGCTGGCAACCCCGACCCCTGGAGTCACTCACGATCGACGACTTCGCCGCCGCACTGGAACTCGAACCGGAGCTGATCCTCTTCGGCACGGGAACGGTGCACCGCTTCGCCGGCAACCGGCTCGTTACCGGGATCATGGGCCGCGGGGTTGGCTTCGAGGTCATGGCGACGGCAGCCGCTTGCCGAACCTACAACGTGCTTGCCGGCGAGGACCGGCGGGTGGTCGCGGCGCTGTTACTCGCGCCGTAGCGGCAGCTGGCCCAGCGGATCCAGCGGGATGCCGTTGCGCCGGATCTCGAAGTGCAGCACGGGCCGCCGACCGCCCTCGCTGCCCGCGGGCCCCTCCCCCATGCGGGCAATCGCCTGTCCCGGCGCCACGCGCTCGCCCTCCCGCACGAGCAGCGCCTCGTTGTAGCCGTAGGCGCTGAGCCACGTGGGGTTGTGCTTGATGATCAGCAGCTCGCCGTAGGCCTTGAGGCCGCTGCCGGCATACACGACCTGGCCGCCGGCCGCCGCCCGCACCGGATCACCGCGCCGGCCACCCAGCTGCACGCCCGACGCGGTGACCGGCGACTCGCCGAAGCGGACCAGCACGGGACCGGCCACGGGCCACTGCCAGCCGGGCGGCGCCTCCCCGGCCGCCGCCTCGGGCGCCCGGGACGGGGCGGCCGACCCGGCCGGTGGTGACAGCCGAAGCCGCTGCCCGACCCGGATGAGCGTGCCGTCGCCGAGGTCGTTCCAGGCCGCGAGCTCGGCAGGCGTCAGGCCGTGGCGCGTGGCGATGGCATAGAGGGTCTCCCCGGCACGCACCGTGTGGGTATCGGGGCGGGACACCGGTGCCGGGGTTGCCGGTCGGGCCACACGTCCCGTCGCGCCGGGCGCACGCTCTTCCCAGCGCACCGCGCCGCTGCAGGCCGCGATTGCGAGGACGGCCACCCCGAGCAGCAGCCGGGAGGGCAGTCGGGCCTTCGGTCCGCGGCTCAGCCCGTGCCCTCGACGAGCGGGACGAAGGACACGCGGGACAGCAGCTCCCGCTGGTAGTCGTCCCCGCGCCGGGTAAAACGCACCAGGTCCTGCTGGCCCGAAGGCCCCACCGGGATCACGAGGCGACCGCCCTCGGCGAGCTGCTCGAGGAGCGCGGGGGGCACGCCGGCTGGCGCCGCTGCGACGATGATGCCGTCGAACGGGGCCTGGCCCGGCCAACCCTTGAACCCGTCGCCGTGGCGGTACCGGACGTTGTCGAAGCCCAGCTGGTTGAGGCGTGTGCGGGCGGCCTGCTGCAGGGTCCCGATGCGCTCGATGGTGAAGAGCTGGCGGACGAAGGGCGACAGGACGGCGGTCTGGTACCCGCAGCCGGTGCCGACCTCGAGGACCTTGCGCAGGGGCAGCTCTGCGTCGGCGACGAGGGCCTGGGTCATCAGGGCGACGACCCAGGGCTGGGAGATGGTCTGGCCCTGGCCGATCGGCAGGGCGCTGTCCTCGTAGGCGCGGCTGGCGAGCGCTTCATCCACGAACAGGTGCCGCGGCACGCTGCGAATGCGCTCGAGGACGGCGGGATGGGTGATTCCCGTCTCGCCGAGGCGCCGGACCAGGCGTTCCCGCGTGCGGGCCGACGTCATCCCGATGCCGTTGATCACCTGCCTGCCGCCCGTCACGGCCGGATGCCCCCGCCCCGCCTCACTTCGGCAGCCAGCCGGCGATGAGCTCGACCCGCGGTCGGTCGGTAAGGTCGAGTTTCAGCGGTGTGACGGAAACGTAGCCGTGCTCGATGGCGTGAAAGTCCGTGCCCGGGCCGGCGTCCTGGCCCGGGCCGGCCGCCCCCACCCAGTAGATCCGCCTGCCCTTCGGGTCCCGGGCCTCCACGACCCTCTCTGCCCGATGCCGGTAGCCGAGGCGGGTGGCCCTGAAGCCGCGCAGTTCGCCAAAGGGCACGTCGGGCACGTTGACGTTGAGGATGGTGTCCGGCGGCAGGGGCGCACCCACCAGGTGCTGGAACAGCGTGCGGATGGCCTGGCCGGCGGTATCGAAGTGGCGGTGCTCGCCGGTCAGGGACACCGCGATCGCCGGCAGCCCGAGGAAACGGCCCTCGACCGCCGCGGCCACCGTGCCCGAGTAGAGCACATCGTCGCCGAGGTTCGCCCCATGGTTGATCCCGGCGATCACCATGTCAGGCTCCTGCTCGAGCAGGCCGGTGATGGCGAGGTGGACGCAGTCGGTGGGGGTCCCGTTGACGTAGTGGATGCCTTCGCGGGTCTTGTGCACCCGGAGCGGCGACTCGAGGGTCAGGGAGTGGCTGGCCCCGCTCTGGTTGCGGTCCGGCGCGACGACGGTGATCTCGGCGAGGTCCGCCAGGCTCAGGGCGAGCGTGGCGAGTCCGTCGGCCTGATAGCCGTCGTCGTTCGAGAGGAGCAGTCGCATTCTTTGTTGGGCAGCCGGGCGGTGAAGCCCTAGAATGCTAATGCATAGCGCAGAGGCATGCGAGGGCGCTCTTGACCCGCAAGGATGGCAAGCACACCCCCGGCGAGGATGCCGCCCGGTTCGGCGACCTCGTGGGCCCGGTGCGGCCGGTGAAGTCCCGCCGGCGCGTGCCGCTGCGCAAGCCGGCACCGGCACCCCGGGCCCGGTTCGCCCGCGCCGATGACCAGGCCGTGCTCGAGGAATCGCTGGCGCGGGGCCCCGCGGAAGTGGGCCTGGAGAGTGGCGAGGAACTCAGCTTTCGCCGGCCGCAGGTTCCCCTACGGGTGCTCAAGGAACTGCGCCGTGGCCGTTATGCCATCCAGGATGAACTCGACCTGCACGGCCTCACGGCCAACGAAGCCCGGCTCATGCTCAGGGAATTCATGAACGACGTGCTCCTGCAGGGCCTGCGCTGCGTGCGGATCGTGCACGGCAAGGGCCTGCGCTCCGGGCCTGGCGGCCCGGTCCTCAAGGTCAAGCTGAACCGCTGGCTGCCCCAGTGGGACCAGGTGCTCGCCTTCACGACGGCGCCCGCCCGGGACGGGGGCACCGGCGCCGTGTACGTCCTGCTCGCCCGCTGAAGGAAACTCCCATGCAGTACACCCACCTCGGCCGTAGCGGCCTCCGCGTCTCCCGGCTCGCGCTCGGGACGATGAATTTCGGCCAGTACACCGCCGAGCCGGAGGCCCACGCGATACTCGACCGGGCCCTGGAACTCGGCATCAATTTCGTGGACACCGCCAACATGTACGGTGGCACGGCGGGACCCGGCGCGACCGAGGAGATCATCGGCCGCTGGTTCGCGAAGGGGGGCGAGCGCCGGGAGCGCACGGTAATCGCCACCAAGCTCTACAACTCGATGAAGGGCTTCGGACGCACTGACAACTGGCCCAACACCACGCACCTGTCCGCGCTGCACATCCGCGCGGCCTGCGACGAGTCGCTGCGGCGGCTGCGCACCGATCACATCGATCTCTACCAGATGCACCACATCGACCGGGAAACGCCCTTCGACGAGATCTGGGAGGCGTTCTCGGTCCTGCGCCAGCAGGGCAAGGTGATCTATTTTGGCTCGTCCAACTTCGCCGGCTGGCATCTCGCGCAGGCCCAGGAGGCGGCCCGGGCCCGGCGGATGCCCGGCCTCGTCTCGGAGCAGTCCCTGTACAACCTCCGGAGCCGGACCGTGGAACTCGAGGTGCTGCCGGCGGCCCGGGCCTATGGGATCGGCGTGATCCCCTGGTCGCCGCTCGCGGGGGGACTGCTCGGGGGCGCGTTGCGCAAGGCCCGGGAGGGCCGCAGCGCAGGCCCGATGGTGAGCCGCTGGCTGGAGACCGAGGGCGACCGGATCCGGCAGTGGGAAGCACTGTGCGACGGGCTCGGCGAACACCCGGCCCACGTGGCGCTTGCCTGGCTGCTGCACCAGCCCGGCGTCACCGCGCCGATCATCGGGCCGCGCACCGTCGCCCAGCTCGACGAGTCGCTCCGCGCGCTTGAGATCCGGCTGCCGGAGGAGTTCCTGGCCCGCCTCGACACGCTGTTCCCCGGTCCCGGCGGCCCCGCCCCCGAGGCCTACGCCTGGTAGCGGCTCAGCCCCGGCCCAGCTTTTCGACCAGCCGGCGCATGCCGGCCTGGGTCTCGGCCGAAAACCACCAGCTGGTGGCAGTGGCAACGTCGGCAGGCCCTTCCAGGGCCCTGATGAGGCGCGCCTTGGTGGCGAGTCGCGTGGTGTTCATCGCGACCGGTGGCAGGGCCAGCCACTCGCCCGCCCGCGCCAGGGCCGCGGCGAGCAGCGCGTCGGGTTGCACCAGCTCGTCCAGGAGACCCACGGCGAGGGCCTCCTCCATGGTCACGAGTTCACCCCGGGACGCCAGCCTGAGCGCCTGCCGGGGGCCGACGGCCAGCTCGAGCGCGACGAGGATCGTGGGTGGTACCGGCAGGCCCACCTGCACCTCGTTGAGGCCGATGCGGAACCGGCCGGCGACGCCAATGCGCCAGTCACAGTGGAGGGCCAGGACGGCACCGCCGGCCGGCGCATGCCCCGAGACCGCGGCGACGACCGGCACGGGACTCGCGGCCAGCTGATGGGTGAGGCTGAAGAAACGGCCCCAGAACGACTCGATGTGCCGCCGGTCGAGCTGGATCAGCTCGGGCACGTCGAGGCCGCCGCTGAACATCCCCGGCCGGCCCGTGAGCACGATGGCCCTCGCGCCATCCATGCGGACGGTCTCCAGGGCGGCGAGCAGCTGCTCGACCAGCGCCAGGTTCAGGGCGTTGGCGGGGGCCCGGTCCATCCGGATCTCCGCCACGGCATCGTGGTGCTGGATGTGGAGCACGGCGGCGGCGCCGGGTGCGACGGGCGGGCTCAGCCGGCCGGCCGGCCGGCCCCGAACAGGAAGAAGGTCTCGCCCGGCCCGATGAGCCCGAGGTCCGCCCGGGCGCGCTCCTCCACGGCGGCGTCCCCCTTGCGAAGCTCCACGACCTCGGCCTCCAGCCGCTGGTTCCGCTGGCTGAGGCGGGTGTTCTCGTCGGCCTGGGCCGCGATGAGGGTCCCCAGGCGCGCGACCTCCCGGAAGCCGTCGTCGGAAACCCAGAGGCGGACCTGCAGCAGCACGAGCAGGACGGAAAGGAGCCCGATCCCCGCCCGCATCAGGAAGACTTCGTCCCGCATGCCACCCTCCCCCGGGCCAGTGCCGCCGGCTCAGCCCGGCAATTTCACCGGAAACGCCGCCCGGCCCGCGTACTGTGCCTCGGAACCGAGCTGCTCTTCAATGCGCAGCAGCTGGTTGTACTTGGCAATGCGGTCAGACCGGCAGAGCGAGCCGGTCTTGATCTGGCTAGCTCTTGTGCCGACCGCGATGTCCGCGATGGTCGAGTCCTCGGTCTCCCCCGAGCGGTGGGAGATCACCGCGGCATAGCCGGCGTCGACGGCCATGTCGATGGCCGCCAGGGTCTCGGTGAGCGTCCCGATCTGGTTCGGCTTGATGAGGATGGCATTGGCAATGCCTTCGGCGATGCCCTGGCCGAGGATCGCGGTGTTGGTGACGAAGAGGTCGTCGCCGACCAGCTGGACCCGGGCGCCCAGGGCCCGCGTGAGCAGCGCCCAACCAGCCCAGTCGTCCTCCGCCATGCCGTCTTCGATCGAGATGATCGGGTACTGGCGAACGAGCCCGGCGAGATAGGCGGCGAAGCGCTCGGGGGTGAACTTGCGGCCCTCCGACTCGAGGTGGTAGGCGCCGTCCCGGTACAGCTCGCTGCTCGCCACGTCGAGGCCCAGGAAAACATCCTGCCCCAGCCGGAATCCCGCCTTGCCCACGGCCTCGGCGATGGTGTCGAGGGCCGCCGCGTTGGAAGGCAGGTCCGGGGCAAAACCGCCCTCATCGCCCACCGCCGTGGACAGGCCCTTCGCCTTCAGCACCGCCTTCAGGGCATGGAAGATCTCGGTGCCGCAACGGAGGGCCTCGCTGAAGGACCCGGCGCCCACGGGTAGCACCATGAATTCCTGGATGTCGACGCTGTTGTCGGCGTGGGCACCACCATTGACGATGTTCATCATCGGCACCGGCAGCACGGTGCCGGGCCCGAGCGTGCGGTACAGGGGCTGGCCCCGCTCGGCGGCCGCCGCGTGGGCGGCAGCCAGCGAAACGGCGAGGATCGCGTTGGCGCCCAGGTTTTCCTTGTTGGCCCGGCCGTCCAGGTTGATCATGCGCCGGTCGACCGTGCGCTGGTCGCAGCCGTCGACCCCGAGCAGCTCGCTGCGGATCTCGCCGTTGACCATGGCGACCGCGCGCCGCACGCCCTTGCCGAGGTAACGGGCCGGATTGCGGTCCCGCAGTTCCACGGCCTCGCGGCTGCCCGTGGAGGCGCCCGACGGCACCGCGGCGCGGCCGAAGGCCCCGCTCTCGAGCCGGACCTCGGCCTCGACGGTGGGATTGCCGCGGGAATCCAGGATCTCCCGGCCATGTACGTCACGGATCGCGCTCATCGGTTCCTCGTCTCTACTCTCGGTTTTTCTTCGGGATTGCCAGCTCTACCGGCGGCCGGCGCTTGACGACCCGGTCGATCTCGACCAGGGATTCGACCAGGTCCGCCATCAGGTGCAGGGGCCAGGCATTCGGGCCATCGGACAGGGCCCGGTCCGGGTCCGGGTGGGTCTCCATGAACACGCCCGCCACGCCCGCGGCCACCGCAGCCCGGGCGAGTACCGGCACGAACTCGCGCTGCCCCCCCGAGGCGTCGCCACGGCCACCCGGCAGCTGCACGGAATGGGTGGCATCGAACACCACCGGCCGCCCGGTCTCGCGCAGTACCGCGAGGGCCCGCATGTCGGTCACCAGGTTGTTGTAGCCGAAGGTGAAACCCCGCTCGCAGACCATGATGCCCGGGTTGCCGGTACTTTCGGCCTTGGCCACCACGTTGGCCATCTCCCAGGGGGAGAGGAACTGGCCCTTCTTGACGTTGACCGGCTTGCCCTGGCTCGCCACCTGGACGATGAAGTTGGTCTGCCGGCACAGGAAAGCGGGGGTCTGCAGCACGTCGACGACGGCGGCAACCTCGGGGAGCGGTGTGTCCTCATGGACATCGGTGAGCACCGGCACCCCGACCTGGCGGCGGACCTCGGCGAGCACGCGGAGGCCCTCGTCGATGCCCGGCCCCCGGTAGCTGCGCAGGGAGGAGCGGTTGGCCTTGTCGAAGGAGGACTTGAAGACGAACGGCACCCCGAAGCGGCCCGCGATTTCCTTCAGGCGGCCGGCGGTCTCGACGGCAAGGGTCTCCGTCTCGACGACGCAGGGACCCGCGATCAGGAACAGCGGCCGGTCGGCGCCAACCTCGACCCCGGCCAGCTTCATGCGCGGGCGACGGCGGGCAGGTCCTCGGCCCGGAAATTGCGCGCGGCCCGCACGAAGCCGGTGAAGAGCGGATGGCCATCCCGCGGATTGGACTGGAACTCCGGGTGGAACTGGCAGGCGAGGAACCAGGGGTGGTCGGGCAGCTCGACGACCTCGACGAGGCCATCGATGGAGAAGCCCGAGAACACCAGGCCCGCGTTGCTCAGGCGGTCGAGGTAGTTGTTGTTGAACTCGAACCGGTGCCGGTGCCGCTCGCGGATGATCTCGGTGCCGTAGAGGTCGTGGGCCAGCGTGCCGGCCTGCAGCCGGCACTCCTGCGCCCCGAGGCGCATGGTGCCCCCGAGGCTGGAGCCGGTGTCACGCTTCTGCAGGCTGCCGTCCCGGTC
>CALGMY010000127.1 GCA_937958785.1 uncultured Gammaproteobacteria bacterium | reverse complement strand
TGGACTCGGACTCGGCGCCCCGGACCGTCCAGGTCTCGTTCGGGTCCAGGATGGCGAGGTCCGCGTCCAGCCCCTCGGCGATGTCGCCCTTCGAGTGCAGGCCGAAGCGGCGGGCAGCGTTGTAGCTGGTGAGCGCCGCCATCTGGTTCCAGGTGAGGCCCCGCTTGCGCCCCTCGCTCACGAGGGCGGCCAGCAGGTACTCGGTGCCGCCGAAGCCGGACTTGGCGAGCCAGATGTTGCCGGGCTTCCTGGCGTCGACCTTCATCTCGTGCTTGCAGCAGGCGTGGTCGCTGCACACCCAGTCCAGGTTGCCGGCGACGAGCTGCTCCCAGAGGTACTCCACGTCCGGGCGGGGCCGGATGGGCGGGTTCACCTTGGCCAGCGACGCGGCCTTGGAGTCGGTGTCCAGCATCAGGTGGCCGATCGTGACCTCCCGGCGGAAATTGATGTGCGGGAAGACCGCAGCCATCTGCAGCGCCGCCACCACCGCCTTGCGGGAGGTGAGGTGCAGCAGGTTGATGTTCGGCAGGTCGGTCTCGTTGGCGAGGTAGGACGCGATGAAGATCGCGAGGCCCTCGGAGTGCGGCGGGCGGCCGGCGCTGTAGGCGGCGAGGCCCTTCAGCTTGCCCTCGTCCTCCACGATCTTCGTGTAGGCCGCCATGATCTCGGCGGTCTCGCAGTGCAGGCTGAGCGAGATGTCGCCGGCCTTGTCCGGGAAGCGGTCCATGGCCTTGCGCAGGCCACGCATGACGAACTCGAAGTGCGCGATGTCGTACTTCTCGTCCTCGTTGATCATGAGGAACTCGTGCTGGTTGCTCGACCGGCCGTGCAGGCCGTGGCCGCCGTAGAACATGTAGATCTTGAAGGACGTGACGCCGAAGTTCTCGACCAGGTCCGGGATCTCCCGGATGTGGCGCTTGTCCATGGGCGCCAGGTGGTAGGCGTAGTCCACGTGGAAGCGGCCGGCGGAGATGTCCAGCACCTCGGGGAAGAACTTCTTGTAGGGGCCGCCCTTGTTCAGGTAGTAGCCGCCGGTGCGGAAGTAGTTGAGGCTGCTGGTGACGCCGCCCTGGGCCGCGGCCCGGCTCTCGGTCACGGCGTCCTCGGCGAGCGGCGAGTAGATGCCCGTGTGCATGTGCGGGTCGACGAGGCCCGGGAAGGCCAGCCGGCCCTTGCCGTCGAAGACTTCCTTCGCCGTGTCGGCCGCAATCACCGGCGCGATCTTCGCGAACTTGCCGCCCTTGATGGCGATGTCGCCCTGCTCGACCAGGCTGGCGCCGGGGCGGACCACGCGGACGTTCTTGATCAGGAGGTCGTACTGGGGCTTCGGGGTCGCGGTGCGGGCGGTTGCCTTCTTGGTCGCCATGGTGTCCTCGTTCTGTCGCAGGGCTGGGTTCGGGGGCGCAATTTCCAAGTTTAACCGATGCCACTCCCGTAGGAGCGGCTTCAGCCGCGACCGGGCGGGAATTCCCGCCCGGTCGCGGCTGAAGCCGCTCCTACGGCGGCAGCCCCAGGGCGCCCGGGTTCAGCAGGCCGTCCGGGTCGAGCAGGCGCTTGAGGTCCCGGACCAGGACGCGGGTGGCGGGCTTCCGGCTGGCGAGGTAGGGGTAATCCTTGCCGACCTGCATGTGGCTCGCCCCGTTGCGGCTGCAGAGCTCCTGGATCCGGCCCTTGATCTCCTTCACCAGCGCCCGACCCGCGGGATTGGCGGGATGCACCGGCACCTTCGGGAGCAGGGCGGCGGGATAGACCCGGCGGTGGTAGGCGGTCTGCTCATCCCGCCACAGGAAGGTGGGCTCGTAGATGAAGGCATTGGTGCCGAAGAACATCAGCATCCGGGTCAACTGCACGCCCTCCCGCTCCATCCGGTCCCGGTACTCCGCCAGCAGGGCCTCGAAGTCCGCGTGGTGCTTCAGCACCGCCGAGAACGGCAGCACACCGTGGGTCGGCTTCCAGCGCTCCCCGTTCGGCCCGAGGATGGGCAGGAGCTCCATGAAGGGGTTCGCGTTGAAGTAGGTCGGGATCGTGTTGGCCACCTCGGCGCCGTACCGCCCGGCCACCTGCCTGACCGCGGCGAGCTTCAGCTTCGCCTCGGCGGCCGTGAGGCCCTCGGTGCTGAAGTGGGCCGAGTACACGGCGTTCTTCAGGAAATTCCGGCCCGCCATGGCCATGCGGGCCACCTGCAGGGCGCCATCCAGCGGCCCGGTTGCCGACCGGAACACCGACCGGGCGGCGTCCAGGGGATTGGCCGACTCCATGCGCGTGAGGGCCGTTTTCTGCTGACGGGGGTCCAGCCCGAAGTTCTGGGACACCACCCCGAGCCGGGCCGCCTCCATGAGGGCCCGGAGGCAGTTCTCGCCGGTGGGGAAGCCGTAGGAGGCGGCGGCGAATCCCGTCGGCTTGTGCATGAGGCGCAAGGTCAGCCGGGCCTTCACGCCGAACGCCCCCGCATCGCCGACGAACAGGCCGGTGAGATCCGGTCCGTAGAAGCGGTAGAACGGCAGGCTGCCCTCGCCGCCCCCCGAGCCGGTGGACACGATCTCCCCATTCGCCAGGATCACATCCATGCCGAGCAGGGACTCCGCGGATACGCCGTACAGGCCCGAGCCGTAGTTCACGGCGTAATGGGACATGCCCCCCGCCACCGTGGCCGCAAGGCCCGAGAACGGGCCCCACATGGGGGTGCGCAGCCCCCTCTCGCTCACGGCCTCGTACAGCTTCGCCCAGGTGACGCCGGCCTCGACCGTGACGTAGAGGTCCTCCTCGCTGATGTCGATGCGGGTCAGGCGGGAGGTATCCAGCGTGACGGTCCCCTCGCGGACGGGCAGGTAGGCATCCGTGTAGGACGCGCCCCCGCCCCGCACCAGGGTGGGTGTCCGGTGGCGGGCGCAGAGCCGCATGACCTCCTGCAGCTCGGCCACGGTGCCTGGCTGGACGACCGCCAGGGCGAGCACGTCGGCCTCGCGGAACACGTCGGTGGAATAGAAGGTACGGGACGCGTCGTCCGTGAGGACGTGGTCCGGGCCGACGATGGCGGCAAGCCCGTCGAGGAGGCCCGGGGCCGGGAGGTCGCTGGATGTGGCGCTCATGTCATGATTGTAGGATATGAGCGCCTGCAGATGACGGCACACAAGGGTTACGCCGACGGCCCGGACGGGCAGGTCCACTACCGGGATGCGGGCACCGGGCCGCCGCTGCTGCTCCTGCACCAGACGCCCTGCCACCTGGGCATGTTCGATGCCGCCTGGCCCCTGCTCGTGGCCGCAGGCCTCCGGCCCATCGCGGTGGACACGCCCGGTTACGGCCAGTCGGACCCGCCCCGGGGCACGCCCACCATCACGGGCTACGCCCGGGCCGCCGTCGCCGTGCTCGACCACCTCCGCATCGACTGTGCCGACGTGCTCGGCCACCACACGGGTGCGGCGACCGCCGCGGAGCTCGCCGCCAGCCACCCGGCCCGGGTCCGGCGGGTGATCCTGAACGGTCCGCCCCTGTTCACGCCCGACGAGCGGGCCGCCTATGCCGCCGCCGTCGCCGCATCGCCGGTACCCAAGCCCCGGGCGGACGGCGGCCATCTGAAGGAGATCTGGGACCGCCGGCAGCACTTCACGCCGGGCTGGACCCGCGTCACCGCCATGCACAGGGGACTCGTCATGATGCTGGAGGCGCAGCTCGGCGCCGGCGGTGAGCTGGCCGGGTACACGGCGGCCTTCGCCCATGACGTGGCGGTGCCCCTCCGGGCGCTCCGCCAGCCCGCGCTCATCCTCACCAACACCGGCGACGATCTCTACGTGGCCGCCTGCCGGGCCCGGGACCTGCGGCCCGATTTTGCCTTCGTCGCGCTGCCGGACGGCACCCACGACATCGTGGACGAGCAGCCCGAGGCCTGGGCCCGGGCCGTGACGGCGTTCCTCCGGCCGCCGGCAGCCCCTTAGGTCAAGTCACCGAAATCTTACGAACTGGACACAGAAGCCCCGGCAACGGCTTGATATGCTTTGCGTCACAACAGGATTGAAGAGCCCCGGAACCCCGTCCTGACGGCGGCCAGCGAGCACCATGCAGATGACTTCTCCCGTGTACATCCTGGGCCTGTCCGCCTACTACCACGACAGCGCCGCCGCCCTGCTCAAGGACGGCGAGGTGGTGGCTGCCGCCCAGCAGGAGCGCTTCACCCGCAAGAAGCACGACCCGGACTTTCCCCGGGAGGCCATCGAGTACTGCCTGGCGGAGGCCGGCATCGCGCTCAAGGACCTGCACAGCGTCGTCTTCTACGACAAGCCCCTCGTCAAGTTCGAGCGGCTTCTCGAGACCTACCTCAGCTACGCGCCGAACGGCTTCCGGTCCTTCGTCGCGGCCATGCCGGTGTGGCTCAAGGAAAAGCTCTACCTCAAGACCACCCTGAAGCGCGAACTCGCGAAGATGGCGGGGCTCAAGGAGCGGGCGCTGCCACCCCTGCTCTTCGCCGGGCACCACCAGTCCCACGCGGCCTCGGCCTTCTATTTCAGTCCCTTCGACCGGGCGGCGGTACTCTGCCTGGACGGCGTCGGCGAGTGGGCCACCACCTCCACCTGGGTGGGCAATGGCCGGGAACTGAAGCCCCTCTGGGAAATCGACTTCCCCCACTCCCTCGGCCTGCTCTACTCGGCCTTCACCTACTTCACCGGCTTCCGCGTGAACTCCGGTGAGTACAAGCTGATGGGACTCGCCCCCTACGGCCGCCCCATCTACGAGGACCTCATCCGCGAGAAGGTGCTCGACCTCAAGGACGACGGCACCTTCCGGCTGGACATGCAGTACTTCAACTACTGCACCGGCCTCACCATGACGAACGAGAAGTTCGCCGCCCTCTTCGGCGGGCCGCCGCGGGCCGCCGAGAGCCCGGTGACCCAGCGCGAGATGGACATCGCCGCGTCCATCCAGAAGGTCACCGAGGACGTGGTGCTGCGCCTCGCCCGCACGATCCACCGGGAGACCGGCGAGCAGCACCTGTGCCTCGCCGGCGGCGTGGCCCTGAACTGCGTGGCCAACGGCCGGCTGGTGCGCGAAGGCCCCTTCAGGCAGATCTGGGTGCAGCCCGCCGCCGGTGACGCGGGTGGCGCCCTCGGCGCGGCCAGCGTCATCTGGCACGAGTACCTGGGCAGGGACCGGCCCGCCGCCAACGGCCGGGACCGCATGCACGGCAGCTACCTGGGTCCCCGGCTGCCCGCCGACGAGGTGCGGAAGCAACTGGATGCCGCCGGCGCCGTGTACCAGGAACTGCCGGACGCCGAGCTGCTGCCGAAGCTCGCCACCATCCTCGCGAGCGAGAACGTGGTCGGCTGGGTCCAGGGCCGCATGGAGTTCGGCCCCCGGGCGCTCGGCGGCCGCTCCATCATCGGCGACCCGCGCAGCCCGAAGATGCAGAGCGTGATGAACCTCAAGATCAAGTACCGGGAGTCGTTCCGGCCCTTCGCGCCGGCGGTGCTGGCGGACAAGGTCGAGGACTACTTCGAGCACCGGGGCGACAGCCCCTACATGCTGATCGTGGCGCCGGTGCGCAACGAGCTGCGCATCCAGCTGACGCCCGAGCAGGAGCAACTCTTCGGCGTCGAGAAGCTCAAGCTGAAGCGCTCCACGCTGCCCGCCATCACCCACGTGGACTACTCCGCCCGGGTGCAGACCGTGCACCCGGACACCAACCCCCGTTTCCACGGCCTGCTCACGGAGTTCCACGCCCAGACCGGCTGCGCCGTGCTGGTGAACACCTCCTTCAACGTGCGCGGCGAGCCCATCGTCTGCACCGCCGCGGACGCCTACCGCTGCTTCATGCGCACCGAGATGGACTACCTCGTCGTGGAGAACTTCCTGATGGCCAAGCCCGACCAGCCGGAACCGGCCGACAAGACCGACTGGCGCACCGAGTTCGCCCTGGACTGAGACGAGACATGAGCGCGCCCCACACGATCCCCGTACTCGACCGCAAGGGCCTGCGGGAATTCGGCCTGACCACCGGCGGCATCGTCGCTGTGCTCTTTGGCCTCATCTTCCCCTGGCTGCTCGAGCGCCCCATCCCCCGCTGGCCCTGGGTCATCTTCGGGGTCCTCGCCCTGATGGCCCTCCTGGCGCCCATGGCCCTGCGGCCGGTCTACACGGGCTGGATGAAGTTCGGCCTGTTCATGAGCAGGATCATGACGCCCCTCATCATGGGGATCGTGTTCTACCTGGTCGTCACGCCCATGGGCCTCGTCCTGCGCCTCATCGGCAAGGACTTCATGGCCCGCCGGCTGCGGGAGCCGGGCACCACCTACCGGATCGAGAGCGAAGCCACCCCACCCAAGCGCCTGGAGAAGCCATTCTGATGCTCGACCTCATCAAAGACCTGTGGGACTTCATGCGCGAGCGCAAGAAATTCTGGCTCGCCCCGATCATCCTCGTGATGCTGCTGCTCGGCGCGCTGATCGTGCTCAGCCAGGGCTCCGCGGTGGCGCCGTTCATCTACACGCTGTTCTAGGATCAGCAGGTAGGAGCGCCTTCAGGCGCGACGGATTTCCTCGTCGCGCCTGAAGGCGCTCCTACCAGGGCCATTCAGTGGCACGCGCCGACCCGCCCTTCGCGTTCAAGGTCATCGGGGTGGCCACCGGGCTGCTGCTGGCATTTGGCGCACTCGAGGTCACGCTCCGGTTGCTCCCGGTGCAGGACGTGGCCCGGCACACGGCGATCGACGAGACCTACCAGGTCAACCGGTTCAGGCCCCATAGCGTGCTCACCTGGAGCAGCGGCTGGAACTTCGCCATCCGCACCCGCAAGCAGGCCAACGACCTCGGCTACCTGAATGACCAGGACTACGCCGGCGGCGACGGCCGCCCGGTCCTCGCGGTGATCGGCGATTCCTTCGTCGAGGCATTGCAGGTGCCGAACGACGGGACCTTCCACGGCCTGCTGCACCAGGAGCTCGCCGGCCGCGGGCAGGCCTTCGGCATCGGCCAGTCCGGGGCGAGCCTGGCGGACTACCTGGCCTATGCCACGATGGCCCGCCGGGAGCTCAGGCCCGCGGCGCTGGTCTTCGTCATCATCGCCAACGACTACGACGAGACGCTGTGCGCCTACGCCTTCATCAAGGGGGTCAAGTGGTGCTTCAGGTCCACGGGCGCCGGTGAGGAACAGGCCGTGCCGATCCGTCGCCCGCCCCGGTCCTGGCTGGGTCGCGCTGTCGCCGACACGGCACTGTGGCGCTACGCCAGCCACAATCTCGGCGCGACGCCGGACGTGCTCCGCCAACGCCTCCGGGAACTCACGGGCGGCGACACCGTCTGGGCCGGCAACATGCCCGCCGCGGTGGACGCCGGCCGGGAGGCGGCGGCCCTGCACGGGATCGGACTCTTCTTCCGCGACCTGCCCGCCCGCAGCGGACTGCCACCCGACCGGATCCTGTTCGTCATGGACGGGGTCCGGGATGCCATCTACGCCGGCCGCCCGGTCGGGGACACGTACGTCGGCCGGACGCGTGCCGCCTTCATAACCGGAGCCCGTGCCCGGGGCCACGAGGTGATCGACATGCACGAGGCCTTCGCCGCACACTACGCCGGTTACGGACAGCGCTTCGAGTTTCCCGAGGATGGCCACTGGAACGCCCTGGGGCATCGGCTCGTGGCCGCGGAAATCACCCGTTCGCGCCTCTACCGGCGGATCTTCGCCGGGCAGACATGACCAGCAGGAACCACTGAGATGGCAAAGAAGGCCCTGATCACCGGTGTCACCGGACAGGACGGTTCGTACCTGGCGGAATTCCTGCTGGGCAAGGGCTACGAGGTGCATGGCATCAAGCGGCGGTCGTCGTCGTTCAACACCGAGCGCATCGACCACCTCTACCAGGACCCCCACGAGACGGGCCGGCGGTTCATCCTGCACTACGGGGACCTCACCGACTCCACCAACCTGATCCGCATCATCCAGCAGGTCCAGCCGGACGAGATCTACAATCTGGCGGCCCAGAGCCACGTGGCCGTGTCCTTCGAGACCCCGGAATACACCGCCAATGCCGACGGCATCGGCACGCTGCGCATCCTGGAAGCCATCCGCATCCTCGGCCTCGCCGGGAAGACCCGTTTCTACCAGGCCTCGACCTCGGAGCTGTACGGGCTCGTGCAGGAGATCCCCCAGAAGGAGACGACGCCCTTCTACCCGCGCTCCCCCTACGGCGCCGCCAAGCTCTACGCCTACTGGATCACCGTGAACTACCGGGAGGCCTACGGCCTCTACGCCTGCAACGGCATCCTGTTCAACCACGAGTCGCCCGTGCGCGGCGAAACCTTCGTGACCCGCAAGATCACCCGGGCGCTCGCCCGGATCCGCCTCGGGCTCCAGGGCACCCTGTTCCTCGGCAACCTGGACGCGCTCCGGGACTGGGGCCATGCCCGGGACTACGTGGTGGCCCAGTGGCTCATGCTCCAGCAGGCTGAGGCCGAGGACTTCGTGATCGCCACCGGCAAGCAGATCTCGGTGCGCCGCTTCGTGGAGCTCGCCGCCGCCGGCCTCGGCATCAGCCTGGCCTGGGAAGGCCAGGGCGTCGGGGAGCTCGGCCGGGTGGTCGCCGTGAAGGACGACGCGGGCCCGAAGCCCGGCGACGTCATCGTGCAGGTCGACCCCCGCTACTTCCGCCCCACCGAGGTGGATACCCTGCTCGGCGATCCGTCCAAGGCCCGGGAGAAGCTCGGCTGGACCGCATCGACGCCCATCGAGCAGCTGATCGCCGAGATGGTGGAAACCGACCTGCATCTCGCCGAGCGCGACGCGCTCGTCGCCCGGGAGGGCTACAAGGTCTTCGACCACCATGAGTAGCGCCGCCGGCGACCTCGCCGGGGACCTCACGGCCGCCCGCATCTTCGTGGCGGGCCACCGGGGCATGGTGGGCTCGGCGCTGGTCCGGCGCCTCGAGGCCGCCGGCTGCCGGCACCTCATCCTGCGCCGGCGCGACGAACTCGACCTCACCGACCAGGCCGCCGTGCAGGCCTTCTTCGCGGCGGAGCAGCCGGACTACGTGTTCCTCGCCGCGGCCCGGGTGGGCGGCATCCACGCCAACAACACCTGGCCGGCGGACTTCATCCAGGACAACCTGGCGATCGCGCTGAACACCATCCACGCCGCCCACGCCCACGGCTGCCACCGGCTGCTGTTCCTCGGCAGCTCCTGCATCTACCCCCGGCTCGCCGCCCAGCCCATGACCGAGGCCGCCCTGCTCACGGGGCCCCTGGAGCCCACCAACGAGCCCTATGCCATCGCCAAGATCGCCGGGATCAAGCTCTGCGAGTCCTTCAACCGCCAGCACGGCACCGACTACCGCAGCGTGATGCCGACCAACCTCTACGGGCCGGGGGACAACTTCGACCTCGCCACCAGCCACGTGCTGCCGGCCCTGATCCGCAAGTTCCACGAGGCCGAGGCGACCGGCGCGCCGGCGGTGACGGTCTGGGGCAGCGGCAACCCGCGCCGGGAGTTCCTGCACGTGGACGACCTCGCCGCGGCCTGCCTGAAGGTCGCCACTCTGCCCAAAGAGTCCTACGCGGCGGTGACGGCACCCATGCTCTCCCACCTCAACGTGGGCACCGGCGAGGACGTGTCGATCCGGGAACTGGCGGAACTGGTGCGCGACGCCGTGGGCTACCGGGGCCGCATCGAGTTCGACCCCCGCCAGCCCGACGGCACCCCGCGCAAGCTGCTGGACGTGGGCAAGCTGAAGAGCCTCGGCTGGCAGCCGCAGGTCACGCTGCCGGCGGGCATCCGGAGCACCCTCGCCTGGTACCGGGCGAACGTCGCGGGGGGCTAGTCGCCTAGGTCAGCCGGCGGGGTCGACGGTGCGGAGCACGTGCCCGCGCAGCCGGGCCTTGAGCAGCCGGTAGACGAACTTCGGCAGCGCGACCTGGCGCAGCGCCCGGCGGGGCTCGGTGAGCAGCCGGTAGAACCACTCCAGGTTGTAGCGGCGGAACCAGAGTGGCGCGCGCCGCACCCGGCCCGCGAGAACGTCGAAGGTGCCGCCCACGCCCTGGCAGACCCGCACGTCGAGCTCCGGCAGGTGACGCTCCATCCAGACTTCCTGGCGCGGACTGCCGAGCGCCACGAACAGGATCTCGGGCGCCAGGGCATTGATCTCGGCGATGAGCCCCGGCATCTCCCCGGGGGACACGTAGCCGTCCCGCGCGCCGGCAATGGCAAGGCCCGGGTAGTCCCGGCGGAGGGCCGCGCAGGCGGCGGCATTCACCTCGGGCTTCGCGCCATACAGGAACACCTTCCAGCCTCGCCGGGCCGCGAGGCCGCAGATGGCTGGCATCAGCTCGGCACCCGGCACCCGCTCGACCCGCTCGCCGCCGAACAGCCGCAGGGCCCACACCACGCCGATGCCGTCGGGGATGAGCAGGGCCGCCTGGCGCAGGCTGCGCAGCAGGTCGGGCGTGGCGGCCGCGTGGATGACCTTCTCGGGGTTCACGGCCAGCACCGCGCCGGGCCGGTCGCCCGCCACCAGCGCCTCGACGCGCGCGAGCGCGCCCGCCATGTCCACGCAGTCCACGGGCACGCCCATGATCTCGACGCGGCGGGGAACGGGGTCACCCATGCCGGTTCAGCCAGAAGTAGAGGGCGAGCAGCAGGAAGATGTGCCGCTCCCGGTTGTAGCCACGCTGGTGTTCACCGATCGTGCGCCCCACGGCCTCGAGGTCGAAGTAACGGGCAAAGCGGGTGGCGGGATCCAGCAGGATGGCCCGCAGGCGGGCCTCGTCCCGGAACCAGACCCGGGTTGGCGACCAGAAACCCTTCTTGGGGCGGTCCACGATGCTCCCCGGGAGCACCGTCCGGGCCCAGGCCCGGTGCACGATCTTGCCCTGGCCCCGCCCCACGCGATACCTGGCCGGCAACGTCTCGATGAAGCGTATCAGGTCGAGGTCCAGGATCGGCACGCGGCACTCGAGGGATGAACGCATGGTAATTTTGTCGGTATAGAGCAGCAGGTCGTCGGCGAGGCCGAGGCGCAGGTCCAGGGCCATCATCCGCTCGACCGCCGCCGGCAGGGCCGGCAGGCCCAGGAGGCCGTGGAAGTACTCCAGGCTCTCCCGGGGGGCCCGGGGGGCGGTCCCCGTCAGGTCCCGGATTTCATCGTCCCTGAAGACCGCACAGGCGGCCAGGAACCGGCCCACATCGTCCGGGGCCGAAAAGGCCTCGAGACCCCGGTTCAGGCGCTCCCCGGTCAGGCCGAGGCCCCGCACCAGGGCCCGGAGGCCCCGGGCCAGGACCGGCGGGACATAATCCGCGTACAGCTCCGCCTGGTAGCGCCCGTAGCCCCCGAGGGGTTCGTCCGCCCCCTGGCCCGACAGCACCACCTTCACGTGGCTCGCGGCCAGCCGGGCGAGGTAGCGCATGGGCACGATCGAGGTGGTGGCGAGGGGTTCCTCCACCACCGCAACGCAGTCCTCGAGGGCGGTGAGGAAGTTGTCGAAGCCGATGCGGACCGTGAGGTGCTCCATGCCCAGGGCCGACGCGGTGGCCGCCGCGTCGGCGATCTCGTCCGCCTCCCCCGCGCCCTCGCCGGTGAAGCCGACGGTGAAGGCCTTCAGGGGCCGGCCCGATTCCCGCTGGGCGACGGCCGCCACGAGGGCGGAATCCACGCCACCGGAGAGCAGCACGCCGATCTCCACGTCGCTCATGAGCTGGCGGCGGACGGCGGCGGCGAAATGCGCGCCGTAGTCGTGCACGGCCGCGGCCATGCCGCCCGGGTCTGCGAGCTGCGGCAGGCGGCCCACGTAGGGCAGCTCCCGCGCCACGGGCCGGTCGCCGTCCAGGCGCACCTCGAGCAGGTGCCCGGGCCGCAGGCGGCGGATGCCGGCGAACAGCGTCCGGGGCGAGGGCGTGAAGCGGAGCTTCAGCAGCGTGCCGAGCGCGTCGGCGTCCACGGCCCGGGGCACGAGCTCGAGCAGGGGCGCGAGCTCGGAACCGAAGGCGAGCCCGCCGGCGTGCTCCGCGTAGTAGAGCGGCTTCACGCCGAAGGGGTCCCGGGCGAGCACCAGCCGGCGACCCGGCACGTCGAGCCAGGCGAAGGCGAAGATGCCGTTCAGCGCGGGTACCGCCGCCGTGCCCTCGCCCGCCAGCAGCTCGAGCAGGGTCTCGGTGTCCGAGTGTCCCCGGAAGGGCACGGCGCCGAGGCGTGGGCGGAGCGCCGCGTGGTTGTAGATCTCGCCGTTGAACACCAGCACGTGACTCCCGTCCCGGGTGCGCATGGGCTGCGCGCCGTTCGGGGAGAGGTCGACGATGGCGAGGCGCCGGTGCCCCAGGTGCACGACGTGGTTGCCCACCGTCTCGCGCGCCAGTCCGGACCCGTCGGGGCCGCGATGGGCGATGAGGTCGAGCACCGCGTCGTCGAGCGGCAGGTTGACGGTGCCGACGAGGCCGCACATGGCGTCAGTCCGGCAGCCGGGACAGCGCGTGTAGCCAGGGCATCACTGCCCAGCGCAGCGTGTTGCGGTTGTGGCGCAGGCCGAAGCGGTCGATCTGGCTGTAGATGGCATCGCCACGCTGGAACGCGCGCGCCGTGGCGCCCGCCAGGCTGGCGGCGAGGTCGTCGTGGCCGAGGAGCAGCGCCAGGTTCACCACCTCCGCATTGTCGTACAGGTCGAAGCGCACCAGCGAGGGCTTGTTCGCGAGCGCGAAGCGCCGGAAGAGCCCCGTGCCCTCGTCCCGGAAGGCCTGCAGCAGGTACTGCCAGCCCCGTTCCACCATGGCCGCCGCCGCCGGCAGCCCGGCCCGCCGGTCGGCCCGCACCAGGTTCTTCAGCACGATGGCGGTGTGGAAGCAGTCGATGAAGGGGGGCCCGTCCGGCGAGTAGAGCCAGGACCCGTCCGGCCGCTGTTCCCGCTCGAGGTACCGGCCCAGCCGGGCGATGCGTCCCCGGGCCCGGGCCTGCCCCGCCCCGTCCAGGTACGGCAGGGCGAGGGCCAGCGCGTGCAGCAGGTAGCTCGTGGCGTTGACCACGCGCCGGTCGCGGCGGGCGCTGTAGGCCGGCAGCTCCCAGTCATCACCCTGGTCCATGAGGGGCACGTCCCGGTCCAGGAAGGCGTGGATGCCCCGGATGACGGGCGGCAGGTCCGGATCGCCCGTGGCCTCGTGGTAGCGCACGAAGGCCTCGAGGGGATACGGGGTCATGGTCACGAGGGGCAGGTCGGCCCCGTAGACGAGCCCGGGGCTGATGGGCTGGCGGAAGGCGATGCCCCAGCAGGGGCCGCGGTAGCCGGGGCTCGCGTGGGCGAGCAGCCAGTCCAGGTGGCGGCGGGCGGCGGCCAGGTGGCGCGGCGCCGGTTCACGCTCGTGGAGGTTCAGCAGGCACAGGGCGGCCCACGCCCGCACGATCGGGTACTCCTGCGCCTGGTAGCCCCAGCGGGGCCGGTCGTTGAGGTAGGTGTCGAAGAGCGTGCACGCCGCCGCGGGCAGCAGGCCGAGGCGCCGGTGCCGGTTGTAGAAGTCCTTCACCCGGAACCCCAGGCCGGTCTTCCAGATGTCGTAGGGATCGGGGGTGGCAAGGTCGTCGCGGGCGCACCAGCCCTCAACGAGCGCCGCCCTGTCCTGCAACCCGGCCATAGATTTCCAGCAGCCTTGCGGCGACGACCGAGGCGGCGAAGCGCCGCCGTGCGTAGTCGCGATTGTACTGACCCATGGCGGCCCGCAGGGACGGATCCGCCAGCAGCCGGCCGAGCAGTCCGGCCAGCACGGCCGGGTCCCGGCTCTCCGTGATGTAGCCCATGCGCCCGTCCTCGAAGAAGTCCCGGAGGCCACCCACGGCCCGGGTGATCACCGGGAGGCCGAAGGCCATGGCCTCCAGGACCGCGTTGGGCATGCCTTCATGGTGGGACGGGAACAGGAAGATACTGGCCGCCCGGTAGGCCCGGGCGCGGTCACCATCGGCCAGGTGACCGGTAAACGTGACACGTTCCAGGCCGCGCGCCCGGACCCGCTCCTCGGCGCCGCCACGCTCCGGGCCGTCGCCCGCGATCGTGAGGCTCGCCGCCGGGAAGCGCCCGTGCACCGCGGCCATGGCGTCGATCGCCTCCTCCAGGCCCTTGCCCCGATCCAGGCGGCTCAGGAACAGGATCCCGGCGCCATCCCGGTCCGGCTCGCGGCCGGGAGGCTGGGCGAAGACCTCGTCGGCCACCACCGTCGTCTCCACGGCCACCGGTACCCCGAGGCCCATCTCGACGCACGCCCGCGCGAATTCCTCGGCCAGCACCACGAGGGCGCTCGCCTGGCCATAGACCCACCTGAACAGCCGGGCGTGCCGGGCCCGGAGGCGCGCCTCGAACGCGGGGTCCCAGCCCCGGAAGAAGACCAGTACCGGGCGCCCGTGGACCCTGGCGATCAGCAGCAGCAGGCCGTCACGGACGATGGACCGGGGGCCCAGCGACGGATTGATGTGCACGAGGTCCACGGCGTCGGTCACGAGACAGCGGTGGAAGCGCCAGTAATCCCGGACGATGCGCGCCACGCCGGCCCACCAGCCGGATTCGCCGGGACGAGCCCCAATCTCGAAATAGCGCTTCTCCGGGCCGAGGTGCGGTCGCAGGGTCCGGTAGTAGTTGGCGACCCCGCCGGGCAGGTCGAGACAGGGCACGGTGATCAGCACCCTGGGTGGCCGTGAATGTCCGTCCGGGGGCGAAAGGCTCATCACCGCTCCCCGAGGCTCTCGACCAGTGCGAGCAGTCGTCGCCCGTTCGTGCGGGCGGAGAAGTGCTCCTCCGCTACCCGCCGGCCCGCCAGGCCGATCGCCAGCGCCCTGGCTTCGTCCGCCAGCAGGTACTCGACGGCCGAGACCACGCCGGCGACAGAACCGGCGTCCACGAGCATGGCATTGACACCGTCCACGAGGTAGCGCTCCACATCGCTGACCCGCGACGCCACCACGGGCCGGCCCGTCGCCAGGTATTCGCCCAGCTTGAAGGGGAACCCGCGGTCCGCGAACGCCGAGGGCGCGCGCACCACGCAGGGAATGTCGCACTCGCTGATCAGGCGGAAGTACTGCTCGTCCGGCAGCCGGCCCACGTAGCGGATCTTCGCGGCAAACGGCGACCTGGCGATCCGGCGGTGCACCTCGTCCATCCGGCCGGCCTGCCCCAGCCCCGTGAGCACGAACTCCAGGTCCGGCCAGCGGCTGGCGAGCTGGTCGAACGCGTCGATGAGACCCTCGACGCCGTCCTTGTCACCGAAACTGCCGGCATACAGCAGGCGTACCGGACGGTGAAAGGCACCGGTACGGGCCACCACCCGGTCGAGGTCGACCGAAATGGGCACGTGGCATACCGGCCGGCGACCGCGCAGGATGCCCGCCAGCTTGCGCTCCAGGAACGACGAGATCACCACCACCCCGTCGGCAAACCAGTCCAGGTGCCTGGTCGCCCAGGCGCTCGAGCGGGCCTTCAGCCGCGAGATCCAGCGGGCGTCCCCGGGAATGAAGTAGCTGTCCTCCACGATGTCCACGATGACCCGGTAGCCGAGCAGCTTCGCCCACAGCACGAAGGCGACGTTCTCGACGTTGGGCTCGTTGTAGAGAAAGAGGATGTTGTGGCCGCCGGGTCGCCTGGCAGCCCACAGCTGACGGCACCCGGCGTAGAGGTAACGCAGCACTGCCACGGGGAGCCCGAGGTTGGCGCCGATGTCCTGCCCGATCGTGGCGTAGGTTATCCCGCGGTGCTCGCCGGACAAACCCGCCCCGGCGCGGCCCGGGTGACTCTGCCTCAACAGCAGGACCCGGACCGCATTGCCCGGATCGGCGGACATGGCATCGATGAAATGCTGGAAGCGCTTGGTCTCGGCGAGACCCTCGGGGTAGAGCAGATTCCCCATGAAGACGACGTTGGCGCTGGACATTCGGGACATTCAGGCCATCATACCGGCCACGTTCACGGAAGCGCCCGGCCACGGGTGAAGCAGACCGGCATGTGCGGCATCGCGGGCATTCTCTATCGGGACCGGTCGAGGGACGTCGATCAGGACCTGCTCGCGCGCATGACGAACGTGCTCGGGCACCGGGGCCCGGACTCCAGTGGCTTCCATCGTGTGCCGGGCCTCGGGCTCGGCCACCGGCGGCTCGCCATCATCGATCCCGCCGCCGGCCACCAGCCCATGCAGGACCCGGCGTCCGGGAACGTCATCGTCTACAACGGCGAAGTATACAACTACGTCGAACTGCGCTCGGAGCTCGAGGCCCTCGGCGCCACCTTCGCCACCGACTCCGACACGGAAGTCATCCTGAAGGCCTGGGACCGGTGGGGCGCCGGGTGCCTGGCCAGACTTAACGGAATGTGGGCCTTCGCGCTCTGGGATGTGCGTCGGGGCGAGCTCTTCGTCGCCCGGGACCGGCTGGGCATCAAGCCGCTGCACTACGTGGTGGATGACAACCGGTTCATGTTCGGCTCCGAGATCAAGAGCCTGTTCGCCGGCGGAGTCCCGCGGCAGCCCGACCCGGAGCTGCTCGACGTCTACCTGGCCCTGGGCTACATCCCGGCGCCGCACTCCTTCTACCGGGGCGTGCACAAGCTCAAGGCGGGCCACTACCTGGTCACCGATGGCAGCCGCACGGAGATCCGGCAGTACTGGGACCTGCCGCAGGTCGCCGAGGGGGACATGCGCACCGACCGGGCCGCCGTGCAGGAGGAGTTCGGCGCCCTGCTCACCGACGCTGTGCGGATCAGCATGCGCAGCGACGTGCCCTTCGGCGCCTTCCTGAGCGGCGGCCTCGACTCCGCGTCCGTCGTCACCCTGATGGCGGACCAGACGCCGCTGCCCGTGCAGACCTTCACGATCGGCTTCGCCGAGGCCGGCTACGACGAACGGGAGCTCGCCCGGCTCGTGGCCCGGCAGGTCGGCGCCGACCACCACGAGCAGGTGGTGGAGCCCGGTGACCTCGCCACCACCCTGGACGCGGTGGCCTTCCACTACGACGAGCCCTTCGGCGACTCGTCGGCCATACCCACCGGTTACGTGTCCCGGCTGGCCGCCTCCCGGGTGAAGATGGTGCTGACCGGCGACGGCGGCGACGAGCTGCTGTCCGGTTACCAGGCCTACCAGGCGGAGAAGTTCGCGGCCGGCTGGCAACGCCTGCCACGGCCGGTGCGCCGCCTGGCCGAGGGCGCGCTGGGCGGCGCCGCTGGCCTGGCCCGGGGCAGCGCCCGGTATACGCTGAACCGCTACGAGCGCCTGGTGCGCACGGCATCCTGGCCCTTCACGGAGCGTCTCCTGGGCAAGGCGGCCTGGCTGGATGACGCGGGCCGGGCCGCGCTGCTCGGCGGGCAGCGGGTGATCCCGGTCGCCGACGTGCTCGCGGAGCTCATGAAGGACTGCCCCTGGACCGACCCCTTCTACCGCCTGATGTACTTCAACCTCAAGGTTTCCCTGCCCGACGACATGCTGACCAAGGTGGACCGCATGACGATGGCGGCGTCCCTGGAGGCCCGGGTGCCCCTCCTCGACTACCGGCTCGTGGAGCTGATGGCGGG
>CALGMY010000126.1 GCA_937958785.1 uncultured Gammaproteobacteria bacterium | reverse complement strand
GCGCTGCCGGCTGTGCCACCGGACGACGCCGACCGCCGCGCCGCGCTGCGCCCCGGCCACCCGGCCTACCTCATCTACACCTCCGGCTCCACCGGCCAGCCGAAGGGCGTGCTCGTGCCCCGGCCCGCCGTCGCCAACTTCCTCGCCAGCATGGCCCGGGAGCCCGGGCTGCGGGCGGGGGACCGGCTGCTGGCGGTGACGACGCTCAGCTTCGACATCGCGGTGCTCGAGCTGCTGCTGCCGCTCACCGTCGGCGCCACCGTCGTCATCGCGCCGGAGGAAGACGTCCGGGATCCGGCGCGGCTTGCCGCGCTGATCGACGACGCCGGCATCACGGTGCTGCAGGCGACGCCGTCCCTCTGGCGGAACCTGGTGTCGGCCGGGTGGCCGGGCCGGGCGGGGCTGCGGCTCCTCTGCGGGGGTGAGGCGCTGGACCGGGAACTGGCGGACCAGCTGCTGGCCCGGGGCGAAGGGCTCTGGAACCTCTACGGCCCGACCGAGACCACGGTCTGGTCCACGGTCGCGCGGGTGGGGCCCGGCACGGGGCCCGTCGACGTGGGCCAGCCCGTCGCCAATACGCGCTGTTACGTGCTGGACGAAGCGCTCGAACCGGTGCCGGCCGGCGTCCGGGGCGAGCTCTGGATCGGCGGCGCCGGTGTCGCCCTCGGCTACGCGGGGCAGCCGGAACTCACCGCGGGCCGCTTCGTGCCCGATCCCTTCGCCCCGCCCGGCGAGGCCGCGCGCCTGTACCGCACCGGCGACCGGGCCCGCTGGCGTGCCGGTGGCCACCTCGAGGTCCTCGGCCGGACGGACTTCCAGCTGAAGCTGCGGGGCTTCCGGGTGGAGCCCGGCGAGATCGAGGCGGTGCTCCTCGCCCAGCCGGGCATCGCTGCCGCGGTGCTCGTGCTCCGGGAAGTCGCCGGTGACCCGCGCCTCGTGGCCTACGTGGTGCCAGCCGGCGACGGGCCTGGCGACGACGGGCCTGGCGACGACGCGCTGCTCGCGGTGCTGCGCGACCGGCTGCCCGCCTGGATGGTGCCGTCCCACGTCGTCCGCCTCACCGCCCTGCCGCTGACCCCCAACGGCAAGGTCGACCGGGCCGCATTGCCCGCGCCGGCGCCCGGCGCGCCCGCCGGGCCGGCCGCACCCGCCACTGCCGCCGAGCAGGCCCTGCTGCGGATCTTCCGCGAACTGCTCGGCGTGTCGGTGGGCCCGGACGAGGACTTCTTCGCCCGGGGCGGACACTCGCTGCTCGCCACCCGGCTCGTCGCCCGGGTCGCGGCCGAACTCGGCGCGACACTGCCGCTGCGCGCCGTGTTCGAGGCGCCGACCGCGCGCGCACTGGCCGGCCGGCTGCCGGCCACGCTGCCCATTGTTGCCGCGGTCATCCGGCGCGCGGCGGCCCCGGGCGAGGGCGTCGCCGAGGTCGCGCCGCTGTCCCTGGTCCAGCAGCGGCTCTGGTTCCTGGACCGGCTGCAGCCGGGCAATCCGGCCTATCACCTCGCGTGGGCCTTCACCCTCGCTGGCGACCTGGACCGCGCGGCGCTGAAGGCTGCCCTCGATGGCCTCGCGGCCCGCCACGGCAGCCTGCGCACGCGCTTCGCGGAGCGGGACGGCGAGCCCGTGCAGGTCGTGGAACCGCCAGCGGGTCTGCCGCTCGCGGCGCTGGCGGCGCCGGCGGAACAGGTGCCGGCCCTGGCCGGCGACTTCGCCGCGCAGTCCTTCAAGCTGGCGGACGGGCCACCGGCCCGGGCGCTGCTCGTTGCCAGCGGTCCGGCGCTGCACACGCTCGTGCTCGTGGTCCACCACATCGTCGCGGATGGCTGGTCCTTCGGCGTGCTGGCCCGGGAACTCGCCGCCGGGTACGCCGCGGCCCGGGACGGCCGGGCACCGGAACTGCCGGCCGTGCCGTGCACCTATGCGGACCACGCCCGGGAGCAGCGCCGCGCGCTGGCCGGTGGGGAACTCGCGCGCCAGCTGGACTGGTGGCGGACGGCGCTCGCCGGTGCGCCGCCCTTCCTCGACCTGCCCGTCGACCGGCCCCGGCCCGCGGTGGCCTCGTCCCGGGGGGCGCGCTACTCGGCCCGGTTGCCCGCCGACCTCCTCGCGGGCCTGCACCGCCTGGCCCGCACGAACGACTGCACGCTCTTCATGGTGCTGCTCGCCGCCTTCGACGTGCTGCTTGCGCGGGTCGCCGGCACCGGGGACGTGGTCGTCGGCACGCCCATCGCCGGCCGGACCCGGGCAGAGGTCGAGGGTGTCGTCGGGTTCTTCGTCAACACGCTGGTATTGCGCATCCGCCTCGAAGGCAATCCCACGGTGCGGGAACTGCTCGCGCGGGTCCGCGCGCAGACCCTCGCCGCCTACGAGCACGCGGACGTCCCCTTCGAGATGCTCGTCGAGGCCCTGCAGCCGCCCCGCAGCACCGCGCGCACGCCGCTCTTCCAGGTGCTGTTCAACCTGCACAGCGAGCCGGCCGAGCCCCTCGCACTGCCCGGCCTGACGGTCACGCCCTGCACGATCCCGCGCCAGTCCGCCAAGTTCGACCTCAGTGTGTCGCTCACGGAGACCGCGGCGGGCCTCGCCGTCACTGTCGAGTACGCCAGCGACCTGTTCCTCGCGGGCACGATCGCGCGGCTGCTGGACGACTACGCAGGCCTGCTCGCAGCTTTTGTCGCGGGACCTGAGTCGCGGCTCTCGGCCCTGCCCTTCAGCGCGACGCCGCGCGGGCCGGCAGTGAGGGCGGTGGCCGGCCCCCGGGACCTGCTGGCGGCAGTGGCCGGGCAGGTGGCGTCCCGGGCAGATGCCCTGGCCGTCAGCGCGCCCGCCACGGATCGTGCGCCGGCGGAGGACTTCAGCTACGGCTCGCTGGCTGCCGGCGCGGGCGCCATCGCCGCCGCTCTCGCGGCCCGGGGCGTGCGGCCGGGCGACCGGGTGGGCCTCTGGTTCGGCCACGGCGCCGGCCAGGTGGCCGGGATGCTCGGCGTGCTGGCGGCGGGTGCAGCCTTCGTGCCCCTGGACCCGCTCGCGCCGCCGGACCGACTCGCGCGGATCATCGCTGACGCGGGCCTCGGCTGGCTGGTGACGGAGAGATCCGCGCCCGCCTGGCCGGAGGGCCTCGCGGACGGGCGCCTCACGCGCCTCGAACGCGACACGCTCCCGCCCGCCCCATTCCGCCCCGTGCCGGTGTCACCCGACGCGCCGGCTTACCTGCTCTACACGTCCGGCACCACGGGCACGCCGAAGGGCGTGGCCCAGACCCGGGCCAACGCGCTGGGCTTCGTGCGCGCCTGGGCCGCCAACCTCGGGCTTGGTCCGGACGATCGCCTGAGCCTGCTCTCCACCTATGGCTACGACGCGGCCGTGCAGGACATCTTCGGCGCGCTGGTCACCGGTGCCTCCGTCTGCCCGCTGGACATCCGCCGCCTGGACCGGGAGACGCTCCTCGACCGGATCGCCGACCGGGGCCTCACCGTGCTCCACGGCACGCCCACGGCCTACCGCTACCTGTTCGGCGGGCACGTGGCGTGCCGCCAGGACCTGTCCCGGGTCCGGGCGGTGGTGCTGGGTGGCGAGCGGGCCCGGCGCGCCGACTTCGAGCTCTTCCGCAGCCGCTTCCGCCGGGGCGCCGTCTTCGTGAACGGCTACGGGCTCACCGAGGCCACCGCCGTGACCCAGTGGTTCGCCGATCACGACACGCAGCCCCGGGGACTGGACCTCCCGATCGGCCGGCCGCTGCCGGGGGGCGGGCTCCGCGTGCGCCTGCTCGACGAGGCCGGGGAGTCCGCGCCCTTCGTCGGCGAGGTGGTCATCGAGGGTGAGGGCGTGCCTCGCTTTCACACCGGCGACCTGGCCCGCTACGACCCGGACGGCGAGCTGGTGTTCGTCGGCCGGCGCGACCATCGCCTCAAGATCGGCGGCATCCGCCTGGAGCCCGCGGAGATCGAGGCGGCGCTGCGGGAGGTGCCGGGCGTCGCGGAGGCGGTCGTGGCGGCGGCGGAAGAGGTGCCCGGCGAGCCGGTGCTCGTCGCCTGGTACACGGCGACGGCCGATGTGCCGGCGCCGGGAGTCGCCAGCCTGCGGGCCGCGCTTGCCGCGCACCTGCCCGCCGCCTTCGTCCCGGCCCGCTGGCAGCGCTGCGACTCGTTGCCGCGCCTGCCGAACGGCAAGGTCGACCGGCGGGCGTCGGTGGAGGCGTCGGGGAGAGCCGGGCCGGGGGGCGTGTCCCGCAGCGAGCGTGACAGCGAGCGGAGGGATACTCCCCCCGGCCCGGCTCTCCCCGACGCCTCCACCGAAATCGAGGCGACCCTGCAGGACATCTGGCAGGCGCTGCTGAAGCGCCCGGCCGTGGGCCTGGACGAGGACTTCTTCCTGCTGGGCGGCCACTCGCTGCTCGCCACCCGCCTGGTGGCCCGGGTCCGGGACCGGCTGGGCGTGGAGCTGCCGCTGATCCGGGTCTTCGAGGCTCCCACGGTCCGGGGGCTGGCCCGGTTCCTGGGCGACGGTGCGCCCGGCGAATCCGGAAGCGCCTCCCGGACGATATATCCCCCAGGGGAGCCGCCCACGGGCTGAACCCCCGCGACCAGAAACCGGGCCACGGCCCTGACAGCCATTACAATCCGACCCGCGGACCCCGCGCGGCCGGACCTGACCTTGAGGTGCAACCATGAGCAGCAGGAACCGGACCGTCGCCCGAGCCGCGGGCAGGGAAACCACAGGAGCGGGCACAGTGTCCAACCCCAAACCAATGACTGGCGTCGTGAAGCTTCCGGTCTCGGAGCAGGACGAGAAGCGGGCCATCGACACGATGACCGACAATTTCCGGAGCATCATCACGACCCTCGGCGAGGACGTGGAGCGCGAGGGCCTGGTGAAGACCCCCGAGCGGGCTGCCAAGGCCTTCTGGTTCCTCACCCGGGGCTACCGGCAGGACATCGGCGAGCTGATCAACGAGGCGGTGTTCACCAGCGACACCGACGAGATGGTGATCGTGCGCAACATCGAGATGTACTCGATGTGCGAGCACCACATGTTGCCCTTCATCGGCAAGTGCCACGTGGCCTACCTGCCCAACGGCAAGGTGCTGGGGCTGTCGAAGATCGCCCGGATCGTGGACTACTTCGCCCGCCGCCTGCAGATCCAGGAAGTGCTCACCAAGCAGATCGCCGAGTGCGTGCAGACCGCCATCGGCGGCAAGGGCGTCGGCGTCGTGGTCGAGGCCCAGCACATGTGCATGATGATGCGGGGCGTGGAGAAGCAGAACTCGGTGATGACCACGTCCTGCATGCTTGGCAACTTCCGCTCACACCCGCAGACGCGGAACGAGTTCCTGCGCCTGCTGGGCAACTGATCCGTTCCTGTCGCAGGAGCGGCTTCAGCCGCGCTCCCACGTGCTGTAGGAGCGGTTTCAGCCGCGACCCGTCCGCCGGCAACACCACCAGGCCCCGCGTCGCGGGGCCTGGTTCGGCGTCAAGTCCGGTATTTCGCCACGGCCAGCGCATACCGCGCATCAAGGCCGCTTTTCGTGCCACCCCGTCCTCTCCTGATACGCCGCCGCCAGCGCCAGCACCTGTCCGTCCGCGAACGCCGGGCCACTGACCTGCAGCCCGATCGGCAGTCCCGACCGGCTGAACCCGCAGGGGATGGAAATCGTGGGCAGGCCGTAGATATTGAAC
>CALGMY010000125.1 GCA_937958785.1 uncultured Gammaproteobacteria bacterium | reverse complement strand
CATGTGGATCGCCGGCGTCATGCAGGGCCTCATGTGGCGGGCCACGAACGCCGACGGCACGCTGACCTACAGCTTCGTGGAGTCGCTGAATTCCACCTATCCCTTCTATGCCATCCGGTTCCTGGGCGGTGCCCTGATCATGGTCGGCATGGTCGTGATGGTCTGGAACGTCTGGCGCACGGTCGGCCAGCGGGCCCGGGAAGTGGATGTCGTCATTCCGCCCCCGGCGGCCCAGGCAGCCTGAGGAAGCCCCCATGAAGCACGATGTCATCGAGAAGAACCTGGGCCTCCTGGCCGTCCTGACGGCGCTGGTCATCAGCGTCGCCGGGCTGGTGGAGATCATCCCGCTCTACTTCGCCACCGAGACGACCACGCCCGCCCCGGGCATCAAGCCCTACACGGCGCTGGAACTCGAGGGCCGGGACGTCTACCTCCGGGAAGGTTGCTACAACTGCCACTCCCAGATGGTGCGCCCGCTGCGTTCGGAGACCGAGCGCTATGGCCACTATTCCCTGGCCGGCGAGTCGGTGTACGACCACCCGTTCCAGTTCGGCTCCAAGCGCACCGGGCCGGACCTCGCCCGGGTCGGCGGCCGGTACACGGATGAATGGCACCGCATCCACTTCCGCAATCCCCGGGACGTGGTGCCCGAGTCCAACATGCCCGGCTTCCCCTGGCTGGAGGAGAACACGCTGGACGCCAGCGTCACCCCGCGCAAGATGCGGGCCCTGCGCCTGGCCGGCGTGCCCTATACGGACGAGGAGGTCGCGGGCGCCACCGAGGCCGTGCAGGGCAGGACCGAGCTTGATGCGCTCATTGCCTACATGCAGGTCCTCGGCAAGGCGTCCCGGACCTGGGGGAACGAGTGATGGAAGCGGCCATCGACATGGGCCTGGTACGGGGCGTCACCACGCTGTTCGCGCTCCTGGCATTCCTCGCGGTGGTGGTCTGGGCCTACGGCCGTCGCCCGCGGGACACTTTCGAGGCGGCCTCGAAGCTGCCTCTCGAGGAAGACGACGGAACGGAGATGCGGTCATGACGAGCGGCTGGAGCTGGTTCATTGCGATCGTCGCCCTGGCCAACGTGGCCGGGGCCGTCTGGCTGCTGCTGGCCAATGGCCGCGCGGTGGCGGCGGACGCCGCCAAGCAGACCACCCACGTGTGGGACGGCGACCTTACGGAACTCAACAACCCGCTGCCGCGCTGGTGGGTGTGGCTGTTCATCCTCACGGTGATCTTCAGCCTGGTGTACCTCGCCCTGTACCCGGGCCTCGGCAATTTCGCCGGCCAGCTCGGCTGGTCCCAGCAGAAGCAGCACGCCGCCGAGGTCCAGGCGGCCCGCGAGGTGCAGGCGCCCCGCTATGCGCGGTTCGCCGCCATGACGCTCGATGATCTCTCCCGGGACCCGGACGCCATGGGTGAGGCCCGCAGCCTGTGGGCCAACGGTTGCGCCGGCTGCCACGGGTCCGATGCCCGCGGTGCGCCCGGTTTCCCGAACCTCACGGACGCGGACTGGCTCTGGGGCCGCGATCCGGAGACCCTGGTGACGACCATCGGCGCCGGCCGCATCGGCGCGATGCCGGGCTGGCAGGCCGCCCTGACCGACGCCGGGGTGGAGGAGGTGGTAGCTTACGTGCAGAGCCTGTCCGGCGCCGCTTCGCGGCCCGAACTCGTGGAGGCGGGTGCCACCCGGTATGCCATGTTCTGCGTGGCCTGCCATGGGGTCGATGCCCGGGGCAACCCGCTGCTCGGCGCCCCGAACCTGGCCGACTCGATCTGGCTCTACGGTGGCGATGCCGAAGCGCTGCGGGTCTCCATCGGCCAGGGCCGCCAGGGGCAGATGCCTGCCCACGAGGCCCTGCTCGGCAAGGACCGGGTGCGCCTGCTCGCGGCCTACGTCCTCAGCCTCAGCGCCGGCTCGGGCAACGACGGGGGAACTCGCGATGGATCAGCAGCAGGTGGAGGATGAACTGCCGGTAGTGCGCCGCTGGCCGCCGCGCATGCGCCTGGCGGCGGCGGTGGGCTGGTCATCCTTCCTCGCGGCGTGCGTTGGCACCATGTTCACGTTTGCAGCCCTGGATCCCCAGGTGATCATCGACGGTGTCGCGTACGAGCAGCCCGAATCATCGGGGTGGTGGCTCTCCCGTACCGGCATCTACAGCATTGGCTTCTTCCTGTACTGGGCGGTGGCGGCCGTGGCCGGCCTGCTGACCGGCTACCTGCAGGAATGCCCGCCTGGCGAAGGTGACGGCCCTTGAACGATGGCACGGCTGGCGCCGGCGCAGTCTCGCTCTACGAGGCCCACCGGAAGGTCTATCCCCGGGAGGTGTCCGGCCGCTTCGCGCGCCTGCGGACCCTGGCGGCCTTCGTCCTGCTGGGCGTCTTCTATGGCCTGCCCTGGCTCCAGTGGAACGGCCGGCAGGCAGTGCTCTTCGACCTGCCGGCGCGCAAGTTCTACCTGTTCGGGCTGACCCTCTGGCCCCAGGATTTCCTCTACCTGACCTGGCTGCTGATCCTCGCCGCCCTCACGCTGTTCTTCGTCACCGCCGTCGCCGGCAGGGTCTGGTGCGGCTACGCCTGCCCCCAGACGGTCTGGACCGAGGCCTTCCTGGGACTCGAGCGGCTGGTCGAGGGTGACCGCCCCCAGCGCCTCAAGCTCGACCGGGCGCCCTGGACCCGCGAGTGGGTGCTGCGCAAGGGGGCGAAGCAGTTCCTGTGGATCGGCTTCGCCGCGCTGACCGGTTTCAGCTTCGTGGCCTTCTTCTCGCCCGCCCGGGAACTCGCCGCGAACCTGGTGGCTTTCCAGCTGGGTGGCTGGGAAACGTTCTGGATCCTCTTCTACGGCTTCGCGACCTACGGCAATGCCGGCTTCCTGCGGGAGCAGGTCTGCCGCTACATGTGCCCCTACGCCCGGTTCCAGAGCGCCATGTTCGACCACGACACCCTGATCGTGTCCTACGATCCGGGACGCGGCGAGCCGCGGGGTGCCCGGAAGCGCGGCGTGGATCCGAAGGCCGTCGGCCTCGGCGACTGCGTGGATTGCACGATCTGTGTGCAGGTCTGCCCCACCGGCATCGACATCCGCAAGGGGCTGCAGTACGAGTGCATCGCCTGCGCCGCCTGCGTGGACGCCTGCGACGACGTGATGACCCGGGTGGGCTACCGGACCGGGCTCATCCGCTATGCCACCGAGCAGGAGCTGGCGGGTCGCAAGACGAACTACACCCGTCCCCGGGTGCTGGTCTACGGCACCCTGCTGTTGCTGCTCGCGGTCGGGTTCGTGGTCTCGCTGAGCCAGCGCCAGCCCATCGGGCTCGACATCATCCGCGACCGCAATGCGCTCTACCGGGTGCTGCCGGATGGCACCGTCGAGAACGTGTACAGCCTGCGCATCCTGAACAAGGACGAGCGCCCCCACTACTACGTGATCTCGGCCGAGCCGGCCGGGGTCTTCCAGGTGGATGCCGAGTCGGTCCAGGTGGCCGCGGGCGAGGTGCGGGCCGTCCCCGCCCGGCTGCGGGTGGCACCGGGCGACCTCGCCCGGGCGCCCCGCGAGCTCGAGGTCGCGGTGCGGGCCACCGACGACGCCAGCCTGGAGGCCAGCCACGTGACCCGTTTCTTCACCCCGGGAGGGCGCTGATGACCACCGAGAATTCCGAGCCGGAACAGGACCCGACCCGCTGGTACCGTTTGCCGGTGATGTGGCTGGTCGTCGCGCTGCCGCTCGCCTCCTTCATCGGCGGCGGCTTCATGGTGGCCTTCACCCTGGCGAAGCCCGACGTCGAGGTCTACAGCGAGCGCCTGCCCGAGCCGGCGGCCGAGGCCGCGGGCACCTGACCCGCCGCCCATGACGGAGACCGTCAACCTGCAGATCGGGGGCATGGGCTGCGCGGCCTGCGCCCTGCAGATCGAGGAGGCCCTGCGGCCGCTGCCCGGCCTCACCGGCGTCCGGGTCGACGCCGCCACGGCGCGGGCGCGCCTCGAGGTGGAGGGCTCCGCCGAGAACGTGCTGGAGCGGATCCTGCGCGAGATCCGCCGCCTCGGCTACACCGCGAGCCTCGCGGGCAGCACGGTGGCGGCCAACGAGCGGGCCGCCGCCCGGCGCCTCGCGCTGAAGCGGCTCGCCGTGTCCGGCTTCGGGATGATGCAGGCGATGATGCTGGCCTTCGCCCTCTACGCCAGCGAGGACTACCGGATGGACCCCGCCCTGGTGGGCTTCCTCCGCTACTGCAGCCTGCTGGTCACGCTCCCGGTCGTGCTCTATGCCGGCGGCCCCATCTTCCGGGCCGCCCTGGCCCAGATCCGTGCCGGCCGGCCGGCCATGGATGTGCCCGTGGGCATCGGCATCGGCGTGGCCCTGGTCGCCAGCATCTGGAACACGTTCACGGGCATCGGCGACGTCTACTACGAAGCCGTCACCATGTTCGTGTTCTTCCTCACCACGGCCCGCTTCGTCGAGCTCATGACCCGCCACGAGGTGGGCACGGTCACCGAGGCGCTGGCCTGGCTGCTGCCGGCCAAGGCGTTGCGACTGGCCGGCGGCCGTACGAGCCTGGTCGCCGTCGGCAGCCTGCGGCCCGGCGACGAGATCCTCGTGAACCAGGGCGATCCGGTGGCCGCCGATGGCGTCATCGTCGCCGGCGAGTCGGCCTTCAACGAGGCGTGCCTCACGGGCGAGTCCGCCCCCGTGCGGCGCGCCACGGGCGCTGCGGTCATCAGCGGCAGCATCAACCTGGGCGACAGCGTGCGGGTCCGGGTCACCGCCACCGGCGAGCAGACGGAGCTGGCAGCCGTGCTGCGCCTCCTCGAGCGGTCCCGCCAGGCGAAGCCCCGGCTCCTGACCCTGGCCGACCAGGTGGCCCGCTGGTTCTCGGTCGCGGTCCTCAGCATCGCGGCCCTCGTCGCCGGCATCTGGCTGTACGTCGATCCCGACGTCGCCCTCGCCAACACGGTGGCCGTGCTGGTGGTGGCCTGCCCCTGCGCGTTGTCGCTGGCCGCCCCGGCGGTCGTGGCGGCCACGAACACCGCGCTGGCCCGGCTGGGCCTGCTGCCGATCAGCGCCACGGCACTGGAACAGCTCACCGCCGTGCGCCACGTGCTCCTCGACAAGACCGGGACCCTGACCACCGGGCGCCCCGAGGCCCGCGTGCAGGTGCTGCGGCCCGGCTTCGAACCCGCACGGGCGCTGGCCATTGCCGCTGCGCTGGAGCGCGGCTCGAGCCACCCGGTCGCCCTGGCCTTCCGCAGGCACGAGATGCCCGGGGTGCAGGCGGCAGACGTCAGCGAGACGGCCGGCCAGGGCGTGACCGGCATGGTCGACGGCCGCTGCTACCGGTTCGGGCGGCCGGCGTTCGCCGGCGCCATGGAAGGCCTGTCCGACGGCACCATCCTGCTGGCCGACGAGGCCGGGCCGGTGGCAGCCTTCGAGCTCACGGACACGGTGCGGGCCGACGCCCGGGACGCGGTGGAAGCCCTGCACGCGCAGGGGCTCGGCGTCGAGATCGCGAGCGGCGATGCCCCCGGGGCGGTCGCCGCGGTGGCGGGTGCCCTCGGCATCCCGCGCTGGCAGGCCCGGCTGACCCCGGCCGACAAGGTGCACCGGCTCGAGGCCCTGCAGGCCGCGGGCACGCCCGTACTGATGGTGGGCGACGGCATCAACGACGCGCCGGTGCTGGCAGCGGCAGATGTCTCGATGGTGCTGAAGTCGGGCAGCGCGCTCGCCCAGACCGCGGGTGACCTGCTGCTGCTCGATCATGCCTGGCTCGCCGTGCCCCGGGCCATCGCGGTGGCGCGCCGGGCCCGGCACATCCTCCGCCAGAACCTGGTCTGGGCGGCCGGCTACAACCTGGTGGCGGTGCCCGTGGCGGCGCTCGGCTACCTGCCGCCCTGGCTGGCGGCGCTCGGCATGTCGCTGAGCTCGGTGCTGGTGGTGCTCAACGCCCGGCGGGTGCGCACGTGACCATCCTCTACGTGCTGGTGCCGCTCGGGCTCGTGTTGTGCGTGGTGGCGGTGTGGGCCTTCTTCTGGGCGGTCAACGCCGGCCAGTTCGACGACCTGGACGATGCGGGCGTCAGCCCGCTGGAGGATGACTTGCCCCGGACGGCGGATGCTGGCCCGGCGATTCCAGCTCCAGTGCCATCCGCACCAGGTGCGCCACCGAGCGGGTCGCCATCTTTTCCATGACCCGGGCCCGGTGAATCTCGACGGTCCGTTCCGACAGCCCGAGATCCATCGCAATCACCTTGTTGGCCCGGCCCGCGACGATGAGGGCCATGACCTCCCGTTCCCGCGGCGTCAGGCTCGCTTCCCGCCGGCGCAGCTCCTCGATCCGCAGCAGCACCTGCCGGGCCTCCTGGTCGGCCGCCAGGGCCCGCTCGACGCGTTCGAGCAGATCCCGGGGATTGAAGGGCTTCTGCAGGAAGTCGAAGGCGCCGGCCTTCATGGCCTCGACCGCCATGGGCACGTCGCCATGGCCGGTGATGAAGATCACCGGCAGGAAGGCGCCCCGGCTGGCCAGCTGCTGGAGCAGCTCCATGCCGGTCATTTCCGGCATGCGCATGTCGAGCAGCAGGCAGCCCGGCCGGCCGGGATCGTACTGGGCCAGGAAGTCCCCGGCGGAGCCAAAGGCCACGGCCTGGTAGCCCGAGGAGTCGAGCAGGATCCCGAGGGAAGTGCGGACGCCATCGTCGTCATCGACGACGAAGACGGTCCGGACGGTGGTGGTGGTCGGCGCTGCGCTGGTCACACGTTTACCCGGGGCAGATGCAACAGGAACAGGATACCCTGTGCCCCGCTGGCGGAAAGCTCCACGGTCGACCCGGGCCCCTCGTCGGTCGACACGGTGACCCGGCGCCGCTCCGCGGGCAGGCGGGCGACCGTGTCCAGGCTGCTGCCGAACATGAGGACCAGCAGGGCCTGGAGCCGGTCCGCGTCCCCGGTGACGGCGGGGGCGGGGGTGCGCAGCTCGACCAGCAGCCGTACCTCCCGCTGGGCCGCCAGCGACTCGAGCAGGGGCTGCACGGTGCGCACGAGGGCGTTCGGGTCGAGCAGCGTCTGGGACTGGGGCCGGGCGTGGGCGATGCCGCGCAGTTGCTGGACCACGCTGCCTGCGCGCAGCGCCTGGCCGGCGATGGCCTGGATGACCTGGAGGGCGTGCGGCGAGTGGCCCGGCTCGCGCCGGAGCAGCGTCGCGGCCCCGTCCGCGTAGGCGGCGATGGCCGCGAGCGGCTGGTTGAGCTCGTGGGCAAAGCCGGCGGCCAGGTCCCGCAGCACGATCTGCCCTGCCACCGGTGGCAGGGGACCGCTGGCGGACAGCGCTTGCGTCGCCGCCCACTGAACCTGATCATCCACGGTTGCCATGCTGAACCCGATCCTAAGCGGCCGACGGGCGCCGCACCCTAAGGGCTTCCCACTACGGGCCAGGGCATGCCGCTGAGCACTGCAGGCGCCGGCCTCGCGGAGGAGATGGTCCACCACGCCCCGGACGCGCTCCTCCTGGTGAACGCCGACGGCGCCATCGTTTATGTCAACGCGGCCACGACCAGCCTGTTCGGCTACCCCGCGGACGAGCTCCTGGGGCGCCCGATCGAGACGCTGGTGCCCGAGGCCTCCCGCGGGATCCACAGCCGCTACCGCCAGGCGTTCACCGCCGCCCCCGCGACCCGGGAGATGGGCGCCCGCATGGTGGCCCTGGCCGCCTGCCGCAAGGACCGCAGCGAATTTCCCGCGGAGATCCGCCTGGCACCGCTGGGCGGCGGGCCCGGGGGCGGCGGCCTCGTCCTCGCCGCGGTCCGCGACGTCACCGACCGGCGCCGCATCACCGACGAGCTGCGTTCCGCCCGGGCCGAGGCGGACAGCGCGAACCAGGCGAAGAGCCGCTTCCTGGCCACCGCGAGCCACGACCTGCGCCAGCCCCTGCAGACCTTGCAGCTGCTCAACGCGGCGCTGACGCGTCGGATCGCCGACGAGACCAGTCTCGACCTCGTGCAGCGCCAGCAGGAAGCGCTGGATGCGATGGCCAACCTCCTCAACGCGCTGCTCGACGTGACCCGGCTCGAGGCGGGTGCCATCCGCCCGAACCTCCAGCGGGTGAAGCTCGGTGACCTGCTGGCCGACCTCCACCGCCAATTCGAGGCCGTGGCCGCCGAGCGCAACCTGCGGCTCGACATCGGGCCCACCGACGCCTGCCTGCAGACCGACCGCATCCTGTTCCGCCAGGTGCTGCAGAACCTGATCAACAACGCGCTCCAGTACACCCGGGAGGGCGGGGTTACCGTGAACTGCAGCCGCGGGCCTCTGGGTCTGCTGATCACCGTCACCGACACTGGCGTCGGCATACCGGCCCCCGAGCTCGACCGGGTGTTCGACGAGTACTACCGGGTCGACAGCCGTGGGCCGCGGCCCCGGGGTTTCGGGCTCGGCCTCACGATCGTCCGGCAGGTCTCACGGCTGCTCGGTTACACCGTGCGGGTCGAGTCCGAGCTCGGTCGCGGCACGACGTTCCTGCTGCAGGTGCCCGCCACCGCCCTCGTGGCCGGGCCCGACGCCGACGGCGCGGCCCCAACCCCCGCGGCGGCCCGCCTCGACGTGCCCAAGCCGGGCGTGCTCATCGTGGAGGACGACGCGGCGGTGCGCGACGCGCTCAGCCTCGTGCTCTCCGTCGACGGCTATCCGGTCCGTACGGCCGATTCGGCCGAGGCCGCGCTGGCGGCGTTCGCCGAACATGGCGCCGAGATCGACATCGTCGTGAGTGACTTCCACCTGGGCGCGGGCCGCAACGGCCTCGAACTGCTCGAAGAGCTGCGCCGGGCGGCCGCGCGGGACCTGCCGGCCATCGTGCTGAGCGGCGATACCTCGCCCGTGCTCGCCCGCATCGATGCCGTGGAGCGGGTGGCGCTGCTGCGCAAGCCCGCGGACGCCCGCAAGCTCATCCTGAAGATCGAGGAGCTATTCGGCGGCGCAGGCTGACGGCCCGCCAGCCCCTGCCACCGCCCGGGCCCGGGTGAGCGTGTCCTGCACGGCGGCCTGGAAGGGCGACCCTGGATCCAGTCCCGCGAGGGCGCGTCCGGCTTCCCTCACGGCCGCGTCCGGGCAACCGGCATCGAGCAGCACGCTGGCCAGGTTGTTGCGGGCGGCGGCGTTGCCGGGCTCGGCTGCCACCAGCCGCCGGTAGAGGGTGAGCGCCTCGTCGAGCTGCCCGCGATCGTAGGCCTCGTTGCCGGCCGCGAAGAGCACCAGCGGGTCGTCCGGCCAGCGGGTGAGCGCCGCCCGGTGGCCCGCCGCGAGTTCACCCGGTGGCAGGTAGGGGGCCGCATCCGCCAGCGCGCGGATCCAGCCGCCACCCGTGGCGGACACGGGTGGCGCCCCCGGCGCCACGATCACGGCCGCCCAGTTGCCGCCCGGGCGCCAGCTCCGCAGGAAGTCCTCCCGGGACGTCACGTGCCGGCGGCGGGTGCCGGAGCGGAGGACGAGGGGATCCCCTTCGTTACCACCGCCGACCACCACGGCGAAGTGCCAGCGCCGGATGCCGAAGGCGCCCAGGTCCTGCAGCACCAGCACGGGCACGCGGCTGGCCAGTTCGGCCTGTACCGCGGGGAGGGCGGGTTCCAGCACGTAGGCGACGCGGCCCTGCCGCCGGGCGGCCGCGAGCATCTCCACCCGCAGGCTGCCGCGCCGGCC
>CALGMY010000124.1 GCA_937958785.1 uncultured Gammaproteobacteria bacterium | reverse complement strand
TACCACTCCTGACCCAGCAGCAGCGAGGCCTAACCCCTCACTCAACGCGCGACCCTCCACGGCAGTTGCCACTGCGGGGCGGTGCGCTTCGAGATCGAGACCGACTTTGCGGAACTCACCCGGTGCGACTGTTCGATCTGCCGGCGGCGCAACGCCCTCATGGTCAAGGTCCACGACAGCCGGTTCACACTGCTCGCCGGCGAGTCATCCCTCACCGAGTACCAGTTTCAGGCCCCGGGATCGGCCCTGCCCTGACCACGGGCAGCCGCGCGCGGGCAGGGCCAGCCCGTCGCCGGGCGACGTCTGCCCGCTTTGGTATATTGCGGCACCCTCCCGGCAGCCGGCCGAAGCCCTGCAGAACAACGGAGAAGAATCGATGACCCGACCCGTCACTTCACCCGCCGCCCTCCTCGCCAGCACCCTGCTGGCGCTGACGGGCCCGACCGGGACCCAAGCGGCCTCGCCCGCCATCCCGCCCGCGATCAGCACCCCCGACCGCGCCGACAGCCGGATCGGCACGCTGCAGTTCCGGGACGGCGCACCGACCCCGGCCACGCTGGACAAGGTCTACGACAACCTCGACTACACCCGCGCCTTCGAGGCCTTCGTGAACACGATGCAGGGCGTGAACGCGGCCGCCATCCGCAAGGGCTTCCTCGACATCGGGGTGAAGGACAACGAGATCCTCGTCTTCTCCCGCCTGATGGACGCGAAGTCGCTGTTCCTCACGGCCAATGCGGACACCGTGTATTTCGTCGGCATCCTCGACCTCACCAAGGGACCGATGGTGCTCGAGACGCCGCCCAACGCCCTCGGCACGCTGGACGACATGTGGTGGCGCTGGGTGACCGACTTCGGCGCACCGGGCCCGGACCGGGGCGCCGGCGGCAGGTACCTGGTCCTGCCGCCGGGCTACGACGGCCCGGTCCCCGAGGGCGGCTTCTACGTCGCCCGCTCGAAGACGACCCGCGTGCTGATCCTCGGCCGCATGTTCATGGAGAACGACGACCCGGCACCGGCCGCGGCGGCCATCCGGAAGTTCACCAGGATCTACCCCTACGAGGCTGGCGGCGTGGGCACCAGCATCGCCGGGTTCCTGGCCGGCAGGGCCGGGCTCGGCCGGATCACGGCGCCACCCGAGACCGTGTTCCACGAGGGCAGCGGCACGGTGATGAACACCATCCCGCCCAACGACTTCAGCTACTTCGAGCTGCTGAACGAGCTGGTGCAGCAGGAGCCCGCCACCGCGCTCGACCCCGAGCTGATGGGCCCGATTGCGGCGATCGGCATCGTCAAGGGCAAGCCGTTCGCGCCGGACGCGCGCATGCGCAGGATCCTCACCGACGCGCTCGCCGTGGGCAATGCGACCTCGCGCAGCCTGCTCATGGCCCCGCGCGCGGCCGACTGGTACTACTACCCCGGCTCGGCGTGGTCGAACTTCCTGTTCGTGAGCGGCCACGAATTCGAGACGCCGATCCCGATGATCACCCCCGAGGGCGTCAAGCCGTTCCCGCCCACCGGGTACCGCACCCTCGACGCACGCTCGGCGTTCTTCTACGGGATCACCGGCATCACCCCCGCCATGGCGATGCGCCTGCCCGGGATCGGCTCCCAGTACCTGCTCGCGTTCCAGGACGCGGACCGGCGGTTCTTCGACGGCTCGAAGACCTACCAGGTGACGCTGCCCAAGGGCATCCCCGAGGCCAAGTTCTGGTCGCTGACGGTCTACGACAACCAGTCCCGCTCCATGCTCGAGACGCCCCAGCGCTATCCGCGCGCCGGCAGCCAGGGCTACCCGTCCCCCGCCGCCGCGGCCGACGCGTCCGGCGCCACCACCGTGTACTTCGGCCCGCAGCAGCCCGACGGGGTCGCGCGCGGCAACTGGATCCAGACGGTGCCCGGCAAGGGCTGGTTCGTGATCCTGCGGCTCTACAGCCCGCTCGAGCCGTTCTTCGACAAGAGCTGGCGGCCGGGGGAGATCGAGCGGGTTCGCTGAGCCAGGCGGAGGTATCTCCCGTGCCCATCAACGTCATCGCCCTCGCCGCCGCCGCCCTCGCGCTCGTGCTGCTCACCTTCGCGGTGGGCTGCCGCATGCTCTACTGCCGGGTGCGGGAGTTCCGCGGCAAGCGGCTCCACCCCCAGGCCGTGGCCACCTCCCTGCAGATGGCCGCCAGGGTCGAGGACGTGCAGGCCGCCGACAACTTCCGCAACCTCTTCGAGGTCCCGGTGCTCTTTTATGCGCTGGTGGCCGCCGCCATCGGCACGGGCGTCGTGCCGCCCTGGCTCGTCATCGGCGCCTGGGTGTTCGTGGCGCTCCGGGTGGCGCACTCCTGGATCCAGTGCACCTACAACAAGGTCATGCACCGCTTCCGCGTCTACATCGCCGGCTTCCTGGTGGTGGTGACGCTGTGGATCGGCTTCGTGCTGTCGCTCGCCGGCGCCGGGGACTGAGCAGCGGACGGCTGAAGTGCGCCGGCCTTGCGGGGTCCTCCGGCCCGGTCCATGATGACCCGGCGGCCCTCCGGACCAGAACAAGAACAATGTCCACGACGCTCCTGTCCCTCGCCCGCCTGCTCGTCCTCGCGAGCGCCCTCCTGCTCGCCGGCTGTCCCTTCGACATCGACTCCGGCGGCGCCCCCGCGCCCGCCGAAGAGGAGCCCCTCGAGTCGGGCCTGAAGACCCTCACGGTCGATGGCGAGGAGCGGGAGTACTACCTGGACCTGCCGGCGGACTATGACCCGGACGGGCCCGCGAAGCCCCTCATCCTCGGCTACCACGGCACCGGCGGGAGCTGGGAGTCCTGGTTCGACCTCTACCGGCTCCGGGAGACCGTGGGCGACGGCGCGATCCTCGTGTACCCGGACGCCCGGCCCAATGGCGCCGGCACCAAGCAGTGGGACTTCGCCGACGACTTCCGGATGTTCGAGGAGCTGATGGCGCAGCTGCCCACCGACCTCGTCTTCGACTCCGAGCGCATCTTCGTCACCGGGCACAGCAGCGGCGGCGGCATCGCCAACGAGATCGGCTGCCGCTTCGGCAACCGCATCCGGGGCATCGCCCCGGTGGCCGGCGGGCTCACGTCCTTCGGCTGCGTGGGCGCCATCGCCGTGCTGCAGATCCAGGGCGCCAAGGACTCGCTGGTGCCCCAGGTCATCGGCCAGCAGGCCCAGCGCTTCTGGGTGCTGTACAACGGCTTCGACATCCCTGGCGCCACGCCCGGCGTGGTGGCCGAGTGCGTGGATCGCACCGGCGGCGCCGTCACCGATTTCCCCGTGCAGTGGTGCCTACACCAGGAGGGCGACGGCGTCTCCGCCCACGCCTGGCCGAGCTTCGCCAACACCGCCATCTGGGACTTCTTCCAGTCGCTCGACCCCGTCACGCCCCGGGAGGAGCCACCCCCGGGCGGCGGCACCGAGCGGGCCCTGGCCGGCACGGACACCACCCTCGCATTCACGCTGCAGTTCCCGGCCAACCTCAACACGCCGCTCTTCGGCGCGGCGGTGCTCTACCCGCCCGGCACCGGCCAGCCCGCGCCCGGGGCGCCGCTGGTGTTCCTCAACCTCAATTTCGCCGCCGCCGCCGTGGCCGGCGACACCCGGAGCTACAACATCCCCGTCAGCCTCGACGGCGCCACCCTGCCCGGCGACTACAGCCTGCAGGTGGTGATCTACGTGGAGGGCGGCGGCTTCCCGATCCCGGTCACCGGCGTCGACCACCTGGCCCTCACGGAAGTCTCGATCCCGGACGCCACCACGCCCATCGTCGTGCCCGGGGTGCTGCCCCTGGTGCCGGTGGACACGGGGTTCTGAGCAGGCGCCGACTGCCCCGCTACACCCATGCACGATCCAGGGACCTCCCGCCGCACGCTGCTGAAATGCGCGCTCGCCGGCGCCACCCTGCCCCTGCTGCCCGCCTGCGTCACCCGTCCGCACGCCGTCCCGCGCCTCGCGCCGGTGCGCGTGTCGCCCGACCGGGTCATCCGCCAGGTCGCCGGCCTGCGCCCGTTCCGGCGCAGCGGCTTCCGGGTGGAGGCCGAGATGTGGGACGGCAAGCTGGTGGTGCACAACTATGGCCATGGCGGCGGCGGCGTGTCGCTGTCCTGGGGCACGGCGGAGCAGGCCCGCGCGCTCGCGCTCGCGAGCGGCCACCGCTCCGCCGCCGTGCTCGGCTGCGGCGCCGTGGGCCTCGCCACCGCCCGGTTGCTGCAGGACGCGGGCTTCGCCGTGACGATCTACGCCCGGGACCTGCCACCCCACACCACGTCGAACATCGCCGGCGCCCAGTGGGCGCCCGTGTCGGTCGCCGACCCCGCGGCCCGGGCGCCCGGCTTCGACCAGCGCTTCGTGCAGGCCTCCCGCCTCGCCCACCGGCATTTCCAGGCGCTCGCCGGTACCCGCTACGGCATCCGGTGGCGGGACAATTACCTGCTCACGGACTCGCCCGAGCCGAAGCTCGCCTGGGACTGGCAGCTCATCGCGGACCTCCTGCCCCTCGTGCCCGTCGACCCCCGGGAGCACCCGTTCCCCCAGCGGCACGTGCAGCGCTTCCTCACGATGCACATTGAGCCCGGGGTGTACCTCGCGCAGCTGCTCGCGGACTTCCGCCTGGCCGGCGGCCTGGTCGTGGTGCGGGAGTTCGCCGACCGGGCCGCGGTGGTGGCCCTGCCCGAGCCGCTGGTCGTGAACTGCACGGGCCTCGGCGCCGGGCGCCTGTGCAACGACCCCGACGTCGCCCCGGTCCGCGGCCAGCTGGTGGTGCTCGCGCCCCAGCCCGAGGTCGACTACATCACCGTGGGCCCGCGCGGGCTGTACATGATGCCGCGCGAGGACGGCATCCTCCTCGGCGGGACCTACGAGCCGGACACGTGGTCGGTGGAACCGGACGCGGTCACCGGTGAGCGGCTGCTCGCGGGGCACCGGCAGGTGTTCGGTGCCTTCCGGCGGGGCTGAGGACCGCCCCGGATTTTACGTTACACTTCCCATTCATCCGTCGCCAAGCTAGGATCGCCCGGCAACAGGGAGATCCCACATGTTCGGTTCCAGCTTCCTCGGCGCCCGCGGCGACGCCCTCATCGACATCGGCATCCTGTCCATCGTGGCGGTCGTACCCATCCTGGTCTGGTCCTGGCGTCTTGCCCGGCAGGGCCAGTGGACCCTGCACAAGCGCGTGCAGCTCAGCACCGCCCTGGTGCTCGGCATCGTGGTGCTGCTCTTCGAGATCGACCTGAACCAGATGGGCGGCATCTTCGCCGTGACGGCAGGCAGCGCCTACGAGGGCACCGCCACCCTGAATTTCTGGATCTGGACCCACACGGCCTTCGCGATCAGCTCGACCATCGTGTGGGTCCTGCTGGTGGCCGCCAGCCTCATCAAGTTCCCCAGTCCGCCCCAGCCGAAGTACTTCACCACCCACCGCCATTTCGGCCGGCTGGCGATGGTGCTGATGCTGGGCTCGGGCGCGACGGCGATCCCCATGTACATCTACGGCTTCGTGTTCTAGGAGGCAGCGTCATGGCCAGCCAGTCCACCCCCACGGCCACGCCCGCGACCACCCCGAAGTACGGCGCCGACCCCGCCCGGCCCACGGCCCAGCTCGTGGACACCCAGCCCGCCACGGACTTCAACCGCTTCGTGGCGCGCAGCTACGGCTACGTGCTCGAGAACACCATCCAGCCCTTCGCGCCCGGCGACATCGTGCTCGGCTGCACCTACCTCAACGACCCGACCGACGACCACGCGGGGCTCGGCCGGATCCTGCAGTACGACGCGGCGCTGAAGCCCAAGGGCGTGCTCTGGACCGAGGGCCATCGCCACCTGGTCATGGGCCTCGTCTTCGACCCCGCCGGCACCCTCTGGGGCTTCGACATCCACACCCAGAAGGTGATCCGCGTGGACCGGTACGGCCGGCAGATGCCAGACCACACCTTCGCCCACCGGGCCTTCGGCACGGCCGCCTTCGGCCGGGACGGCAGCATCTACCTGGGCGAGACCCTGAAGGGCACCAAGCCCTACTGGGGCTCGATGATGAAGTACCTGCCCGGCACGGACCGGATCGGCGACGGGCACCTCTTCCGCTTCGACCGGGACTTCCGGCTGGTCGACGAGTACGCGACGGAGACCGCGGTGGAGCTGTCCGGCTTCAAGGGCGTGACCCACATCGCCCTGCACCCGTCGGAACGGTACGTGGCCTACACCACCGAGACGGGCAAGCGGCTGATGCGCTACGACCTGGTGGAGCGCCGCCAGATGCCGGACCTGGCCACGATCGCCGGCGGCACCCTCTTCGACCGCAACTGGTTCATCGCCGTCGCCTACTGCCACGATGGCCGGCTGCTGGTCAGCCGGGGCGCCACCGTGGAGTGCTACGACGAGGATGGCAAGGTCATGCAGACCTACGACCTCGGGAAGTTCGGCTACGGCTTCGCCCAGGTGGCCGTGTGCCACGACCAGCAGCACGGCCTCGCGTCCAACATCTTCACCGGCGTCGCCGTGAAGTTCAGCCTGACGACCGGCGAGGTCGTGGCCCACGTGCAGACGGACCACGGCGGACAGCGGCGCAGCCTGGCGGGCATCGCGGAGTTCCCGGCCCTCTGACGGCCCGCGGAGGCAGCCGATGCTGATCAACTTCTGGTACGCGGCCGAACTCTCGGCGAACCTGCGGGACAGGCCCGTGAAGGTCCGCATGCTCGGGCAGGACTTCGTGCTGTTCCGGGACGGCGGCGGCACCGCCCGCTGCCTCAGCAACATCTGCCTGCACCGTTGCGCCTCGCTCGCCGACGGCTGGGTGCGGGGCGACCGGGTGGTGTGCCCGTACCATGGCTGGGAATTCGCCGGCAGCGGCCAGTGCCAGCGGATACCCTCGCTCGGGCCCGGCCAGCCCCCGGTCCCGCCCCGGGTGCGCGTGGACGCCTATCCCGTGGTGGAGCGCTACGGCATCGTCTTCGCCTTCCTGGGGGACCTGCCGGAAGACCTGCGCCCCCCGCTCATGCCGGTGCCCGAGTGGGACCAGCCCGGGTGGCGCTGCACCACCTCGGCGTTCACCCTGCAGGCCAACTACCGGCGCGTGGTCGAGAATGCCCTCGACCCGGCCCACGCCGAGTTCGTCCATGTCGTGGGCCGCAAGGGCGCGGACCCCGGTTACGCCGTGCCCACCTACGACGTGACGGGGTCCGAGTGGGGCGCCGGCATGGAGGTGCGCTTCCGCAACCAGGCGGGCGGGTTCTGGAAGTACTTCCGGGACCAGAGCGGCGAGACGGTGGCGGGCACCACCTTCCACGGCCCTTCCCAGTTCGTCACCCGCATCCACATCGACCGGCGCATGTCGGCCTACCAGTACGCCTTCGACACCCCGGTGGACCTCACCACCACCCGCTCCTTCCTGGTGAGCGCCCGGAATTTCTTCACGTCGCCGGCCCTCGACTTCATCGCCGAGCGCCGGAACCGGGCCATCATCGAGGAGGACCGGCGGGTCATCGAGAAGCTCGAGCCCGCCATCCCCTTCGAGAGCCCGGCCGCGGACTTTTCCGTCCAGGCCGACGCGATCCAGCTCGCGTACCGGCGGAAGCTGAAGGCGTGGGAAGCGCGGGGCTGGCGCATCGACACGGGCACCCTCGCCACCCTCCCGCCCGGCTCCCCGCCCCACGTCATCCCGGGTCCCGCCCGCCGGGAGCAGCGGGGCTGGCAGTTCCCGGCCGTCCCCCTGACCGCCCCTGCCCCACCTGTGCTTGAATAGGCGCTCCCCGGCGGGTCGAGCGGGAGGCCCGGCATGCGCACCGTACTGCTCATCCTGCTCGCGATCATCGCGGGCATCCTCGCCTACGCGGCGGGCCAGCCCGACAGCTTCCGCATCGAGCGCAGCACCGCCATCGATGCCCCGCCCGAGCTCGTCTTTCCCCTGATCAACGACTACCGGGGCTGGGCCCTCTGGTCGCCCTGGGACCGGAAGGACCCGGACATGCAGCGGGAATACGGCGGGGCCGACAGCGGCGTCGGCTCGGTGTACGAGTGGTCGGGCAACGCGGACGTGGGCGCGGGCCGCATGGAGATCATCCAGTCCGTGCCCCCGTCGAAGGTGGTGGTGGACCTCCGGTTCACTGCGCCCTTCGAGGCCCGCAACACGGTCGAGTTCCTGCTGGTGCCGGACGGCGACCGCACGAAGGTCACCTGGGCCATGTTCGGCCCCCAGCCCTACCTCTCGAAGCTCATCGGCCTCTTCATCGACACCGAGGACATGGTGGGCCCCGACTTCGAGGCCGGACTCGCGGCGCTGAAGGCCACCGCCGAGAGCCGGTGACCGCCAGCATCCGCCGGGCCGGGCCGGAGCACCTGGACGCCATCTGCCGCCTGCTCGCCGTCCAGCTCGCCGAGCATCACGTGGTCATCCCGGATGAGGAACTGGCGGCCGCCATCGAGGGCGTGCTCGCCGTGCCCCGGCGCGGCTTCTTCCTCGTGGCCGAGGACGACGGTGCCTGCGTCGGCGTCGCCTACGTCTCCCTGCTCTGGGCCCTGGAGCACGGGGGCCAGGCCGCCTGGCTCGAGGAGCTGTACGTGGTGCCGGACCGGCGCGGGTCGGGGCTCGGCGCCCGGCTGCTCGAGGCGGTGCTCGCCGCGGCCCGGGGCGCCGGCTGCGCCGCCATCGACCTCGAGATCGAGCCGGACCACGAGCGGGTCCGGTCCCTGTACGCGCGGCACGGCTTCACGGCCCTGTCCCGGCGGCGGATGGTGACCCGGCTCACGCCGTCATGACGGCGGGTGGCTTCTCGCTCCGGCCCGCCACCGTCGCCGACATTCCGGCGATGCACGCCGTGCGGCTGGCCGTGCGGGAGAACGTCCTGCGGGATCCCTCCCGGGTCCAGCCGGGCGACTACGCGGCGCTGCTGGCAGGTCCCGGCTGGGGGGTCGTCGCCGAGGTCGACGGCCAGCTCGCCGGCTTCGGGATGGCCGACGGGGCGTCGCGCAACCTGTGGGCCCTGTTCGTCGCCCCCGGGTTCGAGGGGCGCGGCATCGGGCGGGCCCTGCACGACGAGCTCCTGGACTGGCTGTTCGCCCGGGGCGACGGCCCCGCCTGGCTGACCACCGCCCCCGGAACGCGGGCGGAGCGCTTCTACCGGGTGGCCGGCTGGCAGGACGCCGGTCGGGAACCCGGCGGCGACCTGCGCTTCGCGTACTTTCCGTTCGACGACGAAACGTGAACCAGTCCGGATCGGCGGCGATCTTCCGTTGACAATCCGGGGGTTGCGGCCTAGCGTTCCAGCATTCACTGACCTGCGAGGACCGCCCATGAAGTGCCCGTCTGTTTCCCGGCCGCTCGCGGCGGTCCTGCTGACCGCCCTCCTCACGGCCGCCCCCGCCGTCCAGGCGGACGAGGTGCGGTACGGCGACCCGTCCTTCAGCAGCATGCTGATCGATGGCGCGGTGGCCCGGCCCCTCGGCCTCGGCGCTACCGTGGTCGGCACCGCCATCTGGGTGGTCACCCTGCCCTTCAGCGCCCTCGGCGGCAACATCGGCGAGGCCGCCGACAAGCTCATCGTCGACCCGGCCCGCTTCACCTTCGTGCGGCCGCTCGGCGAGCTGTAGGAAGCTCGTAGGAGCGCCTTTAGGCGCGACGGCCCGGAATTCCCGTAGCGAGCGTGTTCATCTAGCGAGCGAGGGGAATTCCGGGCCGTCGCGCCTAAAGGCGCTCCTGCCAATGACTTCCAGGAACTGCTCGCCGAAGGCCGCGAGCTTGCGCTCGCCGATGCCCGAGAGCGCGCCGAGTTCCCCGAGCGTCGCCGGCCGGCGGCGCACCATCTCGGCCAGCGTCGCGTCGTGGAAGATCACGTAGGGCGGCACGTTGCGGGCCTTCGCGAGTTCCAGGCGCAGGGTGCGCAGCGCCGCCCAGAGCGCCTGGTCACCCGGTGACTCGAAGCCCCCCGCGGCCGTCTTCTCCCGGCCGGTCCCGCCCCGGGCTGCCTTCGTCCGCCGGGTAGCCGCCACCTCCCGGCGCAGCCACAGGGACGCATCGCCCCGGAGCACCGGCCGGCAGAGTTCGGTGAGGTGCAGCCCGCCATGGCCCTCCACGTCGACGGTGAGCAGCCCCCGGGCGATGAGCTGGCGGAAGACACCCCGCCAGGCCTTCGCGTCCAGCTCGGTGCCGATGCCGAAGGTCGGCAGCCGGTCGTGGCCGAAGCGGCGGATGCGCTCGTCGTCCTTCCCGAGCAGCACGTCGATCAGGTACATCACGCCGAAGCGCTGCCCCGTGCGGTGCACGCAGGACAGGGCCTTCTGGGCCACCACGGTGGCGTCCCAGGTCTCGGGTGGCGAGAGGCAGGTGTCGCAGTTCCCGCAGGGCTGGTCCCGCGTCTCGCCGAAGTACGAAAGCAGCGCCTGGCGGCGGCAGGTGGTGAGCTCGCAGAGCCCCAGCATCGCATCGAGCTTGTGGCGCTCCGCCCGCTTGTGCGTCTCGTCCGCCCCGGACTCCGCCAGCATCTGGCGCAGCATGATCACGTCCTGCAGGCCGTAGCTCATCCAGGCGTCGGCGGGCAGGCCGTCGCGTCCCGCCCGGCCGGTCTCCTGGTAGTAGGCCTCGACGCTCTTCGGCAACGAGAGGTGCGCGACGAAGCGCACGTTCGACTTGTCGATGCCCATGCCGAAGGCGATGGTCGCGACCATCACGAGGCCCTCCTCGCCGATGAAGCGCGCCTGGTTCGCCGCCCGCTCCGCGGCAGGCAGGCCCGCGTGGTACGGCAGGGCCGGCACACCCTGGCCCGCCAGCCAGCCGGCCAGGTCCTCGGTCTTCTGGCGGGACAGGCAGTAGACGATGCCCGCCTCGCCCGGGTGCTCGCTGCGGATGAAGCGCAGCAGCGCCTCCCGGGCATTGCCCTGGGCCTCGGTGATCCGGTAGCGGATGTTCGGCCGGTCGAAGCTGCTGATGAACAGCCGGGCGTCGGTGAGGGCGAGCTTCGCGAGGATCTCCGTGCGGGTGCGCTCGTCGGCCGTGGCCGTGAGGGCGATGCGGGGGACACCGGGGAAGCGCTCGCGGAGTACCGCGAGCTGCAGGTACTCGGGCCGGAAGTCGTGGCCCCACTGGGACACGCAGTGGGCCTCGTCGATGGCGATGAGCGCCAGCGGCGCGCCGGCGAGCATGTCGAGCGTGCGATCCAGCAGCAGGCGCTCCGGCGCCAGGTACAGGAGGTCCAGGTCCCCCGCCCGGAACCGGGCCTCCACCCGGCGGGCCTCGTCGGGCCGGAGGGACGAGTTGAGGAAGGCCGCCCGCACGCCCGCCTGCACGAGGGCCGCCACCTGGTCCTGCATCAGGGCGATGAGCGGCGACACGACGATGCCGGTGCCGAAGCGCACCAGCGCCGGGATCTGGTAGCACAGGGACTTGCCGCCGCCGGTCGGCATCAGCACCAGCGCATCGCCGCCCGCGACGAGGTGGGCGACGACCTCCCCCTGCGGGGTCCGGAAGGCCTCGTAGCCGAAGACCGTGCGGAGGATGTGGGTGGCCTGGTCCGGCATGCGCGGCGGAAGTTTCCGGGCGCGGCAGTCTACCAGCCCTCAGCGCATCTCCAGCTCGGGCACCGGACCGAAGTACATCTCGAAGCCGATGCCGATGCCCGGGTTGATCTCCCGGTCCTCGGTGAGTTCCTCCCGGGGCCAGGTGAGGCTGGCGGAGACTTCCATGAACAGCCAGCGACGGAAGACGTTCTGCCGGTAGCGGGTCTCGACGCCGTAGTTCTGCAGGGGCACGTCGGCCCCCGTCTCGCCCTGCACGAGGGCGGTGTAGCTGATCGCCTTGCGGCCGGACAGGTCCTGGTACAGGGAGAAGCTCGTGCCCCAGTCGAGGCCCTCGGTGTCCTCGGCCACGGTGCCGAGGTTGCTCCAGCGCAGCAGCACCCGGTCCGTGGCCAGGTGGTCGAGCGACACCTGCGTGGTGGCCCCGAAGCCCCGGCTGTCCCGCCAGAAGGGGGTCTCGCGGAAGCGCAGCAGGGTGTCCCCGCGGAAGACGAAGTTGTGCCGGTAGGTCGCCTTCACGTAGGGGTCGACGGGCGCCCGCAGGCGCACCCCGACGCCGAAGTCGAAGCCGTTCTCGAGCCCGTCCTGCTTGGAGTAGCCGAGCCCGAGCAGCCAGGCATCGTCGTCCACCGACTGGAAGCTCGCGGGCGCCGGGTTGTCCGACCCCGTGGGCCGCTCCTCCACCAGCTCCTGCTCGTCGCCCCGGCCGAGGGTCAGGCGCACCCGCTTCTTGAGGTTCGGGAAGGCGTAGCGGGCCCGGAGCCGGACCCGGGTGTCCAGCTGGTCCCGGCGGTCGTACTGCTCGAAGAGGCCCAGCCGGCCGAAGGTGTCGTCCGAGTCCTGGTCGAAGCGCGGGTTGCCGAACAGGCCATCGAACCAGCGGGCCGTGCTGCACACGCTCGTGTAGACACCCTTCTGCACCTTGTCGATCCAGGCGTTCTGGTCGGAGCCGGGCTCGGCGCAGGTGGCGACCTCCGGCATCGGCGCATCCGCCTCGAGCGGCGGCCCGCCTCCGGTGCCGGCGACCGGGTCGTCGGCCGCGCGGGCCCCCGGCCCTGCCACCAGGCAGGCCCAGAGGAGCCAGGCAGCGGGATTCCGCCGGGGACGCATCGCGACTTGAGCCTCCTCCCTGAGGCCATCCCGGCCATCAGGCCACAGGTCAGGGGGGCGGGGCCAGTGCCGCGATCTCGGTCCGGTAGGCCGCCTCCTCCGCCGCGCAGCGGGCCGGGTCCCAGGCGAGGTGCCGGGCCGCGGTGGCCAGGGCCCCGGCGATCGCGCCGCGGCCCAGGTCCGGACCGAGTCCCGCCATGCAACGGCGCAGCAGGATGTCGCCCAGCGTGACGGCGAACTCGCCCCGGGCGGCGAAGACCACCTCCGCCGCCAGGGCCGGTGCCCCGGGCGAGAGCGGGAGGCCGAGCTCCGGCGCGTCCCGGGTCAGGGCGGCCACCAGCGGGGCGCGGCTGCCGTAGAGCGCATGGAGGTGGGCGTGGCTGCCGGCCGGCACGTGGGGGAAGGTGGCGAGTTCCTTCAGCACCTGGGCGGTGGTGGCACTGCCGCCGGGCAGGGGCAGGCGGGCCGTCTCGCAGCCCCGGGCAGTGCGCCCGAGGCGGGGCACGACGAGGTCCACCACCTCCTCGGCCAGGTGCCGGTAGGTGGTGATCTTGCCGCCGATGACCGAGACGAGGCCCCGGGCCGAGCGGCCGTGCTGGCGGATCAGGTGACGGCGGGTGATGGCGCCGGTTTCCTTCAGGCCCTGGCGCGGCAGGGGCCGCGCGCCGCTGTAGGCGTAGAGCACCGCCTCCCGGGTGAGGCCCGAGTCCGGGAAGGTGTGGCGGGTCTCGGCGAGCAGGTAGTCCACCTCGGCGGCGGTCGGCCGGAGCAGGGCCGGGTCCTCGTCGCAGCGGGTGTCGGTGGTGCCGATCAGCACCAGGCCGTTCCAGGGCAGGATGAAGAAGGGTCGCCCGTCGGAGCGGGCCTCGGCGTAGCAGGCCGTGGCCCCGAAGCCCGGGAAGGGCCGGACGACGATGTGGGTGCCCTTGGTGGGACCGAGGAAGCGGGGCAGCGGGCGGCCCGCGGCCGCCAGCACCCGGTCAACCCAGGGCCCGGCGGCATTGACGATGAGCCGCGCGTGGCGGGTGGAGCGCTCGCCGGTGCGGCTGTCCCGCACCTCGACGCCCGTGACCTGGTTGCGGTCGAGCAGCACCCTGTCGACCGCCGTATGGGTCTCGATCCGGGCGCCAGCCGCGGCGGCGGCGAGGGCGTTCTCCACCACGAGCCGTTCCACGTGGGTGACCTGGGCGTCGTGGTAGACCACCGCGCCGGTGAGCCCGTCGGCCTTCAGGCCGGGCATTTCGGCCAGCGCCTCCCCCCGGGACAGGCGCCGGTGACCTGGCACGGAGCGCCCGATGGACAGGAGGTCGTAGACATAGAGGCCGAAGTCCACCGTGTTCATGCCCCGGCGGGCGTCCTCGTACACGGGGATCAGCAGGGGCAGCGGCCGCACCAGGTGCGGCGCGTTGCGGAGCAGGGTCTCCCGCTCCTGCAGCGACTCGTGCACCAGCCCGAGCTCGCCGAACTCCAGGTAACGCAGCCCGCCGTGGATCAGCCGGCTGGACCAGCGGGTGGTGCCCTGGCAGAGGTCACCCTGCTCCAGAAGGCAGGTGGAGAGGCCCCGCAGCGCCGCGTCCCGGGCGATCCCCGCGCCATTGATGCCGCCGCCGACGACGATGAGGTCGAACGGGGACATGCCTAATTTGGCG
>CALGMY010000123.1 GCA_937958785.1 uncultured Gammaproteobacteria bacterium | reverse complement strand
TTGACCAGCCAGAGGGTGTAGGCCGCCCCCAGGATCAGCGTGGTGGCCGCCAGGAAGGCGTACCAGAAGCCGGCCTTGAAGGCAGCGAGGATCACCAGGAATTCACCGACGAATCCGGATGTGCCGGGTAGTCCGGCATTGGCGAGCGCGAACAGCACCATGAACGCCCCGAACTTGGGCATGGTGTTGACCACTCCCCCGTAGGCATCGATGCGCCGGCTGTGCAGGCGGTCGTACAGCACGCCGACGCAGAGGAACAGTGCGCCGGATACGAAGCCATGGGAAATCATCTGAAACATGCCACCCGACAGGCCCATGGCGATCCCGGCCCCCGAGCCGGTCCGGTCCATGATGCCCCAGGCGAGGAAGAAGCCGAGCGTCACGAAGCCCATGTGGGCGATGGAGGAATAGGCGATCAGCTTCTTCATGTCCTGCTGCACCAGGGCTACGAAGCCGATGTAGACGACCGCCACGAGCGACAACGTGATCATGAGCCAGGCCAGCTCGCCGCTGGCGTCGGGGGCGATCGGCAGGCTGAAGCGCACGAAACCGTAGCCGCCCATCTTCAGCAGCACGGCCGCCAGGATCACCGAGCCGCCCGTGGGTGCCTCTACGTGGGCATCTGGCAACCAGGTATGGACCGGCCACATGGGCACCTTCACGGCGAAGGCGAACAGGAAGGCGAGGAAGATCAGCGTCTGCTCGGTCAGGCTGAGCGGCAGGCCTTGGAAGTCAAGGATGCTGTAGCTGCCCGACTTCATGAACATGTAGATCAGCGCGACCAACATGAAGACTGAGCCCAGAAACGTGTACAGGAAGAACTTCACGGTGGCATATACACGACGCTCGCCGCCCCAGACTCCGATGATGATGAACATCGGGACGAGCATCGCTTCCCAGAATACGTAGAAAAGGAGGCCGTCGAGGGCCGCGAACACCCCGACCATTAGCCCCTCGAGGATCAGGAACGCTGCGAAGTACTGGGATGAGCGCTTCTCGATCACCTCCCAGCCGGCAAGGACCACGACCGGGGTCAGGAAGGTGGTCAGCAGGATCAGCGGCATGGAGAACCCGTCGACACCGAGGAAATACTCGACGTTGAATGAGCGAATCCACGGCTCCCGCTCGACAAACTGCATGGCTGCACTGGATCGGTCGAAGCCTGACCAGAGCGGCAGGCTGAGCACAAAGGCGGACACGGCAACGGCAAGCGCAATCAGGCGGTCGGCCCGGTACCCCCGGGGACCCTCCACCCTCCGTCCGAGCGCCAGCAACAGGAGGCCGCCGGCGACCGGCAGCCAGATCAGGACGCTCAGGATCCCCATTCCGAAGTAGCTCCCGCCCATCAGACCGTCATCCGCTCAGAGTCCTACCAGCAGCCAGCCGACCAGCACCGCAAGGCCGATGATCATGGCGAACGCGTAGTGGTAGAGATAGCCGCTCTGCAGGTGGCGGGAGACGCGTGCGGCCAGGGCGACCAGGCGCGCACTGCCATTTACGAGCCCGCCGTCGATGACGAGTACGTCGCCGAAGTGCCAGAAGCCGTTGCCAAGACCCACGCTGCCGCGGGCGAGCACCTTCTGGTTGAAGTCGTCGAAGTAATACTTGTTCACCAGAAGGTTGTAGAGCCACTCGACGCGGCGGCGAATGGCATCCGCCAGCGCCGGGTTGCGCAGGTAGACATACCAGGCCGTCAGGGCACCGGCGAACGCCACGTAGGGGACCGGCGCGCTGAAGGCGTGCAGGATGTACGCGGCGGGTCCGTGGAACCCTCCGGCGAGTTCGCCCAGCACGTCATTGGCCTCCCGCACGAATATCGCCGGCCCGAAGTAGTCACCGAAGACCACGGGCTGGATCGTGGGCCAGCCGATGATGACGGAAGGGATGGCGAGCAGGACCAGCGGCAGGGTAACCACCCAGGGCGACTCGTGCAGGTGCGATCGGGTTTCCGCGTCCAGGCGCTCTGGGCCATGGAACACCAGGAAATACATCCGGAAGGAATACAGCGCCGTCACGAACACCCCGATCATGAGGCACCACCAGGCATAGGTCGCTCCCGCCCGCTCCGCGTGGCCGACGGCCTCGATGAGGGCGTCCTTGGAGAAGAAACCCGAGAAACCCGGAAAGCCGATCAGCGACAGGGTGCCGACCAGGCTCGTCAGCCAGGTAAAGGGCAGGTAGCGCCGCAGGCCACCCATCTTCCGGATGTCCTGCTCGTGGTGCATGGCGATGATCACCGAACCCGCGGCGAGGAAGAGCAGCGCCTTGAAGAAGGCGTGGGTCATCAGGTGAAAGACCCCGGCAGCGTAGGCCGAGGCGCCGAGGGCCGCCGTCATGTAGCCAAGCTGGGAGAGCGTCGAGTAGGCCACCACCCGCTTGATGTCGTTCTGGACCACGCCGAGGAAGCCCGTGAAGAGCGCCGTGGTTGCGCCAACCACCAGGACGACCGACAGCGCAGTCTCCGAGTACTCGAATAGCGGAGACATGCGGGCGACCATGAACACGCCGGCGGTGACCATCGTAGCGGCGTGGATCAGGGCCGAGATCGGGGTGGGGCCCTCCATTGAATCCGGCAACCAGACGTGCAGGGGCATCTGCGCTGACTTGCCCATCGCACCGACGAACAGGAGGATGCAGGCGACGGTCATGACCGACCAGGGCGTTCCCGCCCACACCTCGATGGTCCGGCCAGCGACGTCCGGAGCCTTGGCGAACACCGTGGCGTAATCCAGGCTCCCCGTGGCCATGAGGACCAGGGCGATGCCCAGCAGGAACCCGAAGTCCCCCACCCGGTTCACCAGGAAGGCCTTCATGTTGGCGAATATGGCGGTGGGCCGGGTGTACCAGAACCCGATCAGCAGGTACGACACGAGCCCGACTGCCTCCCAGCCAAAGAACAGCTGGAGGAAGTTGTTGGCCATCACCAGCATGAGCATGGCGAAGGTGAACAGGGAGATGTAGCTGAAGAACCGCTGGTAGCCCGGGTCGTCGTGCATGTAGCCGATGGTGTACACGTGGACCATCAGCGACACGGAGGTGACGACAACCATCATGAGGGCCGTCAGCCGGTCCACGAGGAAGCCGACCTCCATGGTCAGGCCGTCTACCACTGCCCAGGTGTAGACGGAGCCGTTGAATGCCGGCGCACCGTCCCACCACTGGTCCTTGAGCACCAGCAGCGACATGGCAAACGATGCCGCGACCCCGAGGATCGTGACGCTGTGGGCGCCGGCACGGCCAATCTGGCGCCCGAACAGGCCAGCCACGATGGCGGCGGCCAGCGGGCACAGGACTATGGCGAGGTAGATCTGCTCCATCCCGTCAACCCTTCAGGGCGTCCATTTCCTGGACATTGATGCTACGGCGGCTGCGGAACAGCACCACCAGGATCGCGAGGCCAATGGCCGACTCCGCTGCTGCCACCGTCAGGATGAAGAAGACGAACACCTGCCCCGCGGGATCGTCCAGGTAGCGGGAGAACGCGATGAAATTGAAGTTCACGGCCAGCAGCAGCAGTTCCACGCACATGAGCAGGACGATGACGTTCTTACGGTTCAGGAAGATGCCGGCCACGCTGATGGTGAACAGCAGGGCCGACAGGGTGAGATAGTGGTTCAGGGTGACCATCACTCGGACTCCGGCTTCATGGACACGATCCGGACCCGGTCATCCCGCCGCACCTTGACCTGCTCGGCGACGTCCTGGACCTTGAGGCCGGGACGGCTGCGCATGGTCAGCAGGATGGCGGCCACAATGGCGAGCAGGAGCAGCATGGCAGCCAGCTCGAAGGGGTACAGGTAGTCGGTGTACAGCACCCGGCCGAGCTGTTCCGTGCTGGAGTAGGTCGCGTCACGGGGGACGAGCGTCACGTCACCCGGCAGCGCGCTGCCCCGGACCCAGATGACGTAGGCGAGTTCCAGCGCGATCACGCCGGCCACGATGGCCCCTACGGGGGCATAGCGCAGGAAGCCCTCCCGCAACGTGGCGACGTTGATGTCGAGCATCATGACCACGAAGAGGAACAGCACCATCACGGCACCCACGTAGACCAGCACCAGCACGATGGCCAGGAACTCGGCCTCGAGTAGCAACCACAGCACCGCGCTCGAGACGAACGCCAGGATGAGGCAGAGCGCGGCATGCACCGGGTTGCGGACGGTGATGACGCCCACGGCTGCCGCCAGCAAGACGGTCGCGATGCCATAGAAGAGCAGATCGGTGAACATGGGGATCCTGCCGTACCTTGGTCAGCGATAGGGCGCGTCGGACGTGCGGTCCGCCGCGATGCTCGCCTCGTACTTCTCGCCCACGGCCAGGAGCTTGTCCTTGGTCATGATGTTCTCGCCCCGGTTCTCCATGTGGTACTCGAAAATCCGGGTCTCCACGATGGCGTCCACCGGACAGGCCTCCTCGCAGAAGCCGCAGTAGATGCACTTGAAGAGGTCGATGTCGTAGCGGGTGGTGCGGCGGGTGCCATCGGGTCCAACGTCGGACTCGATGGTAATCGCCGCTGCCGGGCAGACCGCCTGGCAGAGTTTGCAGGCAATGCAGCGCTCCTCCCCGTTGGGATAGCGCCGCAGGGCATGCAGGCCGCGGAACCGGGGCGACTGGGGCGTCTTCTCTTCCGGGTACTGGATCGTGACCTTTCTAACGAACAGGTTGACGAGGGTGAGCCGCAGGCCCTTCAGCAGCTCCCACAGGGAAAAGGTCTTGATGACGTTGGCTATGGCATTCATCGGCTGACTCCCGTCAGGTGCTCCAGGGGCCGACGTGGAGGGCGGCCATGGCCCCCTCGACGACGATCCAGAGGATCGTGACCGGAATGAAGACCTTCCAGCCGAGCCGCATGATCTGGTCATAGCGGTAGCGGGGGAAGGTGGCACGGAACCACAGGAAGCAGAACAGGAAGAAGGCGATCTTGAAGGCCAGCCAGTGCAGGCCCCCGGCCCGGAGGAATCCGAGCGGCGTGCCGTCCAGACC